>JAKIWQ010000047.1 GCA_022749935.1 Thermoplasmata archaeon | reverse complement strand
TGAGCGTTGCCTCCACGGCCGGCGGTTCGGCTTCCGTGGCGTTCGCGCGGAGGCTCTCCGCGATCGTCGACGCCCCCATCGGTGGTTCCTCAAGTACCACCACCCCGGAGGTCGCCACCGGTTCCTTCACCTCCCCGGGATCCAGCTCGAGGGCGGACTCCGCGGCCACCTCAGGAACGGTCTCCGGCGCCGGAGCGACGGAATCCGGCACGACCGCTGTGGGAGGCTCCGCGGAGTCCGCGGTCCCGGTCATCGATTCGGACGACCGTTCGACCTGAGGGGAGTCCTCCTCCCCTGGTAGGGCGGGAGGAGACCCCGGGACGGGCACGCCGGAGGCGAGGTCGGAAGGGACGGAGGCCGCGTCCACGGTCGGGTCGAGCGCGGTACCTGCGGAGTCTTCCGGAGAACCGGGCGGGGACTCCGGGACCGAGGGGACGCCTGCCGGGGGAAGCTCGGGCGCTTCCCCCGAGGAGTCGGGCGACGCGAGGGGTGTCGGCTCAAGAACGGGAGATTCTGGCGTCGGGAGGATTCCCGGAGCAGCGCCGGAAGGGTCGCCCCGGGCGGTGGAGTCCGGAGTAGAAGCCGGGGGTTCGGCGAGCCCCCCGGGATCGAAACCCGGTGAGTCCTCAAGTCGGGGACTGGGGGCCGGCGTTTCCACCGGCAGCGGCGACGCGAGCTCTGGCGGGTCCGGGTTCCCCGAGAGCGGGCCGGGGGTCGGAGGCGCCGGATCCCCGGGTTGGGGGGACAGGGCGTCGGGCGTTGAGAGTTCGAAAGGAGAGGGCGCCCCTTCCGTTGCCTCGGCGGCTGCCTCCGGTGGAACCGGTTCCGCCACAACGATCTCAGGGGAGTCCGGCGTGGCGCCGGAGGGTTCGGGAGGGAACGAGGAGAGAGGGATCGGGGCGGCGATTTCGGCGATCAGGCGCGCGGTGTCCGTTTCGGGATCCGAGGGCGACGCTCTCACGGCCCCTTCAGACGGCTCCAGGGACGTCTCCGGGGCGAGCGTGATACCGGTGTCCTCGCCTCCCAAGGGGATCGGAGGTAGGATCGCCTCGGCCGGGGGCGGAGCCGACGCAGACACTTCGAGTCCCTCGACCGTTCCCGGAGCAGGCGAAACCTCGATCGACGCGCTCCCCGTGAGCGGGTCCGAGGCGACCGCGCGTTCCTCCGAAGGGAGGGCCTCTCCAACAGTTCCAGCGGGCAACGCCGTGTCGAAGGGGGCCGTCGACGGAGAGGCCGGGGGACGGGTGGGTGACCCGAGCTCCCCTGGGCCTGGGGAGGCCGTCGCTTCCTGCACCGGGGCAGAGGCCCCGGGGACCGTCGATGGGGGCGGAACGGGAGTGGCGGCGACAGGTCGGAGCTCCGACGGCAGGGGGGAGGGTTCCCGTCGGGCGACGCGCAGGGTGGGCGGGGTCGCGAGCGCTCGGGGAGCAGGACGGGACGGTCTCCCGTCGGTTCCGCGAGGCCCGGCGGTCCCGGTGGGTGGCGGACGGACCTCGGAGTACGGAGGGAAGGGAGGGGGATCAGGGACCACCACGACGGACGAGGCTTCGGTCGACCTCCCCGTCTCGGGGCCGCGGCTCCCAGGAGGTACGACGCCTCCGAGCTTCGAGACCAGGGACTCCGCGATCGGCCGCCCGAAGCCGGGAAGGCCCATGATCTGCTCGAACGGGGCGGACCCGAAGTCGGCGACCGAGCGCAGTCCGAGAGCCCAAGCCCCCGCCACCTTGGTAGGGCCCATGAGGGGCGCCCCGAGTACCGCGTCGAGGTCCTGACCGAGGGTTCGGATCTGTTCGCCCCGGGTCACCTCCTCATCGCTTGTGAAATCGACCTCGCCGAGGTGGAGCTCCGGGGTCGAGAGATGGGGCCGAACCCGCGGGAGCGCGGCCCGGTGTTCGCGGTGTTTGGTCCGAGGGAGGCGCCGTGCCCGACCGGGGAGGAGGACCCACCAACGCACTCCCGTACGAGTTCGCCCGAACAAGCAGTCGGCTCGCAGGAACTCGGCGCCGGGGGCCACCACCCGCACCTCGGGGACTCCGAAGTACAGGGCCAGGGGTCGGCCGACCCCGCGCAACTCGCTCGCGAGGGGATCGAGGGCGGCGATCAGGACAGGACCCGTTTCCGGTGGCGCCCGAGCGGCTCCCTTCGCGAGGGCCCGCTCGACGCGGGAGATCAAACGGAAGGCGTCCGGCGAGACCGGCGGCGGAGTGCGTGTCGGCACCGGCTGATGGGCCGGGAGTTGGGCGTACATCTCGCCGAGGGCCCACGGCACCGCCACGACCCGGTCGGGCAGGCGCTCGACATACTCGACCATCGAAGGGAAGATCTTTCGGGACAACCCATGAACGACGACCGAGAGTTCGTCGGTGGCTCCCGCTTCCGACCGCCGGCGGGCCGGCATGCGTCGCAGGACATGGAGGATCTGACTCGCCTCCGCGGGGTACGCGCGTTGGATCTCTGCGACGACGGGCTCGACCGAGCGTTGCCTCCCCGGCCAAGCCCCCGAGGGTCCGAACGCCTCGAACCGGGTGACATTCGTGAGGCGTTCGATCGTCGGTCGGTCGGTCCGAAGGCTCTGTGCCATTTCGTCCGTGCCGACCAGGACCGTCACAACCGGTACCGGAACCGTGGGCCCCAGGCCCACGGAGCGTCGGAATCGGTCCACCGCGTGGAGGACGGAACCCCACCGATCCCACGCCCGGATCGCGTCTTCATCCAGGAGAGTGGAATCCAGCGGGTCGATAGAGGATTCGAAGAGACTGGTGCGACCCGGGACGAGGGCGCCGTAGACGGTCTCTGCGATGTGGGGCGCCACCGGAGCGAGGAGAACGGCGCTGCCTCGGAGCATGTAGTGGAGCGTGCGTAGGGCGGCTCGCCGGGACGGGGTGGTCCCGGGTTTGTCCAGACGGGTCCGGACCCGGCCGTTATACGTCTCGAGGTCGTTGGCCAGGAACCGGGCCACCCGCCGAAGGGCGACGCCGGGGGCCTGATGATCGTAGTCGGCGAGCGCCGCCAGCCGCACGCGCTCCCACCGGGCGAGGACAGCCCGGTCCTCGGGCTCCAACTCCGCGAGCGACCCTGCGATCGGCTGGGAAAAGGTCGCGAGCAGGGACGGATCGCATCGGTCGAGCGTCTCCCGGGCGAGGTTCCACCACCGCTCGAGCCGACGGGCTTCCTGGTGACACCGGTCCGCGAACGTCAGTCCCGCACGCTCCCGGTCTTGGCCCCGCACGAGGGCCGCCCGGAGAGCATCCGCCCCCAGCTGGACGGCGAGCTCCGGGAGGCCGCCCTCGGGTACGCCGGGGAGGAGGGTGAGGCCCACGTCCGAGGGGACTCCGGGGACGCTGGCCATGACGGCCAGATGATGCACGAGGGTAGGGGCCCGGCGGCGCTCGTTCATGTACAGCCAGACGGAGTCCCCGGGGGGAAACGGGTCGAACCGGGCCCAGGCCCCCAGCGCACCGGAGATCGATGGTAGCAGTCGACGGCTCACCGGGTTGCGTTGGGCGCCGCACGGGCATTTCGGGCCCGCTCCCAGGGGTTCGAGTCGCTCACACCGGGGGCACTCGAGCAGGGTGACGGTCCGCGGGCCGGGGGACGACGTCTGGGGCTCGCTGACCGGCCAGGCCGCGACCTCCACCTGTCCGACCGGCGGATCTCGCGGCAGTAGGCGGTGGTACAGGTCTCGTCGCTCGGGAGGGAGGCGCGAGGGTTCGAGGCACCACGCCCGACCGGGGGCCCACACGAGCGCGGTGCCACAGATCGAGCAGTGAGGGACGCCGCGTCGGACCCGAAGCCGGGCGAACACTCCCCCGCTTTCGGAGAGGTCTCGCGCCACGAACTCGCTGGCGGTCGGGACGTCGAGTCCAGAATATTTGTGCGAAAGATTGGTGGCGAGTTGCCCGCGTGCGGTGACGAGCGGCCAGCCGGACACTCCCAACCGGTCGGCGATCTGGGCGTCCGTGCCTCCGTGGCCCGGGACGAGTGGGACGATTCCCGTACCACTGTCTCCGACATCAGGGACGGCGAGGACGGTGCCCGCCGGCGGGAGGAGGTCACCGCCCATGGGGAACTCGTTCCTCAGCGGGTACTGGTAGGCCCGTCCCTGCCAGCGGGATCCGGGACCTTCTTCGAGAACCTCGAGCTCCGCACCCGGCAACCACTCCTGGATTCGCTCGAGCGACGGGCGCGAGGTAAGGATCCGCTCGTCGACCCCGCGACGGCGATACCGGGCGATGACGTACGGAAGGTTCGGGTTGACGAGAAGGGCACTGGCCCCGAGGAGTCTCCAGGGGGCGTCGACCCAGACGAGGGCCTGGACGTACCCGTCGCCCTCAGGGATCGGGAAGCGAATGAGGTACGTGTCCCCTTCTTCCTGTTGGTAGATGATCCGCTCCGGACTCCGGGCCTGTCCGCAGGAAGGACAGATCCGTAGGGAGCTGTCCCGCGTCGCCACCAACCCCCGGGCGGCCATTCGCCCGAGGATCGCCTCCACCTGGCTCCGGCGGTCCGCGGAATCCACCGGCTGACCGGCGGCCCCTCCGGTCCAGACCGAGAGCGCTCGGAGCAGGTTCTCCGTGACCTCCTCGGGGGGCTCTCCATCGCGGCGGAGCGTGCCGAGCGCCCGACGGCCGGCCAAGGCGAGATACCGGGCATCGGCATCCGCGGCGACGGCCCGCAGCGCCACGAGGGCGGGGTCGTCGCCCGGGGTCAGGGTCCCTTCGAATTGGCGAACGATCGGGGCGGTGGACCGGCCCACGACGCCGTCCCCTCGGGGGAAACCGCGAGCGGCCCAGAGTTCCCGTGCGGATCGTTCGGTGTCCCCGGGCCGGTACCGCTCCGCGAGGACCCCGATGGAACCCACCCCCGCGTCGAGGTACTCTGAGGAGAGACGTCGGGAATAAACCCTCTCTTCCGAGGGGCGCCGGGAGCGAACGCGCGAGGTCCAGCAACTCTTATCCACCGGGGGCCGTCCCCGCACTCCCGAGGGAGATTTCCATGGCGTGGACGCAGCAGGAGGTCCGCGAACTGAAGGAGGGACGCTACATGCTGATCGACGAAGAGCCGTGTCGGATCATCAACATCCAGACCTCCAAACCCGGTAAGCACGGGGAAGCGAAGGCTCGGATCGACGCCGTCGGGATCTTTGACCGTCGCAAGCGCAGCGTCGTCTTCCCGGTGACGCACAAGGTCCAAGTGCCGATGATCGGCAAGCGCCAGGCCCAAGTGCTGTCGATGACCGAGACCGAGGTCCAACTGATGGACCTCGAGTCGTACGAAACGTTTAGTCTCGCGGTCGACGCGGAGACGAAGGCACAGATCGCCCCGGGCGGGGAAGTTCAGTACCTCGACGCAATGGGCAAGCGCCAGATCACCCGGACCTAGTCCGGCCCATCTCCGGCGGCGGCCGGAGCCCGCCCCTCTCTCGTTTCATTAATAAAGGGGACCGGGCATGAATCAGTACCCGCTCCCTCGAGGCCCCACGGCTTCGCAGGCCGGGGTCAGGAACGAGACGAATGTCAGGGCCGGGAGGGGTAGGGGCGGTCCCATCGTCCCGGCTGACCCGGATCCTGCAAGAGAAGGCGGAGGAACTCCGCCGGAAGCGCCAGGCCGGTGAGGTACTCCAGAAGGAGGCCGACGAACGGGTCGGGCAGCTCGAGCGGTTAGGGATCACCCTTCCGGAGGTTCCCGAGCGGACCCGCCAGCTCCACGAGCTCGTCCGGCGGTCCGACTGGGAGGGCGTGGAACTCCAATCCAAGGCGCTCCTCGAGTATCTCGCGAGTCACGTCGCGACGGCGATCGAGCAACGTCGGCGCAGGACGGTCGATTCGGTCGAGCGACTCACCTCAGCCGGGATCCCGGTGCCGCCGGCGGTGAGGACCGAGATCGAGGCTCTCGCCGCTCCCCCCGCGGACGCCTCTTGGTCCGACACCGTCGCCCGGCTCGTCCGCGTGGAGGAGGAGCTCGGTCGCGCCGGGGTCGAGAACATCTCCGCCGCCCAGGCGCGGGGCAGGTCCCTCGCCGCCTGGGCGGGACTCACCGGTGAACGGCTCGACGAATTCGCTCGCACGGTCGACGAGGCCGTCCTACCGGCCAAGGAAGGCCGGGTCGCCGAAGCGCTCACGACCCTCGCCTCCCTCGAACGGGACGGCCTCCCGGAAGCCAAGGCCCGTCACGACGCGTCCCGGACCGAGGCGGAGGAGCGCGTCGCGGTCGCGAAGGAACACGGAGCGTCGACGGGAGAGGTCGAGGCCGCGGTCCGCGCGGACGCGGCGGTCCTCCCCGACCGGTGGCCTGAGACCGTTCCCGTGATCGACGCCGCGGTCGAGCGGCTCGGGGAGGTGCTGCGGGAGCGGACCGCCCAGGTGCTGGGGTCGTTGCGTCTGTCCCTCGATTCGCTCTCGGAGTATGGGACCGACCCGGCCGAGGCCCATGTCGCGGTCGATGCCGCGCTGTCGCGATTGCCATTCGTCCCTGCCGCGGAGATTCCAGGTTTGCTCGCCGAGGCGCGCCGGGCCGCCGAAGAACCGATCGTCGCCGTGGTCGCCGCCCTGCTGGACGAGGTACGCCCGCGGATCGCCGAGGCCCGTCGCCTCGGGCGCGACCCGAGCGAGGTGTTCGCCGCGATGAACCGGGCCCGGGAAGCCCTCCGCCTCAAGATCTATTCCGAAGCGCTCGCGGCCAGCCAGGAGGCGGCCGAGCGGGTCGGTCGCCTCACCGAGGACCTCGAGTCCGCGCGCGAAGAGCTGCACGCGCTCGAGGAGATGGTCGGGCGATTCCACCGGGCCGGCTTCTCCCCCGAAGGGTTCGACGCGGCCCTCGCTCGGGCGCGGGCCCACCTCGACCGGGCCGAGGTGGAGCAGGCGCGGACGCTGCTCCGGGAGTCGGTGACCCAGCTCGGCCGGGACTCCCTCAAGCTCTTCCTCGAGCGCTGGACCGCCCTCGACCGCGTTCGGGAGTACGCCCGCGACCACGGGTTCCTGAACGACGGTTCGAGCGCGACCCTCGACCAGGTCCGCGCCCTCCTCGACGCCGGCGACCTCGGAGCCGGGGCAGAACTCCTCGGGCGCGCGGAGCTCGAGCTCCGTCGAGACGCGGGACCCTACGTCAGCCGCCGGGTGCAGGAGATGGAGCAGGGGTTCGCGGACATTCCGGACGAGTCTCTGACCTCCCCGGTCCGCCGCCTCCTTGCCGACGCGGACGTGACCCTGCGGGTCAAGGAGGACCTCATCAGCGCGATTGAAAGTCTCCGACGCGCCGAGCGGGATTTTGCGTCCGTCTTCGCGGTGCATGCAAGCGCGCTGGTCGACCTCCTCGAAGAGGAGCGCCGCGTGCTCGAATCGATGGGCGGGGCTGGGGACGAGATCCAGCGCCAGATCGACGAGGTTCAGCAGATCTTCAACATGGGGGACTTCGTCAAAGCCTCCCGCGCATCGCAGGAAATTCGTACCCGCGCGCAGCAACAGCAGCTGCTCCGGAGCGAGGAAGCGGTCTCGCACGCCAAGCTCGCCCTGGTCGAGCTCGAGACTCTCGGTCTCGACCTCGGACAGTTCCGCACGCAGCTCGAAGAGGCCCAGGCGGCGGCCCGGGCGGGACACTACGCGGAGGCCCACCGGCTCTCGGGGGCCCTCGAGGAAACGGCGGTTCGGACCCGCTCGGAAGCCCAATCGATCGTCGAGGAGGTGGCGCACGCGCAGGAGTTGCTCGGGGACCTGCGCGAACTCGGGGTCGACCCGGAACCGTTCTACGAACCCATCCGCGCGGCCCGGCTCTCCGTCCAGTCGCTCGACTTTGGGGCCGCCCGAACTACGATCCACGGCGTCCAACAGAAGCTGAACGAAGCCGCGGCCCGGTCCGAGACCGATCGATTGTTCGGGGAGATCGACCGCCTCCTCGAGGACGGGCGACGCCTGTCCGCGCCCATGGACCCGTTCGCCAACCGCTTGCACTCGCTTCGTACGGAGCGGGCTACAGCCCCTCCGGAGGCGACCCGGACCGCGACCCGTCTGCTGCACGAAGAGCTCGTGGCCATCCTGGTACCGATCCTCGAGGAGAACCTCCGCTCGCTCGAGCGGGACCTCGACATCGCCCGAGGCGCCGGCGTCGACCTCGACCGCATCGTTGCCCCTCTGGCTGAGGCGCGGCGGCGGATCGCGCTCCCGGTGCCGGTCGGGGCCGCGGCGCTCCTCGATGCCGCCCGGTCCGAGTTCATCGGCACCCGGGGGCTGGTCGAACAGGCGGAGAGGGTCGCCAAACGGGCTCGCGAGGGGATCGCTCAGGCCGACCTCCTCCGGGTCGACATCGGGGTCTCGAGGGCCGCGATGGAACAGGTCGAGGCCGCCCTCGGCCACCGGGAGTACGCCCGCGCCATCGAGCTGGGGGGTCCACTCGAGCGGGAGGTCCTGCAAGCGACGTACCATCATGTTTCGAAGACGCTCGCCGGATTCCGGGCGACCGTGACCCGGCTCCGGAACGAGGGCGGGGACACGACGGTCGCGGAGAACCTCCTCCATCAGGCGAGGATGTCGCTGGACGAGGGGCGACCGGTCGACGCCGTCCAGTTGGCCTCCAAGAGCGAGGCGGAGCTGGAGCGGGCCGACCTCCAACGACGGATCGCCGAAGGGTCGATCGAGGCGGCCGAGCGTTCGCTCCAACGGGCCACGAAGGATGGCGTGGTGGCCCCGACCGCGCTCGCCGAGCTCGAGGCGGCCCGGAGATTCCTCGAGAAACACACGTACCCGGACGTTCTCGAGCACGCGATCCTCGCTTCGGACATCCTCGTCGCGAGCCGGGAGAGCCATCGCCGGGCGCGCGAATCGTTCGGGGCGGCGGAGTCCCAGGTCCGGGAAGCGGCCGGGTTCGGGGCCAACGTCGCCGAAGCCGAAACCCGTCTGGCCGAAGGTCGCCAGATGCTCGACGAGGGCCACTATCCAGAAGCGATCCGAGCGTCCCGGGAAGCGACCGAGCTCGGTCGTTGGGCGATCGAACGGCTGTTCGCGGGCCCGATCGGTGAACTCCGACGCATGGTCGACGTGGCCCGCAAGGAGGGACTCACGGTCGAGGTCGACTCGGTCGAGGCGGTCGTGATGGAGGCCGAGGCGGCGTTGCGAGCCCGGGAGTGGCGGATCGCGCGCGAGGCGATCGGGCGGGCTCAGTCGGCGAGCCGGAAAGTGTTCGAAGGGGTGGTCGAGACCCGGTGGAGGGACGTCGAGACCGAGATGGCGCGCGGACCCCCCGCGACCGAGGTGGAGCAGGCCCGTCGGGCCGAGCTCCGCGGGAAGATCACGACCCAACGCTCGGGCGGGGACTTCGGGGGCGCGCTCGGGCTGGTGCGGGAAGAGCTCGACCAAGCTCGCGTGCGCCGGCGAGAAGCCCTCGAGAAGGGACTGGGCGAGTTGAAGGAACGACTCTGGGTCGGGGAGCGGCTCGGCGTCGACACGACGCCCATGATGCAGACCTTCAGCGAGGCCCGGGTGGCGCTCGACGCGGGGCGGTTGAACGAGGGGGAGGCGCTCTACCGGCGGGCGATCGAGTCGCTCGAACATTCGATCGTGGAACCGTTCAACGGTCGGCTCAACGACCTCGTTACCGAGATCAATTTCGCCTCCGAGGGGCTTCGGGTCAGCGTCGGACCGGTCCGACAGCGGTTCGAGGAGGTCGCCGCGCTCGGAAAGGCCGGCCACCGGCTCGAAGCGGGCCGGGGACTGCTCGCCGCCGAGGAGGACCTCCAGCTCCGGAAGTCGCTCCATCGCGAACTCATGAATCTGCACTACCTGATCGACGCGGCCCTCGGGCGGGCGGCTGAGCGACGGGTCGATACCACGGAGGCCCGGGCGCTCCTAGCGGAGTCGATCCGCCTCCGCGACACCGACTATGCGGCCGCACTCGCCAAAGCCCGAGACGCGCTCCGCCGGCTCCAGGGGGACGCCGTACCTATGCCGGCCACGCCCTCGCCGGAACCGGCCAAGTCCGCTCCGCCGCCTCCGCCCGAGGAAACCCCCGCGCCGACGCCTCCCGCTCCCACGCCGTTCTGGCCCTTCCGGCGGTCGCCGCCGTCCGGCAAGTGAATCGCTAGGCCGAACCGAAGGTACCCACGGGGGAAGCCGGGCCCAGTCCCGGCAACCCGCGGGGCGGGCCGAGGGGAAGACGGTCGTACTCGACCGTGTGACGGATCGTCCGGCGGCGGAGCAGCTGTGAGACGTGTTCGGTGATTTGGACGACTTCCTGGCACCGGGCCGGCTTCGTGAAGTAGAATTCGATCCGCCGTTCGTCGGACAGGGGGAAGATGAGCCGGAGGCCGAACGCGTCCTGGCGGTTGTACCCGGCCGGCTTCCGGTCGCCTTTGAGGTCTCGCAGGTTCTCGTCGAGGAGCACGTCGGGGAGCAGCGGGTCGGACTCCTTTACGAACGGCCGGTTCATCTCGACCACCCGGCGGTGAATGTCGGGGTAGACCCGGACGAG
>JAKIWQ010000046.1 GCA_022749935.1 Thermoplasmata archaeon | reverse complement strand
GGGCGGTTGGGGGGGGGGCGGCGGCCCGCGACCCGGGCGGGGTGGGGGGGGGCGCGGCGGGGCGGGAGGGCGGTGCCGCTGGGGGAAGAGAGGAGGAAGGGCGTGGCGCGGTAGCGCGCACGGTATCGGGCATCCGGACGGCTTTCGGAAGGGGCGGCGGTCCCGGCCGCGCGGGCGGAGCCGCCGTTGCGGGATGCGCCGGCGAGGTGGGGGGCGTCGAGAGGGGCGCCGCCGGTACGACGACCTTCGGCGCGGGCGGCGGAGGGAGTAGGGTCTTGGAAACGGCGACCGGTGGGGCGGGGATGCGGCCGGGCGGGACGGGTCGTTCCCGGCTCGGAGTCCGGGCGGCAGGGGCGACCGGCGCGGGAATCGTCGGGGGCGTCGGCAGGACGACTTCCTTCCGAGGGACCAGAGATGCATCGGCGGCGGCGGTTGTGTCGGCGAGGATCTTGGCCAGCTTCGCGGCCAAGATCGGGGGTTCTGGGATGCGGACGGGGGGCCATCCACCCCGACTCGACTCGGCCCGTTCGGTCATGCGTCGAAGGGCGCTCCGCACTTCGTCGGAGAGTGCCGGGTCGGCGGGGTCCATGTTCCCCGGGAGCGATGCGCCCGCGCCGAGTGCTTTGGCCAGGTGCTCGGCCGCTTCGACGCTCTCGCCCGCCCGCGCGGACGCGAGGGCCAACTCGATGTGACGCCGGATCGGCGTGAGGTCGGCGCCCACCAGCAAGAGGTCTCGGACCTCGTACGTCAGCAGTTCGATCGTGAACGGACCCTCCTCCTGAGCCGGCGCCGGGAGGAGGACGGTCGGATGCGCGCTCGGCGGCTCGAGGATCTGGCGCGTGTCGCGCGAGATGGTGACGGTGAGGTTGACATCGAGCCCCGTCGGTCCGATCCGGTAGGGATGGAGCCGGAGGTCGTGCGAACTGCCGCGGAATTTTTCGACGCCGACGGCCCGGACCGTCAGGTCCTCGCGCTCCCAGCGGAACAGTCGAATCTCGCCGCGCGCGAGCATTCGCTCGGGCGTCTCGACGTCCTCGAGCGGTGCCTCTACCGTCAGAAAAGTGGTGACCCGGAGGTCGGAGAGGAAACGGAGAAAGGTCTGGGCCCCCGCGACGACGTCGAACCCCTTCATGCAAAAGTACTGCAGCGCCGTCAGGGAGTCGATCGCGATCCGGGTGTAGGCCTTGCGCTGCACCTCCGTGCGCAACATCTGTTCGAGCGCGGTGATCGTCACTTCCACGCTCGACAACTCCGGGGTCTTCCGGATCGAGTCGGGCACCTGCCCGAACGGGGTGGCGGAGCGGACCGCGGCGATGTCCTTGAACGGAGCCCGCTCGTACCGCATGACGTCCGGAATGGCGTCGAAGACGTCGACTCGGGCGAGCTCCGGTGCGAGCGCGGGGTGGTTCGCCCGGACCTCGTTGGGTGGTTCTTCGAGAGTGACGAGGAGGGCCCGTTCCCCGCGCCGGATCCCAGCGCAGAGGAACTGGAGCGCGAGGGTAGTCTTTCCCGTTCCTGCGGGACCGACGATCAGATAGGGTCGACGGGCGATGAGCCCGCCGTTCAACATCGCGTCGACGCCGACGTTGCCGGTGGAGACGCGTGGTTCCCCCGACGGAACCCCTGCGTTCCCTTCGGCCACGGAGGTCAATCTACCGGCGCTCCCCGCGCGGCCCCACCATCGAGAGAGGAACGCGGTCCCTACCTCTTGAACCTTCGGCTTGGCTCGCCGAGTAAGGGCTATGTTCGGAGCCGGTCCCCGGGGGACATGCCACGAGCGACCTCGTCGGGCGCCGCGACCCTCCGAGGGCTCGCCTCAGCCCTGCCCGCGGCGCTGCTGGACGGCTTCCGCCGCGGCCGCGAACTCGCGCTCCCCGCCGAGTCCGGGCCGGTGGACTTCTACGTCGCCGGGATGGGTGGGTCCGGGATCGCGGCGGAACTCGCCCGAGGGGTATTGGAGACGGAGACCCGCCTCCGACTCACGACCGTACGGGGGTCCAGTTCGCCCCCGTCCCTGTCGGCCCGCTCTCGCGTGTTCCTGGTGAGCTACTCCGGTGATACTTGGGAAACCCTCCGCGCGTACGAGGCGGCGGGTCGTGCCAACTCTTACCGAATCGTCCTCACCTCCGGCGGTCAACTCGCGGAGGCCGCCGGACGGGATCGAGTCCCCCTCCTCCCGATCCCCTCCGGACTTCCTCCGCGGGCGGCGGTGGGCCACCTCCTGGGGGGCATCCTCGGAATCCTCGACCCTTGGTTCCCGGAATCCAACGACGAGCGGCTCCGGCGGATCACCGAGCGACTGCCGACCACCATCGCTAGTTATGCGCGGGCGAACGGAGTGGCCGACCGGCTCGCTGCGTCCATCGGCCCGAGGGTTCCGATCGTCTACGCCGAGAGTTCGTTCGTCGGGCTGGCCCGCCGATGGAAGACCCAGTTCGAGGAGAATGCCAAACGGCTCGCCGGGTTCGACGAGCTCCCCGAGCTTCTCCACAACGCGATCGTCGCGTGGGACGCCCTCCCGGCCGAGGAGGGGAAGCGGTACGCCGTCGTGCTGTTGGAGTGGAGCGGGATCGCGCCGCTCCTTCGACAAAGCTCGCTGTACCTCGAACGCCTCCTCAAGTCGAAGGGGGTCATCGTGCTCCGAGTCCCGCTCGCCCCCGAAGACCGACTCGAAGCGCTCCTCCAGGGCCTCGCGCTCGGCGACCACGTGAGCCTGTTCCTCGCGGACCGAGCCAAGGTCGACCCATTGCCCGTGGAGGCCATCGCCCGGCTGAAGGCGGCCCTCACCCCTCCCGCCCCCGGTTCGAAACGAAGCTCACGGGCGTCGCCGCCTTTGCGCTCCCGAAGTTTGAGGTAGCCTCCCGAGCCAGTTTACCGCCATAGCATCGGAACCCCTGCCTCGCGTGCGTCGAGACAACCTCGTGGGAGGCCGCGGGGTCGCATCCTCGGGGGCCGGCGCCAGGGCCGCGAACGCCCCTATCGTCGGGACGATCTGGCGTCACAGGCCAAACTCGCGGGCCAGGCGCGCGCGACAGCGGGGGAACCACGATTAAGCGCTGAGCCATGCGGCCACTGATGCCCTCGGAGGAGGCAGTCCTTCCCACGACCCTCGGGTCGTTCCTCCTGACGGGTAGCGCGGAAGCTCGCGGTAACGCGAGCAGCCGAAAGGTCGGGGTCGTGCTCGCCGTAGTAGGATTGGTGTTCGTCGCAGTATGGGGGCTGCTCTTCCTGCCTCTGCTCTTGGAGTCTCCCCATACGTTCAACGTCTGCGCCCACGGAACTTGCCAGCCGATTCCCCCCTCGCAGTACTACAGCACCGTCGCGGCCTTCACGGCACTATTCCTCGGCGTCGCGGCTCTCTTCCTCGCCCTTGGGCTCGTCCTCCGATTTGGTCCCTACCCGAAGGAGGTCCGGGTGGATAGCGCGGGGTTCGCGATCGTGATGACATCGGGCAAGTTTCGTCGGGTTGAATGGTCGAGCCCTAGAATCGACTGTCAGGTTATCGACCGGAGAGAGTCGTTCAGACGCCACCCTCGGGAGATGGCGGGGTTTCCCGGGACTGTCTCGCTTGCGACCAAGATTACCCTGGTCTATCCAAGCGAGGGGTCGATTGACGCCATCTTTAGCTCCGCTCGCGCGGCGAGGGTTCGAATCGAAGTGAGGCGGGGTTCGGGGCGGGACTATCCCGAGTCATTGTACTATACGTTCTGGCCTCCGACGAATCCTTAGACCGGCACCGGAGAGATCCGTGGCCAAGTTGCACGGTGGTTTGGACATGGCCCCCGTACCGCTGGGGGTGTAGGGACTCGGCGGGCAGGGGAATCCAGCGCTCCATGGCTCGACCGGGGGTGACTTGGTCCGGGCGAGGGTCACGATTCGCCTGTCTCGCGGGGGCCGCCGGGTCCCAGACGGTTGAGGAGGCCTGCCCCGGCGCCGGGGGAGGGGTTAGGGCCGTTCGGTGGAGGGCCGACGAGCGCGCCAGGTATGGCGATGTGGTCGAGGTCGCGGGTCGTCCGTCTGCGGAAAGGCTCAAATTCACGACAGCGCCCTGAGGGGGTCGGTGCTGAGGTAGCCTAGCTCGGCCAAGGCGCCAGATTCGAGATCTGGTGATGCTATGCATCGCGGGAGTTCAAAGGCCGCACGGGACACCCTCCCCGCGGCGGGCAATCTCCCCCTCAGCGCCTCTCCCACGACGGATCTTCTCACCATCGAGGTCGTGATCGTTCGGGCTTCCCGGGAACGGCATGAGCAGCTCACGGTGGCCCTCGGTTCGTCGGTGCGCGAGGCGGTCCGTCGGGTCGGTCTCGCACCGGAGGGAAGTGCGGTTCTCATCGACGATGTCCCGGTGCCGCTCGACCTGCCGATCGAGCGCGCGTTGAGGCTCGTCGTACTCCCAACGTTCTCCGGAGGCTGAGGACGTCTCTCGAGGAGCAGGAAGACATTTAGCCCGCGCTCACCGTCTCTTCCTTGCTCCGGAAGCAATCTGTGCCATCTAGCTGCCCGATCTGCGAACAACCGATCTCACCGACCGGCTCGCACTGCACGGTGTGCGGGTTTCCGACGGCCCTCGCGATCGAGGGACTCCGTTCCATGGAGACATCCCCGGGCCCGGCCCGAGCCGACCCGGAACCGCTGCCCGCGAGCCGGCCGGTCGCGGCACCGAGCCCAGAGGCCGAGCTCGTGGCCCGATTCAGTCGAGACCTCCGGTCGAAGATGGGTCTCGTTCGCGAGCTCGGCCGCTCCTTCCCGGACGCTACGAGCGAGCTCTGCCAGGCGGCGCTCAACGAGGCCGAGGGGCGCGAGGGCGAAGCGCTCGAGACCCTCCGAAGCGCTCAGATCCGTCTCGAACGGGACATCGACGAATTGCTTGAACAACGGATCCGGTCGGCGTCCGACCGGCGGGAAGCGCTCAGCCGGTTGGGCGTCCGATTCTCCCTCGGGCCGTCGTGGAATCAGGTGGGGGACGAGCTCTCCAAGGGGAACCGGGAGGAGGTCACCGCCATCCTGCTCGAGACCGAGCGCAAGGTCTCCCAGTTCGAGTCCGACTGGAAGGGAGTCCAAGGACTCTTGGCCCAGATCGACGGGCTGAAGAGCGAGGCCGCGGAGCTCGGCCTTCCGCTCGGTGAGATCTCCGGTGAGCTCGACGGGATCCGCTACCGCCTCGAAGCGCCGAACTTGACCGACGAGTCGATGGACGAGATCGCCCAGGCGGCCGCCCAAACGCTCATGCTCCTTCACGAAGCGATCCCGAGCTCGCTCGAAGACGAGCTCCAACGGCACGCGGTCACGCTCGACCGGTTTCCCGAGGAGCATGTCCCGAGCGCGGTCGCACGCCGTCTCCACCTCGAGGCCTCCCGTCACCTGAAGAAGGGTCGACTCTCCGAGGCGGTCCAAAGCGTCCGGGAGCTCCGTCACCAGATCGAGGCCATCGAGAAGGAGGAACAGGAAGGGGGACCGCCCACCCTCCCTCCCCAGACCCAGGAGACTCGAGAGACCGAAGCGGAGACGCTCGATCGGCTCCTCAAGAAGGCCCGGACCCTGGCGGCCCGGGTCCGCACCCTTCCTCCGGACAGCGAGACCGCCCGGGAGGCGGCGATGGAGATCCGGAGCGCCACGGAGCTCCTGAAGAGTCGAGACCTTTCGGAGGCCGACCAGACCCTGGCCCGTCTCATGCGGATGCTCGCGGCGGAGAGCGGGAGGGAGTAGCCATGCCGATCGACCCCGCCCGCATGAACGAACTCAACAGGCGGATGGAGGCCCTGGTCGCCCGCTCCCGTCCCCTGGAAGCCGACGGGCTTCCCTTCCCCACTCCCCAGATCCAGAAGGCGTTCGAGCAGGCCGTCGCCACGGGGTCGTTCGCGACCGCCGAGCAGGTCGTCAAGCGGGGCGACCTCCTACTGACCCGCGTCGCCGAGGATTGGACCTGGGTGAAGGAACTCCTTCGCCGCGCGGACGAATTGCGCGCGATCGCGGGGACAATCGGTGTCGACCTCGGGATCCTGGACGCTCGCGTGGGGAATCCCCGTAAACGATTGATGGCCGAGACTCTGAGCTCTGGCTCCCTCCAGAAGGCGGCCGCCAGTGCCTCACTCGCCCTTGCAGTGCTGAACGACGCCGTACCCAAGTTTTGCCTCCAGGAAGCGCAGCAACTCGGAGGGGCTATCCGGAAGGCCCGGGACCGGGGCGAGGAGGTCACCGCCGCGGCCCAATCGTTCTCCCGCCTCCTTCAGGCGGTGCAGGACCAGAACCTCCCGACGTCCGCTCAACGGCTGGTCGAGACCCGAAAGGCCGTGGCGCGCATCCCCCGCGCCCCCGCGCTCCCCCGGATCAGCGAGAACGAGGAGGAGGAGATCCTCCTGGAAGCACGCAACCTGGCGCGCCGCCTCCAACGGATCAAGGGCAAGGCCCGGGACGCGACCAGCGCGGCCCGGCTCATGTCCCAGGTGCGAGCGGCCCTGTCGGAGGACCGACGCTACGGTACCCCGGAAGAGGAGATCGAGTCGCTCTGGCTCGAAGTCGACCGGCTGACCCGCGAACACCGCCGCGCGGCTGAAGCCCCGCCCGGTTCCCTCGCCCCCGAACGCGACGAGCGACCGCCCGAAGACGTGATACCGGCGGCCGCCGCGACCGACGACCTCGGGTATCCGCCCGTCCCCAACCCGATCCCCGACCTTTCGACCCGGACCCCGATGCCGGCGGCCGGTTCCGGCCCCCGGGACGACGGGGGTTCGGCACAATCGCGCCGCGGGTTCCTCGTGCCGTACGTTCCCCCGGAATTGCCGCCATTACCCGATGGGTTAGACGACCCGAACCTCCCGGCGAACCGCACGAGAGGACGACTGCGCGAGCGGCCGTAATTCTTTTATACGTATCGCAAGTCGTTTATATGACTTGTCGCGAGGGAGCGCCCGGTCGACACCGCGTTCGGTAGGGACCGTCCTTGCCGTGACTCCGGCAGGGAATTTTACGGTCCGCGCCTCGGGACCCGACGTGACCCCGGAACGGAGCCGGGTCGCCGACGACCGGGGCGACGTCCGCGGCGTCGTGGTCCGCGTCTTCGGCCCGGTCGCCCGACCCTATTACTCCGTTCGCCCTCGAAGGGCGCTCACCCCGGCAGAAGGGATGCGGGTCCTCGGCGCGACCCTTTGGGCGGAGTAGATGAAGGCAACGCCGAGTTCCAAGGCTGCGGCGGTCGTGAAGCCGCCGGCGCCGGAACCCGAAGCCCCTGCTGCTCCCGAGAAGTCGGCGACCCGACCGGACGACATCGTGGTTCCCACCCGGTGTACGAGCTGCGGCTCATCCCACTTGACCCGCGATTACGAGCGGGGAGAGATCGTCTGCGACGAGTGCGGCCTCGTTCTCGAAGAGTCGATGATCGACCAGGGGCCGGATTGGCGGGCCTTCGACGCCGAGCAGGGCGAGAAGCGGGCCCGGACCGGCGCGCCCACGACCCTCACGATTCACGACAAAGGGCTCTCCACCGAGATCGGATGGAAGAACCGGGACCCGTACGGGAAGTCGATCCCGACCCGGAACCGGGCCCAGCTCTACCGTCTCCGCAAGTGGCAACGGCGGATCCGCGTCTCGAACGCGACGGAACGGAACCTGGCGTTCGCGCTCGCAGAGCTTGACCGCATCGCGTCCGGAATGGCCCTCCCCCGGAACGTCCGGGAGACGGCCGCCATGATCTACCGGAAGGCGGTCGGCCGGAACCTCATACGAGGCCGCTCGATCGAAGGCGTGGTCGCAGCGTCGCTCTACGGCAGCTGCCGCCAGTGCAACGTCCCACGGACGCTCGACGAGATCGCCTCCAAGTCCCGGATCGGACGGAAGGAGATCGGGCGGACGTACCGATTCATGACCCGGGAGCTCCACCTCAAGCTCATGCCGACCCGGCCCCAGGACTACATCCAGCGGTTCTGCTCGGAACTCAAGTTGAAAGGTGAGATCCAGACCCGCGCGAACGAGATCCTGAAGCAGGCGACCGACCGGGAGCTCACGAGCGGCCGGGGACCGACCGGAGTGGCGGCCGCCGCGATCTACATCTCGAGCGTCCAGTGCGGCGAGCGGCGAACCCAGCGGGAGGTCGCCGAGGTGGCGGGGGTCACGGAAGTGACGATTCGGAACCGCTACAAGGAGCTCACCGAGAAGCTCAATCTCCGGGTGATGCTCTAGTTCCGCGTCTCCCTCTCCAACTCCAAGAGCGGCGCCGGCGACGTGCGATTCCTCCGCACGGTGCGTGAGAAGTATCCCTCAGGGGGACGCATCCATCGGATCCACGATGGGAGCAATTCACGTCCGTCACGCCGCTAGGGGACGCGGCACTAGAGGACCTTTCCGGCGCGGATGACGGGGATCCCGTCGATCGCGACCTCGGAGCCGGCGAGAGAGAACCACGTGAAGAAATTCGATTTGTTGGTGCCCTTGAGATACCTGTTCCCCCCGATCTGCAGGCTAACGCCTCCGCCCTCGACGGTCTCCAGGTTGGGGACATCCTTGACGGTCGGGTTCAGCCCGAGTTTGAGAACGCTGGTACGGTCCTTCCCCGCCGTGCCTTGTTTGTACTGACGGGCAAAATCCTCCTCGCCCTCGTCGAAGGAGTACGAGGTGAGCTTCCCGTCAGCGAATTCGAGCGCTCCCCCGGCGCTCCAGTGCCACCAGATATTTGTCCGGCGATTGGCGTGGAAGCTCCCCACTGCGGTTTTGGAGTCGAGCGCCACGTCGAGAGTTCCGGCGGGGATTTGCTGCAGCATGCCCGATTGGGAGTCTCCTTTGCGATAGGGGTGGGCCCTCCCATCTTGCAATCGCGGAGCGACCCCGGCCAGGGCGACTTCCAAGTCGGTTCCGTTGGAGTGGGTGATCCGCACCTTTTTCCCGCGTGAGAGCGCCTTGCCGAGCCGAGCCCCGGTCTTGGCCGTCTCCTCCGGGTCCGTGAGAGATGCCTGCAGCACGCTTTCCTCCCACCGCGCGCGGGGGATGCCCCACTCCCGGGCCCGTCCCTCCGTCACGAACGCCTGGGTCATTCGCGCACCACGGAGACCCGCCTTCCGGGCGACCTCGTACCAAGGCCAGTTCCAAGCGAGCGCCTCGTCGAAGGTCTTCTCGTCGCCGTATTCATGATCCTTCTCGATGCGGTCGGTATCGCCCGGACCCCAGAAATTCACGTACACGTCCGCGGCTTTCAACGCTGCCCACTCCGGCCCACTCGACTTGCCGAGGAGCTTGCTCTGCCTCCGGTCCATCGCCCGCCACCACGAGTCCTCGTCCTCGTGGACGAGGAGGGTGCTACCGCCCACACGGCGGACCTCATCGACCATCGCCGTGGCCATGGGCAACGTGTGGTTCCATGACTCGATGATCGCGTTCTCTCCCGCTCGGACCTGGAGGTACTTGGTCACGATGTTGCGGGCCGCGTCGCGCTGCAGTTTCGAGGGGGTTTCCGTCATGGCCAGGAGTCGAAGTCGGCGGGCCTACTTGTAACCTGTCAGAGGGTGTGAAACGGTGGGCCCATCGATGCGCCGCCCCGCCCCTCGTACCGGTTCTCGTGGCGACCGTTGGGCCTTCGCCTGATTGAGTTACAGCGAGTGGGGAGAGTCGGTGGAGGTCCTCGGGCGGGCAATCCGTCGTCTCGACCGGCTCGACTGGGTAGCCCATTCACGTACCGCACACCCCTGGTGGACGCGGCGTCAGGTGCCGCCGTCAGCGTCAAGTGGCCCTCACCGCTCGTCGGCCGATGGCTCGAACGCTCACGGTTGGGGCCCTCGTTTCGGGCGAGGGCACGACCGTGGAGGCGCTCGCCGAGATGGCCGCGGGCGGGCATCTCCCGGTCCGGTTCGCGCTCGTCGTCGCGGACCGCCCGCACGCACCCGCCATCGCCCGGGCGCGCGCGCGGGGACTCCCGACGCTGGTCCTCCCGACCCACGGAGTGGAGCCCGAAGTGTGGGCCGCGCGACTGACGCAGGAACTCGAAGCCCAGGACGTCGAGCTCGTCGTCCTTGCGGGCTTCCTGTCGATCCTGCCTCGCAGCTGGGTCGAGCGGTGGCAGGGGCGCGCGATCAACCTCCACCCCTCGCTGCTTCCCCGGTATGGTGGCCCGGGCCTCTACGGACGGAAGGTCCTCGAAGCGGTCCTCGCGGCTCGCGAGCGGACCACGGGTGCGACGGTCCACCTCGTGACCGACGAGGTGGACCGGGGACCTCCTCTGGCGCAGGAGCGAATACCGGTGGTCCCGGACGACACCCCCGAGTCGTTGCGCGCCCGACTGCACCCGGTCGAGGTGGCCCTCCTGGCGGCGACCCTTCGTCGATTCGCCGAGGGGTCGCTTCCGTTGCCCTACGCGGAGACCGGCACTGCGGTTCCGCGAGGCCCGGGGGAACCGGATTCCCGACGTTAAGCGGCCCGTCGGCGCGCCCGCGGGGGACCCAGGAGCGCGTCCAGCGGCGTCGTCCGCCGCGGAGGCGGCTCGACGAGGATGTGTCGTGTCGTCTGGGGCGGGAACAGATCGCCCCGAGCGGCGCGCTGCTCCACTTCCGTCTTCGGGATGGGGGGACCCTCGGTCCATCGC
>JAKIWQ010000045.1 GCA_022749935.1 Thermoplasmata archaeon | reverse complement strand
CCGGCGAGGACGACCTGCCCGTGCTTTTCCCTCCGGAGCGGGTCCGTCCCGACGTCCGATTCGCCGGAAAGGGGGCGACGCTCGCCGACCCGGAGCTCGGGCTCCGCGGTCGGCCCGACCTCATCATCCAGCGGGCCGACGGCTCGCTCGTCCCGGTCGAGTACAAGGAGACGCACCTGTTCGTCGGATACCACGAGGCCCACGGCCGGCTCTTCGACACGGTCCAGGTCATCGCCGAGTGCCGCCTGGTCGAGGCCGCATTCGGGCGCAAGGTCCCCTACGGGATCGTGCTCTACGGCGACCAGGCCGGGAGCGGTCAGCGGGAAGGGTGGGTTCGGATCCCGTACGGGGAAGCGGAGCAGAGCTGGCTCCGGGTCGCTCTCCGGCAGATCCGAGAGGACCCCGTCCGGGCGCCGGTGCCGGCCGAGCGGAACTGTGGAGGGTGCGAACCGAACGCCGAGGGTCTGTGCAAGTTCGCGGCGGCCCGGTACGAGGGGCCCCACCACCACCAGACCTTCTTCACGAGCCGGCGCGAGTAAGCGCTCCGAGCCTCCGGGCCGGAGTCCGCCTCGAGACGGTGCGTCCGTCGCGCCGCCACCGCGCCGTCTAAATGTATTCCTGCGCGGCGCCGGGGCCCAACGTGCCGAGGGCCTCGAACCGGAACGATTGCTTCAGGATGCTCGCGAACGGGAAGAAGGCGATCCAGGGGATCACGTCCTTCCGGCGCATCTGAGCGAGGAAGTAGCCGAGCGGGACCGCACGGATCCCGAGCGCGATCACGAAGAGGATGGCCGTGAACACGAGGGCCGGGACTCCGAGGACGACGATCAGGACGGCCAGGTAGAGGTAGACGAGGCTTCGGACACCGGCGCGGACGAGGAGCAGGAACCAGAAGAACACGGCGAGGCCGCAGAACTCCGGCGTCGGGCCGAACAGCGAGGTGTAGTGCTGGCCGTTCGCCATCAGGATCCCCCGGGCCCAGCGGACCCGCTGGCGACGCAGCGCGTCGTAGTTCTCAGGAACGTCCTCGAACGCGAGGGCATCGAATTCGATGCGGACCCGGTAGCCGAGCCGTTGGATCCGCATCGACATCTCCGTGTCCTCCCCGTTCCACGGCACCCAGCCTCCGAGGTCGACCAGGTCCTTACGACGGAACGCCGAGAACAATCCGTCGATGACTTCGGCCGAGCGGGTCCCCATCCCGGCGGGGCGGAGCAGGTAGTGCATCCACGCGACCTCCAGCGCCCGGAGCTTTCGCGTCCAACCGGCACGTTGACGGGGCAGAAGCGCCCCCTGCACCCCGCCGACCTCGGGGTCGGCGAAATGACGGATCATCTCTCCGAAACCGATAGTTTCAGAGATGGCCGTGTCCGCGTCGCATCGGAGAACGATCTCGCCCCGGGCGAGCGCCAGCGCTCCGTTGAGAGCGTTCGACTTGCCACCGTGAGGGAGGTCGATGACGAATCCGCGGCAGTGTTGCAACCGGGCCACCGCGCCCCGCGCGAGCTCCAGAGTCCGGTCGGTCGAACCGTCGCATCCAACGATGATCTCGACCGTCCCGGGGTATTTGGCCGCCGCCAGGTCGGCCGAGAAGATCGCCCCCTCGATCCACTCCTCCTCGTTGTACGCCGGCATCAGGATCGATACGGACGGGTGATACTCGCTGAGCGGGGGGAGCTTGCGCTTCCGAACCTGGCGGAAGTAGAGGGGACGCGCGATCGCACCGAAGATCGTCAGCGTGAGGATCGGCAAGAGCAGCAGGAGGGTGAACGGGAGCAACACCCCGCTGACGTGGACGAGCGCCGAGACGGTGAGGATGCCGATGGCCGCCAGGGCGATCGCCACGGAGCCGAGGCCGACGAATGCCCGGATTGAACCGACGTCTCGCGGGAACCGGGCCGGGAGGCGTTGCGGCTTCGGAAGGTAGATCCCGCAGAACGTCAGGAGGGCCATGAAGAGCCCTCCGGTCATCGTTCGCACCAGGAGGCCGAAGTTCCGGATCGAGTTCCCCGGCACGGTGAACAGGAGGGCGTCGAGGACGATCTCGATCCCGACATAGACGAGGACGACCGAGTAGGCGAGCAGACGTCGCCGGATAGTGAACCGGGGACGGTTGAACACGAGGCCGCTCGCGACCAGGAAGGCGAGCATCCCGGCGAGGTACATCGGGAAGATGTAGTCGGGGACGTCGAGCGCGCTCGCGCCGACGGTGTAGATCCCCGGCCATCGGAGCGGCCAGTAGAGGAACGTCCCAGCGAGCGCGACGATATGATCGTAGTGCGCGAAGATCCGAACGTAATAGAGGAGCAAGACGAAGGAGATCGCGGCGAAGGTTCCGAGGAGAACGAAGACAAATCCGCGCGCCCGGGGGAGCGCCAGGGAAGGATGTTCTCCGGCCCCGTTCATGCGGACCAAGGTCACGCCGGCCTTTCCGAACACACGGACGACCGGGGCGGGCGCGCCGGTTCCGGGCGGGCCCGGAGGCTGGGTGTCCTCGTTCCACTGCCACTCGGCCGTGATCCGATTCGTCCCGGCCCCTTCGACCGCGGGACGCGAGGCGAGGCGGGCGACGCCGACGAACAGGATGGCCCCGAGGGCGACACCGACCAGGACCGCTCCGATCGGAATCCCGAACTCACGACCGAAGTCACTCACCGGGCGAATGAGGGGGGCGAAGACGCGCGCGAGGAACTGCCATCCTGCGACGATCCAATCGAAGAACCCTTGCAGCCACGAGGGCCAGTAAGTGCGGGCGAGGCCGGGTGCAGTCGCGGCAGGAACCCCGGTCAGGACACCTGTCAGAGGACCGCTCCCGTCCTCCGGCGACGGACCGCTCCCATCAGCGCGAACCCGCCCAACCCCGAGAGGCCGAGGACGACCGCGGTCGTCGCGGCGGGGATGAAGAGGGTCCAGAACGGAGGGTTCGGTCCTCGCCCGACCGGCAGGAAGGCGATCGTGACGACCGGGGCGCCGCCCTTGACGGTGACATTGCCGTGGGACGGGGAGGCGAAGTACGTTGCCGGCGCCATGACGTCGAACGAGTAGGTACCGTTGGGGATCTGGAACCCGAGGGAGGCGGCCTGCGCGGTCTCATTGAGCGTCGAAAGCCGGATGTGGTACGACGCGCCACCCGGTAATCCGCTGACCTCGAACGTGACGGGCACCGTCGCGCGCACGAACAGCACGGCCACGGTGACGGCCGCCCCCTGCACGAGGACGGTTTCGGGTCGGGGCGAAATGGCCACGTAATCTTGGACACCGGGGACCGTGAACGTGTGGGACCCGTTCGTGAGGTAGGCGGTCGTCCAAGCCCCGTCGGTCGTCGAGTTGAGACCCGGGCCTAGCACGGTCCAGTTGAGCACTTGGTGGGATCCCACCCGATCGCCGAGCCCGCTCTCCTCGAAGAGGATCCGGTAGCCCGGCCGGAACACGACCGTCACCGTTACCGATGAATGGAGGACGGTGAAGTTGAGCGCCGAGACCGCTTCCCAGTTGAACGAGCTGTTCCCCGTGGCCCACGCATCGAAGCCGTACGATCCGTTGAATTCCGAGAGGGTGATGGAGGCGGGCGACGTATTCTGTCCCGAGACGGTCCCCGACCCGTACCGGGCGGTCACGTGCCAGGGGACGGAAACGGGTAGACCCACCTCGGCGAAGACTACGGGGTACAGGGGTTCGAAGGTGATCGCGACGGAGGCGTTGGTGCCGTTCACGACGGCTCCGCCGGGAGTTCGAATGAACCCGTAGCCGTAGCCGCCAGGGATGATGACATTGGGAACCTGGTACCCCCAGGTGCCATTGGGCACGAGGAGGACGATCGTGTCACTGGACGATGAGCCGGTGGCCTGGACGACCGTGTTCGGGGCTGCGGTGGCCGACCAGGTGATCCCTGAGGGCAATCCGGACTCAGTAAAGTCGATCGCAAAGAGCCGTTCGAAGACGATCGCGACCGTTTCGGGTGCCCCATTCACAACGACGGTAGCCTCGCTTGCATTCCGCACGGGGCGGTACCCCGTCCCGTCGGGGAGGTAGACGTTTGGGATCAGGAGCCCCCGGGATCCGTTGGTCGAATTCAGTACGAGGGTCGAAGTTGTGATGGGTCCGATAGCGGCGCCCGCGAACGTCATCGACCACGGGGTGCCGACCGGGAGTCCGGATTCGACGAACGTCACGTTGTACCGTTCGAACGGTGGGGTAAGGGCCGTGTAGTTCGCCTGGTAGTACGCCGGGGCTCCGTTCACGTGCGCGGTCCGGTCCCACCAGTTGAACTGGTACCCAGTAACGTTGCTGAACTGGTAGTTCCATGTGCCGTTGATCTCGTAGAAGGTCGTCTGGCTTCCCGTCGTGCTGGTTTGGAGTCCCCGGAGCGAGACGTTCCACGGGGTCCCGGCGGGGAGGCCTTTTTCAGCGAAGACGACCGCGGACACGTTGTTGACGAACTTGGCCTGCTCCTCTACGGGGCCTCGGGGAGCGAACGTCGGGTTCAGGCTGTACCCGCTAAAGTGTCCGATCCCCTCGCCGGACCACACGGTGAGCGCGTACCCGGGGAGAGGGCGGGCCTGCAAGGAGAGCGGCGTGGAAGTATTCCACCAGGTGGGGGGCGTTCCGTTCCCCGCCGACACGGCGGTAACATTGCCCCGGCCCTGGTCCCATGAGATGTTCAGCGCCCACTGTTGGGCGAACTTGACGGTCACCGTTTGAGGACCGCTCGTTACGGTCGTGGCCCGAGGAAGGAACGGCTCCTCCCTCTCCTTGGGGTTCGTTCCGACCGGCGGAAGGTAGATCGGGACCCCTACGGACGTATAGGTTCCGGGGCTGAGGAGCAGGGTGAGATTGGTCGCGTAGGAGGACGTCTCGGTACCGCCGATATTCAGGGACCAGAAGGGAGTCGGGCCAGATTGGGCGAGGTTGAGACCGGACTCCGTGAATTGCACCGGGTACGCCGGTCCCCCATAGGTCTCGAACAGGTCGAGCGACTGCGGTGGCACGGTCCAGTTGGGCGGCAGACCGTTCGGAAAGTAGACCGGGACTGGCGCCGGGGTCGCCGAATCCGACGTAAAGTAAGGGCAGCTGAAGAGGGTGTGGTTGACGGGGTTGCCACAGTTCGCGGGAAGGGTCACATTGGTCGCGTTCCACTCCCACACTTCGACCGGTGCCCCACTCGGAAACGCGGCGGCCCGGGTGGGGGCGCTGAGGGACCCATTGGAACTGTTGAGGAACCCGGTACTGAACGCCCCGCCCGCGGTCACGTTCGTGTTGACGACGAGGAAGTCATGCCGGTTTCCGCTGCCACTGGGCGTGAGGGTCGCGACGGCGGACAGATTCGTGACGTCACTCCGGTTCGTGGCGACATTGACGGAGAAGGCCTCACTCCCGAGGTGGCTCAAGATCTGACTGTAGACGATGTACGACGGCCGCGGGACCCCTTTCAGGCCCAACAAGGAGTTGCTCGTGTTGAACACGGTGCCGAACAGGTCCATGTTCGCGAACGAAGTACCCGTGAAATTCATGCCCTGGATCGCCTCGACGGTCTCAGCGAGCGCCCCCGGGAACCGGATGCTGTCATTCCCGAACTGGTCGAACGACAACGCGGAACCGAATTCAGTGACGAAGACCGGAATGAGCCCGCCCCTGCAGTTCGGGTGGGCCGTCGCGTTGTGGCAGGCCTTCTTGGCGACATTCGCTTCCTCGTAGATGCGGCGTTCCATCGAAACGGCCCCCTCCTGGGAGGCGTAGAAGAGCGACAGGTCCGGTTTGGCCGGCATCGTGCCCGTGGGGAGGTACTTGGCGGCCGGGTAGACGTGGAGGGCGATTCCCGAGAGATTCGGGCCGTTGACGTCGATGGTGGCGTTGATCCATTGCCCGGACCCACCATACGCCCCTTTCCCGAGGCCCGGCAGACCGATCATCGGCGGAGTGTAGGTCGGGTCGGCCTGGTCCATCGCGATCGTATAGGTTCGCACCTCCTCGGCGTAGGCGTTGGGCGTGAGGTTCTGGGCGACTCTGGACCGGTGACCCCAGGCTTGGTTCCAATTGGCCCACAGTCCGGGCTCGTTACCGACCTCCCAGTACGCGGGACGGAAGTTGAGACCCTGGTACTTCGTCCCATTGATGAACACGGGTACGTTCGAGACCGTGTAGTTCACGATCTCCCGGGCGATCGTGGTGTTGTTGATCTCCCCGGGAACCTGAAGGATGGCCTGACAGTGGATCTGTCGACACCAGGCCACGAATTCGCTCTCGTTGGTTTCAGCGTGGGTGACGGTATTGTTGCTCGCCCACAGCCCCCCAGCGGTGCCGTGGTAGAACGGGTCGTAATCGTCCCCGGCCGCCGCGCCGGGCCACACAAGGGTGCGGATGGGCGTGGCATTGACCAGGTCCGCCTCGTGGGGGAGCAGTAAGGCCCGGGGCGAGATGGTCGACCCCCAGAAAATGCTGGAGAGGTTGTACGGAGGTAGAAGGGTGAAGGCGACGGTCGCCGTCCCCGGCGTGCTCGGGGTAAGTTGGGAGGACGCAGTCACTCCGTTTCCTACTCCCCGGGTGGCCAAGGTCCCCGGAATGGCGAGGAGGACGACCGCCAGAATCGCGAGTGGCACTGCCAACGAGTAGGACCGCACCATTCGAGGAGACCCGGGGGTCCCCGCTCTGTACCATTCCGTGTTATAGGCCTTCCGACCTCGTCACCCTGCGCCTGACAAACTGAGACGGGGAGATCGACCCCCGCTGGAGGCTCTCACGGGGGTCCCCATGCTCTCGCGGGCCTCAGGGTCATCGAGGGACGGTCGGGGGTGGGATCGGCCTTGGAAGTACAATGCGAGTGCCGTGACCGCGTTTCGATTCTTCACTCCCCCGGACCAAAGTACGCAATCTCGGAATGGTCTGAGAAGTGATTGCACAGCCGTACCGGACCCCGCCTTCGGAATCTCCTTGGGGGGGACGAAAGCCGTGCTTAGGACTGGGGGGAGTGACCTCGTGACCTCGGGCGGCGGGCCGGAAGACCCTCCTCCGGACCGTCGATCGGAAGGCGGGTGTCCCCATCCATCACGATCGAAGGGGCTGGCGCGGAGACCGGCAGGGGCGTCTCGGACGCACGTCGCCGACTGACCACTCCAAGGAAGAGGAAGACCCCGGCCCCGGCGAGACCCAAAGCTAGCGCCGCTGTCGCGGCCGAGATTAGCAACGGACCAAAAGGAGGGTTCGGGCCCCGACCCACGGGGAGGATTGAGATCGAGAGCACGACGGGTTGTCCGCTGACCGTGACGGTTCCATGCGATGGGACGCTATAGTACCCGACAGGGGCCGCGAGGTCGAACGTGTAGGTGCCGTTCACGACCTGGAACCCAAACGAGAGGAGTGTGCTCCGTTGGGTGATGTTGGAGAGACGGACCTGGTAGTGACTCCCGCTGGGCAAGCCGCTCACGGCGAAGGTGACGGGGAACGTGGCCCGGACGAAACGGACCTCGACCGTAGCACCGCTGCCGGTCAAGTCGAGCGTCCCCACCCGCGGGGTCGCGACGTAGTCCTGTACGTTGGCGATGACGAAGGGGACGGACCCGTTGAAAAGGTTCGCTGTCACCCACCCTCCGGCGCCGGCCACCGGCGCCCCCTGGACGACCACCGACCAGTTCAATCCGGGCCCGAGACCGGTCTCTTCCCAGACGACCAGGTTCTCGGGAACGAAGACGACCCCGATCGACAGCGGGCCATTCCCGACCGTGAAGGACGTGGGGGTGGTGAGACGGTACCCTCCGGCCGACCCGACGGTAAAGGCGTAGTCCCCCGCTTGTTCCGAGAACAGGAGGGGGGTCGGAGCACCCGTGCTTCCAGAGATGCCGCGGACGGTGACCGTCCAACTATGGCCGGTGGGCAATCCTTGCTCCGTGAACGAGACAGGGTAGAGGGGCGGGAAAGGTCGGAGCGGGGTGAAGTTCACCGGGAAGGCCAGCGATGTGGAGCCGACGACGATCGTGTTCTGCCACCAGGCGCCCTGGCCCGGCGTGATCAACTGGTATCCGGTGACGTTGCCTACCTGAACCGACCAGCGACCCGGGATCTCGTAGACCGACGCCGTCGGCGTCGTCGAACCGACCTCGAATCCCCGGACCGAAACGTTCCAAGGGGTGCCGGCCGCGAGCCCCTGCTCTTCGAACGTGACCTGGGTTCCGGGGCGGAAAATGGCCTGCTCCTCGACCGGCCCGTGGGGGATGAGCACCGCGGTCAGATTGTACCCGTTGAAACCGCCGTTCCCCTCACCGTTCCAGCGGTCGAACGCGTAGCCGGGGTTCGGTTGGAACTGGAGACTCAACGGGGTTGAATCATTCCACCAGGTTAGCCCGCCATTCGGCGGGGTTCCGGCTCTGCCCATGGCCGCCGGGGCCTGGACCGAGCCCCGACTGGTGTTCCAGGAGAGGATGAGTCCCCACTGGGGGGTGAACGTGAAGTTGACCCAGGTCCCCGCATTCGAGACGGTGGTAGTGGCAGGCAGATCGGGAACGAGTCGAGACCGCGGGTCCGACCCCTTCGCCGGAACCGGGAGCGGGAACCCGGAGGTGGGGTAGGTGCCCGGCGTCATCAGCAGCGTCATGCTCGGCGCGGCCGAAGCAATCCGCCACCCACCGACCTGGATGAACCAGTGGCCGACCGGTGCGAACCCCGGTACGAGCACGTTCGCGGTGAAGTTCACGGGGTAGGCCGGTGCGTTGTAGGTCTCGAAGAGGGCGAGGGACTGGGGTGGGACCGTCCAGCTCGCAGGGAGGCCGTGGGCGAAGTACATGGCGACCGGGGCGGCCGTCGCCGGGTCGGACGTCGTGACGCCCAGCGAGGCGTTGTAGGCCGGTGGGGTGGCGTTCCATTCCCAGACTTCGACGGGGGCCCCCGGGACGAATCCCGCAGGAGGAGCGCTGCCCGGCGAGAAGGCCGAGTCGTTGATGAACCCGGATCCGAACGTCGCACTCGTCGTGAGGTTGTCGTTCGCGACCAGGAGGTCGACGCGCCCACCGTCCCGTGCCGCAACCGTGGCGACCGCCGACAGGTTGGAGTCACCGCTGACGTTCACCGGAAACACATCCGGTCCGAGGTGGTTGAAGATCCGGGTGTAGAGCGTGTACGTCGGCCGCGCGGCGTCGGAGAGGTTGAACCAGGAGTTGGTCGTGTCCGCCACGGCCTGGTAGAGGTCGAGCGACGCGATGGTGGTGTTGGGCAGACTCATGGCCTGGATCCCCTCGAGAGCCATGCCGATGGCCCCCGGGAAACCGAGGCTGTAGGGTCCGAACGACGAGTGGGACAGGGAGGTCCCGACCTCGGTGATGAAGATGGGCAGCGTCGCGTTCGCGTCGGGGCCGCAGGCGGCGAGTTGGCACGCGGTGAGGATGGCCGCTTCGTCGAGGCCAATCCGACCGTCAAGAGAGCTCGCGTCCAATCTCTCGATCTGGTTGTAGAAGTTCACGAGGGCTGTCTGGCCCGAAGGGAGGTTTCGGGCCGGGTAGATGTGGATGGCGATCCCGGAGAGGTTCGGGCCGTTGAGCGAGATATCGTCCTTGATCCAGGTCGCGGGGGTCGCGAGCGAGCTGGCCCGGCCGATCCCGGGGAGCCCGATGATCCGGGGCGTGTAGGACCCGTTGGCCGCGTCCATCGCCCGGACGTAGCTGTTGACCTCCTGGGCGTACTGGAGGGGGCTCGGCGTTTGGTAGGCGGACCAGGTCCCCCACGGCTCGCCCCAGAACGGCCACAGCGCCGGCTCGTTGCCGATCTCCCAGAAGGCCGGCCGGAAATCGAGCCCCGGGATGGTCACGTTGACTTCGACGCCTCCCTCCCAGATCGGGCCGGTGTAGGTCTTGTTGACGGTGTACGCGACGATGTCGGCGGCGATGGCCGGGTCGTTGATCTCTCCGGGGACTTGGAAGATCGCGGTGCAGTTGATGGACCGGCACCAGGCCACGAACTCGCTCTCATTGCTGGGCGGGGTGGATTGGCTGTTCCCATACGTCCAGATTGTTCCGCGGGCGTAGTTTCCGAGCGGATTGTAGTCGTCCCCCGCGAACGCGCCGGGCCAGACGACCACGTTGGTCGGCGTGCCCGCGACCAGGTCGCCTTCGTAGGGGGCCAACGGGACCCGGGGCGAGACACTCGTTCCCCAGAAGTAGCTCGAGAGGTTATGGCCGGGCGCGAGAGCGAGGCTCGCGTTCACGTTGGGGCCGGGCGCGGCGATCGAACCGACCGTCGGTCCCCCGGTACCTAGACCGTCGGTCCCTCCTGTGGCCAGGACCCCCGGCACGGTCAGGAGCAGGACGATGCCTACGACGAGGGCTACCGCCAAGGAAGAGAATCGCGCCATTCGGGGCCTGAGCGCGGGAAAATCTGTTCGATTCGTGGTATAGTCGTTCCGGCGGTTCTATGTCCTCACGGCGGAGTGAGACAACTCCGTCCCTCCCTCCTCCTCCCCGACGCGGTTCGGGGAAGTACCGGTGCGCGGCTTCCCCCCCGGTTTCGACGAGCGTTAAATAGAGAGGTTCCGTGGCCGACCCGCCGCGCCACGGCGCAGCTGTTCGGTCGGCATGTGCACCCGCTGAGGCTCATGGCCTCCTCGGGGAAGGGCTAGGCTCGCCGCCGACCCGGCGGAGGAGCCGATGACGCCGATCACACGCGTTCTGGACGCTTGTCAAACGTCATTAGTGTAGCTGACTACTGTCAGTTGGGGAATGGCTGGGCTCGGGCGCCGAGGAAGGTCGTGCCAAGCTGCGATAAGCGGTGGGTAGGCGCAAGGAACCTGTGATCCACCGATCACCGAATCGGAACTCCGGTCCCGCAAGGGACATTCCGCAAGGAAAGGGAACCCCCCGAAGTAAAGCATTCTAGTAGGGGGAGGAAAAGAAATCAACCGAGATGCCGTTAGTAAAGGCGATCGAAAACGGCTAAGGACAAACCGAATCCCCATGCGGTGAGCGTGGGGAGATGTGGAGTAGTGGACCTTCGTACACGCTGGCTTTCAGAGCCGAACGTGCCTGGAACGGCGGACCTTAGAGGGTGATAGTCCCGTAAGCGTACGAAAGAGGCGTGATTGAAGGTATCCTGAGTACCGTGCGTTGGATATCGCGCGGGAAGCTGGGAGGTACAGTCTTCTGATCCTAAATACGTCCCGAGACCGATAGTGCAATAGTAGCGCGAGCGAACGCTGAAAAGTACCTCGGAAGGGAGGTGAAAAGAGCCTGAAACCAACTGACGATAAGCCGCATGTGGTCCCTAAGGAACGAAGCGACCGTAGGGTCGTGGACACAGGATCCATGCGTCCGTTTTGAATAACGGGCCAGGGAGTTTCGATATATGGCAAGGCTAAGGCCCGCACGGCCGCAGCCGCAGGGAAACCGACAGTCCGCAACTCCGCAAGGAGCGAGGGACGGGGTGTGCTCGCCCGAAGTCATATGTGGAAGACCCGAAGCCAATCGATCTAAGCGTGGGTAGGTTGAAGCCTG
>JAKIWQ010000044.1 GCA_022749935.1 Thermoplasmata archaeon | reverse complement strand
CTGGACCTCGAGTGGGCCCGAGACCGACGACTGGAATCGCCGACCCGCTCCGCCGGCCCTCGGGTGATTCGGTCCTCGCATCTCGGAGAGGGCACTCCATCGGACACGGTCGTCCAGCTCCTCGAGAGCGGTGCACCCGCGGATGGAATCCTGAAGGTGGTGGTTTCGGCGACCCTCACCGTGGCGATCCAACACCTCCTCCCCCTCGCCGAGCGGGACACGACGCCTCGGGCGGTCCTGCTGACGACCGGCCCTTCCGGATCTCTGTTCCGGGCCTGGGCGCGGCGACTGCGACTCCCCTGGGTCTACGCTTCCCTGCCGGAGCAACCGGGTCGGCCATACGCGCTCCCGGTGGAGCCGACGCAGATTCCCGTCGATCGTTTGCAACCCTACCTGGCGGTCGAGGACGCCCCGATGTTCGCTCTCCTGGGCCATCCCGTGGCGCATTCTCGAAGTCCGGCGATCCACCACCGGTGGATGGCCCGCCAGGGCCGCGTCGGGCTGTACACCGTCCTTGATGTCGGTTCCGCGGAGGAATTCCAACTCGCGCTCCAGGAACTTCCGCGTCGGGGAGTGCGCGGGGTGAACGTGACCCACCCATGGAAGGGTCTCGCGTTCCGGTGCACGGCGCAGAAATCTCCGGACGCGCTCGAGGCAGGGACCGCCAACACCCTGACCTTCCAGAACGACGGGATCTCCGCTGACAACACCGATCTCGGGGCCATCAAGCGCCGCCTGGGAGAACTCCATGAGAGTGGAATCTGGGACGGAGATCGGGTCACGGTCCTCGGTGCCGGAGGCGCTGCGAGAGCTACGCTGGCGGCGGTCCGCCGACTCGGAGCGCATGCGACGGTCTGTGCCCGTCGGGACGAAGCCGCCACGTCCCTCGCGGAGCAATTCGGTGCGGAGGTCGGGGACGCGGACCACCCCGTTCCGGCCTCCCTGGTCGTGCACGCCACCAGCGTCGGCCGGACCGACAGCGGCCCACTCGAGGTGCCGCTGCGGCCCCTCGTGACCGATCGCTCGTACGTGCTGGACTGGGTCTACGCCGCGGGGAGCCGATCTGTTTCGGACACGGCCCGGCAGGCCGGGGCAAGGTACGAAGACGGGACCCGTCTCCTCGTCTACCAGGCCGTGGAAAGCTATCGCGCGTGGTGGGGCGAGGCGCCCGACCCCGAGTCGGTCGAAGTTGCCCTCGCGGAGGTCGCGTGCACGGAGTAGCCAGAGCATCGGCGGCGATCACGGTGGTCAACGCACTACCTACCGGGGTGGGCTGCGCCCTCGGAATCGCGCGGTATGCGAGTGCCTCCGTGGACCTCACGTTGGCCCCAGAGCACTCGGTCGAATGTCTACCGTCGAAGTCCTCCACTCCTCTCGTGCGGGCGAGTGTCCTGGCCGCCCTCGAGCAGTTCGCCGGAGGCCGACACTTCGAGACCGCCCTGCGGCTCTCGTCGGAAATTCCGATGGCCAAGGGACTGAAGAGTTCGAGCGCCGTCGCGACCGCCTCGATCCTCGCGGTGGCGCGCGCATGCGACCTCGAGCCGCTGCCGCTGGAGGTGGCCCGACTCGCCGCCGACGTCGGCCGCGCGGTGGGGGTGAGTGCCACCGGTGCGCTGGACGACGCACTGGCGGGACTCCGAGCGGGGTTCGTCATTACCGACAATCGCCGGGGCGAGCTCATCGCCGAAGCGCCGATCGATCCGGATTGGAGCGCGGTACTGTTCATCCCTCCCGGGACCCACCCGGCCGCCCCGTCGCTTCGCGCGCGATTTGAGGGGGCCCGAGAGGAGGGGGCCCGTGCGGTCGCGGAGGCGGTGGCACTTCGCTTTGCCGGGGCGATGGCCCGGAACACCCGGCTCGTCGAGCGACTGATGGGGTACGACTATGGGCCACTAAGGACCGAGCTCCTTTCGCACGGGGCGGTGGCGGTGGGTGTGAGTGGCCTAGGGCCCGCCTTGGCCGCAATGGTCCCGAGCGCTCATGTGACGGAGGTGATGGCCGCCCTCCCCCGAGGAGCGGGAGAGCGCTGCTCGGTGCGGCTTACGCAGGAACTTCCCTCATGACCGTACGGCTCCTCTCCCCTTCCCACCTCTTGGGCCGAGCGCAGGCCCCTCCCTCCAAGAGTTACACCCACCGCGCGCTCGTGGTCGGATCGCTCACGGGTCGACGGTTCCAGGTCGTGAATCCCCTCGACTCGGACGACACCCGAGCGACCGCACGCGCGCTCCGTCGGCTCGGGTCGTCATTTTCCCGGTCGGCGAAGTCGTGGATCGTGGGCCCCACGCGGCCCCGGGGTACTACCCGACGGATTGACATCCAGTGCGGTGAGTCGGGAACGACCCTTCGGTTCGCTTCGGTCGTGGCCGCACTGGGGGATCGGGCGACTCGTTTCCATGGAAGTGGCCGGCTTCCCGAACGTCCCATGGGTCCCCTGTTGCGCGCCTTGGAAGTCCTCGGCGCCTCCGTCGATTCCACCGGGGCCGGCGCCATGTTCACGCTCCGGGGCCCGATCCGATCGGGCCGGGTCCGTCTGGACGCTTCCGAGTCTTCCCAGTTCGCGTCGGCCCTCCTTCTGGCCCTTCCAACTCTCCCGGGCGACTCGGAGATCCGGCTGGTCGGAACCATCGTTTCCGAACCCTACCTGCAGGCGACGGTCTCCGTGCTCCGAGCCTTGGGAGTCCGTGTTCGGTGCGGGAACCGGTCCTTCCACGTTCCGGGGAGCCAGTCGTATCGCGGCCGCAGATTCGCGGTCCCAGGGGACGCCTCCTCCGCAGCCTATCTGTGGGTCGCGGGCGCCCTCGCCGGAGGTTCGGTCACCGTGCGCGGAGTCGATCCGCGCTGGCCCCAGGCGGATCGGGCGATTCTCGCCCTGCTCGCCCGCGCCGGGGCGGCGGTTCGGGAAACGGGGTCGACCGCCACCGTAGGACCCGGGGGGCTTCGACCGTTCTCGGCCGACCTGACGGCTTCCCCCGACCTCTACCCGTTGGCCGGCGTCCTGGCGGCCGCCATCCCCGGAACTTCGCACCTCTCCGGCGCGCCGCACATCGTCCACAAGGAATCGGACCGCCGGGCGGAAACTGCTCGGCTCGCCCGTGCGTTCGGGGCCCGAGTGCGACGGACCCGGACGGGACTCTCGATCGAAGGCCGGAGCCGCCTCCGCCCGGTGGAATTGCCCGACCTCACGGACCACCGGCTGGTGATGAGCGCCGCGGTCGGGGCCCTCGCCGCGACCGGGTCGAGCCGGATCGGTGAAGCGGAGGCCGTGCGAAAGTCCTTCCCCCGTTTCTGGGAGACGTTGGTCGCGTTGGGTGCGGAGTGTCGAGCCACATGATGCGGCTCGGGGAGCGGCTGAGGATGACCCTCTTCGGATCGAGCCACGGCCCCGAGGTCGGGGTCACGTTAGAGGGGATTCCCGCCGACACGCGTATCGAACTGGCCGCGATCCAGCAGGAGCTCGACCGCCGGCGCCCCGTCGGCCGACGCTTGGCCACCAAGCGGCAGGAAGAAGACCAGCTCGTCGTGGACTCCGGCTGGGCCGACGGCCTCCTCGACGGGACGCCCTTCCGGGCCCACGTGGCCAACGAGGACGTTCGACGGGAACCGTATGACCGTCTCGCCGACACACCTCGCCCCGGGCACGCCGACTACCCGGCCCGCGTCCGGTACGGACCTGACGCCGATCTCTCGGGGGGCGGCATCTTTTCCGGACGAATGACGGTCGGACTCGTGATCGCCGGGGCCGTCGCCCGCACTCTGCTAGCGGCACAGGGGATCGACGTGGTCGCCTTCACGCGCTCCATCGGGAACGTCGAGGCCGACGTACCGCTGGATTCCCAGGTCGCGGCCGTACGTCGACAGAGCGCCGAAAATGAGGTGGGTACCCCGGATCGCTCGGCCGCCTCCCGGATGGAGGAGCTGATCCTCCAGGCTCGGCGCGAAGGGGATAGCGTGGGGGGGGTCGTCGAAGTGTGGGCAGAAGGGTTGCCCGTCGGATTGGGGGAACCGTTCTTCGACTCCGTGGAAAGTGCCCTCGCCCACGTCTGGTTTTCCATCCCCGCTGTGAAGGCCGTCGAGTTCGGCGACGGCTTCGCGTCCACTCGGATGCGGGGGAGCGAGCACAACGACCCCTTCGTGTGGGACGGCCACCGCGTCCGGACCACCTCCAATCACGCCGGGGGAATCCTCGGGGGTCTGAGCACGGGAATGCCCCTCATCGCACGGGTTGCCGTGAAACCCACCTCGTCGATCGCCCGCCCTCAGCAATCGGTGAACCTCGCGACCCACGCTCCCGCGACGCTCGTGGTCACGGGACGCCACGACCCGTGCATCGTCCCACGGGCCGTCGTGGTGGTCGAGTGCACGACCGCGTTCGCCCTCGCAGATCTCGCGCTCCGAGGGGGTTTTCTGCCGTGACCGGCCCGGAGATCCGGACGGCCGTGCTCGGAGCCAGCGGATACATCGGTCAGCACTTCGCGCGCGAGCTGGCGGACCACCCGGAGTTCCTACCCCCCCGGCTGATCGCGAGTGGGCGCTCGGAAGGGAAGCGGCTGGGCGACGTCTGGCAGCTCTCCGAGCCGCCCCCGAGTTCCCTGGAAACCACCCGGATCGAGTCCCTCTCGGTGGCTCGGCTCGTCCGAGCGGGGGTGCAGGTGGTGTTCTCGGCCCTCCCGTCCGGGTTCGCCGGGCCCGTGGAGCGCGAATTCACGATCCGGGGGGTCTCCGTGTTCACGAATGCGGCCGACCATCGCCTCGACGCCGACGTACCGCTGCTGATCCCCGAGGTCAATGCCGACCATCTCGCGCTGGCGGAGCGGCGACGACCGGGCCACGGACTGCTCGTCGCGAACCCCAACTGCTCGACGACCGGCTTAGTCCTGTCGATGGCCCCGATCGTCGGTCTTCTGCGACCCCGCGCGGTGCATGTGGCCACGTACCAGGCTCTCTCCGGGGCGGGCGTCCCCGGTGTCCCCTCGCTCGCCATCGCGGACAACGTCGTGCCGTTCATCGCCGAGGAAGAGGAGAAGATCTCGCGGGAATCGGCCCGCCTTCTCGGGATCCAGAAGGGCGGTCGCGTTTCACCCTCGCCGATCCCGATTCTCGCCCACTGTGCCCGCGTCGGCACGCGGGACGGTCACCTCGAAGCCGTGACCGTGGAGGCCACACGCGGGCCGTCCCAGGGCGCCCTCGAGGCGGCCTGGAGGGGATTCGACCCTCTTCAACGCGACCGACTTCCCACGGCTCCGCACCCCCCCGTTCAGCTGCGGCCCGAGGTCGACCGCCCGCAGCCGGTGCGCGACCGATGGGCGGGGGCGCCGATCCGGGCACGCGGGATGGCCGCCGTCGTCGGTCGGGTCCGTTGGGACCCTCCCTTCCTCCGGTTCTTCGTGCTCACGCACAATGCCGTGCGCGGGGGAGCGGGCGGGTCGGTGCTCAACGCCGAGCTCGCTCTCGCCCGTCGCGCGCTCCCCGGGGGGGCGAGCGCCGACCGATGAGCCGCCGCCGCCCGCCCATCGTCCTCAAGTTCGGGGGCGCCTCGCTGGCCGACCCGAGTCGGGTGCTGCTCGAGGTTCGGGAGGCCCGGTCCGGAGGGCGGCCGGTCGTGGTCGTCGCCTCCGCCCGCGAAGGAGTCACCGACCTGCTCTCGAAAGCGGTCGAGCGGCCGCGATCCGACACGATCCACGCGGCCGTTCTCGCTGAGGTTCGCCAACGACATCCGGGTCTCTCACCGGTCGGTCGACGGCACGTGCGTCGCCTGGCGCGACTCCTCCTCGACCTCGAGCAGAGCCCGGTGCGCGACGCGGCGATGAGGGACCGAATCCTGAGCCAGGGCGAGCGGATCGCGGTCGACTGGTTGGTCGAACGACTCCGAGCTGCGTCGGTCCCGGCCGTCGGGGTGGAGGCCGACCACCTCGGGCTCATCACCGACAACACCTACGGGGCCTCGTGCATCCTCTTCGACCGGTCCTCTCCTGCCGTGCGGCGGGGACTCGGCCGCCTCCTCGCCCGGGGACAGGTCCCGGTCGTTACCGGGTACTTTGGACGTAGTTTGGAGGGCCGGGTCGCGACCCTCGGCCGAGGGGGTTCGGACTACGCGGCCGCGGGGCTCGGAGCGATCCTCGGGGCCGAGCGCGTGGAGCTGGTGAAGCGGCATGTGGCCGTCCTCTCCGCCGACCCGAAGGAGGTGCCGGCCGCCCGGGCGATCCCCGAGCTCTCCTATGAGGAGGCCGAGGAGCTCGCGCAGTTCGGGGCCCGAGTGCTCCACCCTCTCACCATCGAGCCGGCCCGCGCCCACGGGATCGTCCTCCAGGTCCGGTCGCTGGACGACCCCCGGGTCGTCACCACCATCGGCCCTTCCCGGTCCGATCGACACAACCGGGCCCTGACTCTCCTCCGACCCTTGCGCCTGATCCGGCTCCGGGTGCCGGGGGGTCGGCAACGACCCGGAATCGTCGCGGAGGTCTCCCAGCGCCTCGCGCTCGCGAAGGTGAACCTCGTTCAGCTCTACACTTCCTCGGCCCTCCTGTGTCTCGTCCTCGCGCCGGGGGAGGTGCTCGCCGCGTTGCGGGCGCTGGCCCCGCTCACCCAGGAGGCGGCGGCGATGGTGGAGGGACCGTTCCGCGTGGCGCTGGTGACGGCCATCGGGGACGGCGTGCTGGCGGACGTGGACCGAGTCCCGGCGGCGGTCGTCCGCTCGGCCGAAGGGTTCAGCGCGACCCCGCGAGCGCTGTCGATCGCCGTCCCGGAAGAGCGGGGGGTCGAGGTGCTACGAGCGCTCCACCGCGTGCTCGTGGAGGAACGTTCCGAGACATGAGCGACCCCTGGGATACCTTCATCCTCCGTGCGGAACGCGCGGAGACCGCCGGCTACTTCGAGCGCTCCCCCGGCCCCTCCCGGACCGCGGGCGACGCGGTATGGTTCGACCGCGGAGACGTCCTCCCCCCGATCACCGCCCGCACCGAGGTGGACGAAGTCGCCCGCGCGACGTCGGTCCACCTTCGTAGGGGAAAGACGGCCCTCGCGATGGGCTACCTAGGATTCGATGCGGTGGGATTGTTCGAGCCGACGCTCCGCCACGTTCCCGCCGGTTCCCCATTCCCCCTTGGGGAGATGGTTCTCGTCCACTCGGGGACGAGGCACCCCGTGCCCGCGAGGACACGGACCCATTCCCTACCGCGGAGCCGACGGATCCTGCGACCGCTCTCCGATTCCTTGCCGAACGCCCGATTCCAGGCGAGCGTGCGCCACCTTCGACACGCGATCCGTGCCGGGGAGGCGTTCCAGGTCGTGCTGGCCCACCGAAGGGAGTGGCGACGACCGGACGATCTGTTGGCCCGAGCCGGGAGGCTCCGACGCTGTGAACGATTCGCCTTCTTCTACTATCTCAAATTAGGAGCCCGCGAGTTCGTCGGGGCGACCCCGGAGTCGGTCGTGGAGGTCGACGGCCCCTCGGCCTACGTCAACCCCATCGCCGGAACCCTTCCCGTGGCCCGCCCTCTTCGGCGGCGACCCCTCCGGGAGGACCCCAAAGAACTCTCGGAGCACCGGATGTTGGTGGACCTGGCGCGGAACGACCTCGGGCGGGTCGCCCGCGTAGGGTCGGTTCGACTGCTGGCATCGGAGCGCCGCGTCCGGTACGCCCAACTCGAGCACCTGGTGAGCCGAGTGGGCTGCCGCCTCCGGCCCGGGCTAGGACCCTGGGAGGCGCTCCGCGCTACGTTTCCGGCCGGCACCGTGAGCGGTGCCCCGAAGATCCGCGCCACGCAGTGGCTCCGCCGGGAAGAGGCGACGTGGCGGGGGCCGTATGCCGGGACGGTGGGGGTGCTCCGGCCGGGCGGACGAGCGGACTGGGCGTTGGCGATCCGAGGCGCCTTCGCGACCGGGACCCGCCTGTTCACGGCGGCCGGCGCCGGCATCGTGTACGGGTCCGAGCCCCGCCGAGAGTACGACGAAACGCTGGTCAAGCTCGCCCAGGTGGAATCGACCCTCGTCGGAGAGGACCCGTGAAGGTTCTCCTCGTCGACCACGAAGACTCCTTTGTCTACAACATCGCCCAAGCACTCGGATCGAGCGGCGCGGCGGTGGTCACCTTACGGTCGACGCGCCCCGTCCGGGAGGCGGTGGGGGTCGACCCGGACGCGGTCGTGCTATCGCCGGGACCGGGCCATCCCAACGACCGTCGGATCACCGGTCTCGCTCGGGCGCTCCTCCGCCGGTGGGACCGCGAGCGACCCTTCCTCGGCGTGTGCCTCGGTCATCAACTCATCGGGGACCACTACGGGGGCCAGGTCGGCCTCGCGCCGGCGCCGGTGCACGGAGAGACGGCGCGGATCACGCACGACGGACGCGGCATGTTCCGCGGGATCCCGTCCCCGCTCGTCGGAGCGAGGTATCACTCCCTCGTGGTGGAGTCATCGTCGATCCCGCCGGAGTTGGAGGTCTCCGCCTGGGACCACGCGGGGCTGGTCATGGGGCTGCGCCACCGATCCCGCCCGGTGGAGTCGGTACAGTTTCATCCGGAATCGTACCTCACCCCGACCGGTACTCGACTCCTCGCCGGTTTCCTCCGAGGGGTCCACCGGTGATCGCGCCCATCCTCTCGAGACTCTTGCGACCCGAGCCGCTCACCGTTCACGAAGCTCGAGGGGTGTTCGACGCCCTGCTCGGGTCCGAGCGCAGCGAGGGTGAACGCTGTGCGCTCCTGGTCGCGCTCACCACCCGGGCCCCCCACGCCCGGGAATGGACGGCGTTGGCCGGGGAAATGCGTCGGAGATCCCGCCCGTTTCGCCCGCGCGGTGCACATCGCGCGGTCGACCTATGTGGGTCGGGGGGCGCTCCCAAGCCGTCGTTCAATGTGTCGACCGTCGCCGCGTTCGTTGTGGCGGCCAGTGGCACTCCGGTGATCAAGCACGGCAACCGCAGCGCGAGAGGGCCGACCGGTTCGAGCGACCTCCTCACGGCCCTCGGGCTCCCCGTCACCACGTCCGTGGCGTTCGCCGAAGCCAGTTTCCGAAAGTACGGAATCGCCTTCCTCCACGCACCGCTGTTCCACCCGGCGACGGCCGCGATGGCCTCCGCCCGCCAGCTCCTCGGGATCCCGACCGTGTTCAATCGGCTCGGACCGCTCTCGAACCCCGCGCACGTTCCCTTCCAGGTCGTCGGATGGGGAGACCGGACGCAGGGCCGGATCGTCGTCGAGGCGCTCCGACTCCTCGGGGTCCGGCGAGCGGTCACGATGACCTCGGGCGAAGGATGCGACGAATTCTCCCCCGCAGGCCCGACCTACCTCACGACCTGGGACGGGAGGCGCGTTCGGAGCCTCACCGTCCGGCCGGCGACCTATCTACCGTCCGAGGACCGGCGCGGACCGTGGGGCCCCCTGGCTCCGGGGCTCGCGGCGGAGGAGACCGAACGAATCCTCGCCGGGGGAGGCGGGGCCCGGCGGGGGTCCATCCTGCTCACCGCGGGAGCCGCGCTATGGGTCTCGCGCACCGCTCCCTCGTTCGCCGCGGGCGTGGATCGCTCCCGGGAAGTACTGGACAGCGGGTCGGCGGAGCGTCTCCTGCGCGACCTGCGACGCCTGGCTCCCCGATTCGCTCGGGGGAAAGGAGGCTGAAATGGGTTTCCTTCGGGAGATGGTCGCGGCTACCACAGCGGCCGTTTCCCAACCCGAGTACCTGGAAAGTCTCCCCCGTCGTCCGGCGCGCCCCCCGGCCAGCCTACGGAGCGCCGTGAGGGAGGCGGCTCCCTCCGGGGCTGTCCTCGCGGAATACAAACGGCGGTCCCCCGGCGCTTCGACCCCGGAGCTCCCCCCGAGAACGATCGCTGCGTTCCTTGAGAGGACGACGGTCCCGGAGGTGGTGGCCTACTCTTGCTTGGCGAGCGGACCCCGATTCGGGGGGGCCCCGCAGGACGTCGCCGACCTCGCCGCGCGGACGCCGAAGCCGGTCCTCTTCAAGGATTTCGTCGTCGACCCACTTCAGATCACGGCGGCCGCCCGGGCCGGGGCCAGTGCGATCCTCCTGATCGCCCGACTCGAGGTCGAGGGATTGCTTCCGGTTCCCCTGCACGAACTGGCCGACCGAGCGCATCGCGAGGGCCTCGAAGTACTGCTGGAGTGGCATGGGCGGGCAGAATTAAGACGGACCGAGGACGTGCCCGCCGACGTGTTCGGAGTGAATGTGCGCGACCTAGACACCTTGGAACTTCGTCGTCCCGTCGCCGAGGAGACCCTCCGGGCGGCCGGCGCGTTTCGGCCGATGGTCGGCATGAGCGGTGTGGAGGGACCGAAGGAGGCCCGCCGCTTCTGGGACCTCGGCGTGGACGGGATCCTCGTCGGGGGCGCGCTCGCTCGGACCCACGATCCGTCGGGGTTCCTTTCTCAGCTGCGGCGGCCTCCCCGGGAGACGGCTCGATGAAGACCTTCGTCAAGTTCTGTGGGCTCACGTCCGCCGAGGCGCTGGCCGAGGTGCCCGCGGGGGGGGCGGCCGGCTTCGTGGTGGACGTCCCCACCTCGACGAGAAATCTCCCGTTGGACCGGGCCGCGGAACTCGTAGCGCTCGTCCCGAGCGAAGCGGAGGCGTGGGGCGTGGTCATCAGCCCCAGCGTCGAGCTCATCCACCACTTGTTCGAAGATGTCGGGGTCGACCGGATCCAAGTCTACGGCGACGTACCGGAGGGTCTGGACTTCCTCGAGATCCACCACCTCGTCCCCTCGGTGCCGGTCGGCGTCGCGGGTTCGGGGGCCCCGGACCCCGTGACTCCCCCGGCGGAGAGCTACCCCCGGGTCCACCTCGACGCGAGCGGCGGACCGCTCCCGGGTGGAAGCGGGGTCCGACCCGATTGGGAGGTGTGCGCCCGTCTCGTCGATGCCAACCCCGGACGGAAATTCATCCTCGCGGGGGGCCTAACGCCCCAAAACGTCGCCGAGGCGCTCGCGACGGTCCGACCGTGGGGCGTCGATATCTCGTCCGGCATCGAGCGGGAACCGGGCGTGAAGGATATCGGCAAGATGCGGGCGTTGGTCCAAGCGGTCGTGGAGTTCGAAGCGACGCATGCCTAGGCGCTTTGGACCCTACGGGGGCGCGTACGTCCCCGAAACCTTGGTGCCGGCGCTGGTGGAGCTCGAACGGGTCTGGCTCTCGGCGCGGCGGGACCCGGAGTTTCGGACCGAGCTCACCCGCCTCTCCCGCACCCTGGGGGGTCGCCCCACGCCGCTCTACTTCGCCCGGAACCTCACTCGCCGAGGGGGAGGTGCGGAACTGTGGCTGAAACGAGAGGACCTCGTGCACGGGGGGGCCCACAAGTTCAACAATGCCCTCGGCCAGGGATTGCTCGCCCGGCGGATGGGCAAGCCGAGACTCATCGCCGAGACCGGGGCCGGCCAACACGGTGTGGCGACTGCGATGATCGGGGCCGCCCTCGGCCTTCGGACCGAGGTGTACATGGGGTCGGTCGACATGGAGCGTCAACGACCCAACGTCGAGCGGATGCGGCTCCTGGGCGCCGAAGTCCACCCCGTCCGGACCGGATATTCCACGCTCAAGGACGCGATCAACGCCGCGTTGCGGGATTGGATCTCGAACGTGCGGACCACCCACTATCTGCTGGGGTCCGCGGTCGGGCCCCATCCCTACCCCTCCCTCGTCGCGGACTTCCAGAGCGTGATCGGACGGGAGATCCGTCGGCAATCGATCCGGGCCTTCGGCCGGCTTCCGCACCTGGCCGTCGCCTGCGTTGGAGGCGGGTCGAACGCGATCGGCACGTTCCATCCGTTGCTGAACACCTCCGTCGAACTGCTCGGCGTCGAGGCCGGTGGGGCGGGAGGCCATTCGCCCGGTGCGGCCTCGCTCACCCGCGGCCGGCCGGGCATCCTCCACGGCAGCTTCTCGTATGTCCTCCAGGACCAGGACGGCCAGGTCTCCGAGACCGAGAGTGTGTCGGCCGGACTGGACTACGCCGGGGTCGGGCCGGAGCATGCCTGGCTCCGAGACACGGGCCGGGCCCGATACGTCGGGGTGCGCGACCGCGACGCCTTGACCGCGTTCCACTGGCTGGCCCAGG
>JAKIWQ010000043.1 GCA_022749935.1 Thermoplasmata archaeon | reverse complement strand
GGCCGTCGAACTCGAGCGATGGGATGAATCCCAGTCGCCGAAACACATCGCGATCTCCCTCACGGGTGAGCCGACGCTGTATCCCAAGATGAACCGGTTCTTGGAGTTGTGTCACGAGCGTGGGATCACCACCTTCCTCGTTACCAACGGAACGAACCCCGATGCGCTGCGCGCGCTCGACCCGCTCCCCACCCAGCTCTACGTCTCCGTGACGGCGCCCAACGCCGAAGTGTTCCGACGGTTGACCCTTCCCGCCGACGAGCATGCCTTCGACCATCTCCGGGAGTCGCTCGCGATCGTCCGAGACCTGAAGACACGCCGAGTCGTCCGGCACACGCTGGTCAAGGGATGGAACTTGGGCTGGGTCGACGAGTACGCCGAGTTGGACGGGCTGGCGCGCCCCGACTTCGTCGAACCGAAGGGGTACGTCTACATGGGGAAGTCGCGACAACGCCTCGGCAAGGACCACGTCCCGACTCACGAGGAGATCGGGGGGTTTGCGCACCGTCTCGCGGCCCGGACCGGGTACCTGGTGTTGGACGAGTCCCCGGATTCGAAGGTCTACCTGCTCGGTCGAACGAGCGAGGGGCGGTACCTGCCGGGTCGGGCTCCCGTGGGAGCGATGGGGACCGCGCCGGGCGAGACGATCACGTCAGACGCCAGTTGAGGACTTCTACGAGGATCGCCGCGGCGATCCCGAAGGAGAGGACAAGATACGGGTTGATCTTGAGCGCCCGTGTCTCCTCCATGTCGTAATACTGGATGAGCCCCGCGGCGCTGGAGAAGCCGGAGCGTTTGTTGTCGGGCATGACCGGTCGCTCGAGGGTCGCGGTAGTATAAACGGACTACGGGACGCGTGCGACCTACCTCAGCAAGCCGAACCCGCCGAGGTCGAGGGCGGCGTCCTCGATCGCGTCGTGGAGTCGGCCCGAGAGCCCGCTGAACCCGTATCCCCCGCCCCCCATCACTCGGTCCATCAGGGAGCGGGGCGGTCCGATCCGCACCGCCTTGGTCACCGGGACTCCGGTCGCTTGGGAAAGCGCCGCGAGCGCGTCTTCCCGGTCCCCAAGCACGTCCACGAGGCCCAACTTGAGGGCCGTCCGCCCGGTCCAAAACTCCCCGGTTGCGAGGGCGCGGATTTCCTCCACGGGTCGCTTTCGCTCCCGGGCCACGAGGCCGACGAACTCATCGTACCCTTCTTGGGCGACGGCCATGAGTTTTCCACGTTCTACTTCGGTGAGGGGGCGGTAACCCTGGTACGCGTCCTTGTGCTCCCCCACATGGAGGAGCTCGACCGAGATCCCAAGGCGGCGGAGGAGGTCCCGCGCCGCGAAGTGGGGGAAGATCACGCCGATCGACCCTACGAGGGACTCGGGATACGCGAAGATGCGCCGAGCCCCGAGGGCGGCCATGTACGCTCCGGAGGCGGCCATCGAGCCGACCGCCGCGAAGACCGGTTTGACCTCGTTGAGGCGTTTGACGGCGAGGTAGAAGTCCATGGACGCGATCGACTCCCCGCCACCGCTCGAGATATCCAGGAGTACCCCTCGGATCCGGCGTCGGCCGCGAAGGGCGTGAAGGAGTCGGGCGTACGGTTCGACCGAGCGTTCGCGAATCGTCCCCCGGAACGAAACATGGGCGAGCCGCTCTCGCATGGGCGCACTTCGTCCCCCCGACGGGGAGGTCGGTTATAATCTCGGGGGCCCCGCCCGCGTTCCGAACGATTCATGTAGCCGTCGGAACGAGAACGTCACGTGCGCGTCCTGATCCGGCCTCGATGGCCGGTACTCGCCTTGCTGGTCCTGGCCCCGGCGATCCCCGAGTTGCTCACGGGTTCCACGCCGATCACGACCCTGTTCGTGAGCCCGGCGTTCTTCGCCATCAGTTTTCTCGGCATCATGGGATTGTACGGGACGGGGGCCCTGCTGATTCGGGAGTTTGTCGTCTACTTCCAGAAGGGGTGGGCCTCGGTACTCCTCTTGGGGGCGGCCTATGGGATCGGGGAGGAGGGGTTCGCCGTCCACACGTTCTTTGAGCCCTACGGGAACCCCGTCCATGCGCTCGGCACCTACGGCCATGCCCTCGGGGTGAACTGGCTCTGGGCTCTCGGACTGACGGTGTTCCACGCCACTTACTCCATCGCGCTTCCGATCCTCCTGGTCGGTCTCTGGTACCCCAAGACCCGGGACGTTCGCTGGCTCGACCGGGGCGCCGTCGCCGTCACGGCCGCCGTGTACCTGTTCGTCGTCGCACTCTTCTCGGTCGTGGTCGGGTACGGGCCGAGCCCGCCGGTGTTCGCATTCTTCCTCGCCCTCGGACTCGCCTTCATCCTCCTCGCCTGGTCGGTCCCCCGCGAATTGCTCCGACTGCGCGCGGGACGGCCCCGCGTTTCCCCCCGGATCGTCGCGGTCGCCGGAGCCCTCCCGTTCGCGGCGTGGACCGTCGTGCTCGTCCTCTCGAGCCATCCGATCGTATCCGCGGTCGTGACCGGCCTCGTTGTCGCCCTCGTAGGCGTACTCTCCTTGACGATAGTGTTCCGATTCGCCGGTACGGATCGCCCGGAGTGGACGAAGTTCTACCTCGCCTGCGGGATGCTCGGGATCTTGTTCGCGTGGGATGTCCTCATCGAGTTCCAAGTCCCGGGGATCCTCGTCGTAACGGCGGTCTTTGTCTACGCACTCTACCGACTTCGTCAGACCATGCGGGCACGCGAAGCCCCTCCGACGACCCTCCGGAGCGGAACCGTGCCGCCCACGGCGTAGGATCCGCGCGCGCCCGGCTACGGGTGTTCCACAAGGAACGCTTCGAGGGCGTCCATGTACAGCTCCCGTTCCTCCCAGAACGCGAGGTGGGAACTCTCCCGGAACAGTTGGTACTCCGAGCCCACGATCCCCCGGTGGATGGACTCGGCGACGACCGGGGTCACTTCATCGTACCGGCCCGCGGTCACGAGGGTAGGGATCCGGATCTCCCCCAACCGAGACGTGGCATCCCAGTCCTTGATCGTGCCGACGATAGTGAACTCGTTGGGCCCGTTCATGGTCCCATACTTCGGGAGGCTGAGGTGGTCCAAACTGTAGCGAACCTCCGGTGGCCACGGGTCGAGTCGGCAGAGGTGTCGGCGGTAGAACTCCTGCACCGCCGCGAGATACTCGGGGTGCTGAAACAGCCCGAGGTCTTCGTATCGCTCGAGCGTGGCGGGGAGGGGGGCGGGTAGTTCCCTCTTGAGTCGTTGCATCTCCCGAGCCGTCAGGGGCACGTCCGCGAGCCCGCTCGCACTCGTCAGGGTCCGGAGTCCTTCGGGGTGGGCGAGGGCATACGCGATCGCCAGGAGTCCGCCATAGCTCGAGCCGAAGAGATGCACGCGCCCCAGGCCGAGAGCGGTCCGGAGCGCCTCGAGGTCGGCGACATCACGGTCGATCGAGTACTCGGAGAGGCTTCGGGCCAGTTCCGAGCGGCCGCAACCCAGTTGGTCGTAGAAGACCACGCGGTACCCCCGCTGGGCCAGGTCACCGAGCGAGAGGAGGTAGTCGTGGGTCGCCCCCGGACCCCCGTGGAGCGCCAGTAGGGTCCCGTTGGCCCCGGATCCACCGAAACTCTTCCAGTACAGTCCGTACCCGTGGATCGAGATCGTCCCTTCCTGGGCGGGGCCCTCAGGGCTCGACACGCGGTGCCGAGCCCTGTCCGCTATTTCGGGATGACGGCGAGGGCCGGGAGCGGGCCGCCGCGAGACCCCCCAGACCGCGGAGGACATCTCGGGGAGTCCGGGGGTGGGTCGAAGAATCGTCCACGTTCAGTCATCACGACGATTCGCGGGGCGGTCAGATGCTCGGGTTGGAAGCGGAGTGCGAGCGCCAACATGGTGGAGGGAACAGCGACCATCCCCAAGGACAGAGCGCACCCGGAACGCTCACACGGAGTGACCTCTGGCTGGAACGTCTCCCCCGACAAGCCCCAGGACAGTACGGTCGGTTCCTGGCCGCAGAGTTGACCTCCCACTGTCGCGAGGAGTCGGAGTTCGGGGGGCTCTTGGTACGCCGGTCGAACGCGCCGCCGAGAACCTCTTAATAGGCGGGGGGTGAGACGGAGCGAGATGGCCGACCGGAATTCGGAGGCGGTCTGGGTCGAGAAGTACCGTCCCACCTCGCTCGCCGACATGGTCGGGCAGGAATCGATCGTCCCGCTCTTGCGGGCCTATGCATCGCAGCGGTCCCTCCCCCACCTGTTGTTCGCCGGCCCGCCGGGGACCGGAAAGACGACCGCCGCCCTCTGCCTCGCGCGCGACCTCTACGGGGACGAGTGGCGCCAGAGCTTCCTCGAGCTCAACAGCTCCGACGAGCGAGGCATCGACACCGTGCGTACGACGATCAAGGGGTATGCCCGGACCTCTCCCCTCGGAGCCGTCGGATTCAAGCTGCTCTTCTTGGACGAGGCCGACAACCTCACCTCGGAGGCACAGGCCTCGCTCCGGCGGCTGATGGAACGGTACTCGGGCTCGTGCCGGTTCATCCTTTCGTGCAATTACTCGTCCCGCATTATCGACCCCATCCAGTCCCGGTGTGCGGTGTTCCGGTTTCGCGCCTACACCCCCGAGGCCATCCGCCGACAACTCGAAAAGATCCTCCTCGCCGAGGGCAAGAAGGCGACCTCGGAAGCGCTCGAGTCGATCGTGACCGGTAGTGCGGGCGACATGCGCCGGTCGATCAATCTCCTCCAGCTCGCGGGAACCCAGACCTCGAACATCACGGTGGATTCGGTCAAGGAGCACGCGACCATCCCACTCCGAAAGGAGGTCGAGGGCATGATCGGGGCCGCGGTCGGTGGGAACTTCCAGGACGCGCGAAATCGCCTGTATGCCCTCTTTACCGACCGGGGAGCGGCGGGCGAGGAGATTCTCCGAGCGATTCACAGCTATCTACCGGACATCGCCGAGAGCGTGCTCCCGGCGCGGGAAAAGGTTCGGCTGATCGAGTATCTCGGCGAGGTCGACTTCCGCCTCGCCCAGGGGGCATCGGACCGGATCCAGCTCGAAGCAGTTTTGGCCCATATCGCCGCGGGCCCCTCTCGGGACCGGTGAATCGGTGGCCCGTCAGCGGGACGTCGGACCGAAGCCGCCGGTCGCGCGTCGAGCGGTCGCGACCGGTCACTTGACCCTAGGGCCGGCCACGCGGCGAGCCATCCGGGCGCACCGAGTCGACAAGGGCGATCCGGTGGCGGCCGGAGAGCTGGCCGGACTACTCGCCATGAAGCGGACCCCCGAGCTCATCCCGCATTGCCATTCGATCGGCCTGACCGCCAGTCGCATCGAGATCTCGGTGACCGGGCGTGGGGTGCGTGTCGAGTCCGAAGCGTCCACCGTCGGCCGGACGGGGGTGGAGATGGAAGCCCTCGTCGGGGCGACGGTCGCCCTGTTGACCGTGTGGGACATGGTCAAGTACCTCGAGAAAGATGGCCGCGGCCTCTACCCGCACACTTCGCTCGGACCGGTGCGCGTGACACTGAAGAAGAAGGGGAAGGAAGAAACCCGATGACCGAACCTGCAGCGACCCCGACGCCCTCGAGCCGGCACCATCTCGGGGGGACCCGCTCGCTCGGCTTTGCCGTCCTCTCCGTCTCCGATACGCACACCGAGGACGATGACCCGTCCGGTCACCTCGCCCGGGACCTCCTGTCCCGGGCCGGGCATAAGGTGCTCCACTACCACTTGGTAGCGAACTCGGTCGCCGACGTCCGGGACGCTCTCGAGCCGTGGCTGGCGGAGATCCCGGTCGAGGTGGGCCTCACCGTCGGAGGGACGGGGGTCAGCTCCCGAGACCTCACCGTCAACGCGCTGGAGGTGATGGGGGGCCGGAAGCTCGAAGGGTTCGGAGAGCTGTATCGATCCTTGAGCTTCCAAGAGGTCGGCCCCCTCGCCCTCATCAGCCGGGCCGCGCTCTTCCTGCTCCGTGGGAAACCGGTGTTCGCCCTACCGGGCAGCGAACGGGCGGTCCGGACCGGGATCGAGAAGCTGATCGTGCCCGCGGCGATCCACCTGGTCGAGGAACTCGAGCGCTAGCGACCGGACGGGCTCCGGACCCCGATCGCGCCCATAGGGGGTGGGCCCGGGTCGAGGATCTGAGGCGGCAAGCCCTGGGATTGGCAGAACGCGGACCACGCCGGGTTGGAATCCACATGATGGGCGAGGAGGACCCCGCGGGCCGACAGACGCTCCCAGGCCGCATGCAACTCAAAGCGGGCCCGAGCGGGCACCGGGCCGTTGTCGTACAGGAAGCAGTCGATCTCTCCGACTCCCGCGAGGATCTCGCGGAGTCGCTCCTCCGTGTTGCCGAGGGCGAGGGTCCAACGGGCCCGAAGGGTCGGGGGCACGAACTGGCCGAGAGCTACGTCGTGGACGCCCGCCGTCCGGCCCGCGGTCGGCCCTGGCCCGAGCGAGGTGAGCTCGCCGTGCGAATTGTCCTCGAGCCCGGCGAGGATCCATGCGGTGGTGTAGCCGGGACCGACCCCGGTTTCCAGCACCCGAGATGGTCGTTGGGCCCGAATGATGAGATACAGAAGCGCGCCCTGCGGGAGCTCCCGTGTGAAGGCCGCACCCGCACCTCGCTCCAGCAGGGTATCGGGAAGACCGCTGGCCCGCAGGTCTCGACGATATCGCTGAAGGTCGCCGGGGGTGGCGCCGGTCAGGTCGGAGATCCGGTCGAGCCCCGCCTGGCGAAAGAGAAGCATCCGATTGAGGACCGCCTTCCGCGCGGCGGGCGAGACGAGGGAGGCCCGTCGAGGGGCCCGGTCGGCGAATGGCACCGCGTCCCCGGAGATCGCATTGGCCTCCACGACCCTACCTGACCGGACCCGGAGTCGTCTTCCGGAGTCCTGCACCTCCATGGGGGTCCGACCTACAAAGACCTGCGGTCAGTGACCCGAAGACCCCCGCGTTACCCTCTCGTCCCAGAACAATTTAATACGCTGGGGCGTTCGAGTGACTCAGTGGTGTTCGATGCCTGTTTCGGAAGTCGGTGGGACCAATTTTGACAAGTTCGCGCAGGATAACTCGGCGGCGGTCGTGGACGTCTGGGCGCCGTGGTGCGGTCCGTGCCGGATGGTCTCTCCCATCGTCGACCGGCTGAGCGAGAAGTACAACGGGAAGGTCGCTTTTGCTAAGATGAACTCCGACGACAACGGCGAGAAGGCCGGTGCGCTCGGCATCATGAGCATCCCGACCCTCCTGTTCTACAAGCAAGGGAAGCTCGTCGACCGGATCGTCGGGGCGTACCCCGAGGAAGTCATCGACGAGCATATCCGGCGGCTCCTCTGACTTCCCCGCCCGAGGAACGGGCGCCGAGCCCCGCACGGGGCCGGCCCGTCGGACGGTGAGACCTTAGATATCGAGGAAGGGCGGTCCTCACCGGAGGCCGCATGAGCACTCCTCCCTCCGACCCGCAACTCGCCCGCTACTCGTTCCAGCGGAAGATGGACGAGATCGCGAAGGTCCGGGGCCGGGCGACCGAGCTCGTGTCGCTCTACGTCTCCCCTGGGAAACAGATCTCCGACGTGATGTCCTACCTCCGGAACGAGTACGCGCAGAGCTCGAACATCAAGAGCCGGACGACTCGAAAGAACGTGATGTGGGCGATCGAATCGCTGATGGGCCGGGTCCGGGGGTTCAAGGAGCCGCCGGCGAACGGCGTCGCGTTCTTCGTGGGCAGCAAGGCCGTCGGGGCCGACAAATCCGAGCCGGTGACCTTCATCGTCGAGCCGCCGGAACCGCTGCGGACCTACCTCTACCGGTGCGATTCGAGCTTTTTCCTCGAACCCCTCCTCTCGATGGTCCACGAACCCGATCTCTGGGGGCTCATCGTCATGGACCGGGCCGAGGTGACCATCGGCCTCCTCCGGGGAAAGCGGGTCGAATCGCTCCGGAACCGCCAATCCCAGGTCCCCAGCAAGCACGGACGGGGAGGGCAATCCCAGCATCGATTTGAGCGGATGATCGAGCACGCCGCGCACGACTTCTTCGTCCGGATCGGCGAGATGTCGAACGAGATCTTCCTCCCGAAGAAAGACCAGTTGAAGGGGATCCTGCTCGGCGGACCCGGGGCGACGAAGGAGTACTTCTACAAGGAAAACTACCTCCACTACGAGCTCCAGCAGAAGATCGTTCAGCCGCTGTTCGACGTCGGCTACACCGACGAATACGGCCTGAAGGAGATGGTGGAACGAGCCACCCAGACCCTCCACGGGCTCGAGCTCACGGAGGAGAAGCGGCTCGTCCAGCGTCTGCTCACCGAGATCCGGAAAGCGGAGTCGGGTCTCGCCGCCTACGGGGAGGCCGACGTGAACCGGGCTTTGGACCTGGGCGCGGTCGACACGCTCCTCATCTCGGAGGGGCTCCGCCGCCAGCGGGTGACGTTCCGCTGCACGGCCTGCCAGAAGGAGTTCACCCGTACGCTCCCCGACGAGGAGATCGACAAGGTGCTGGACGGTCCGTGCCCCTCGTGCGCCCAGCGGAACGTGACGGAGGTATCCTCCGAGGACTTCGTGGAAGGCCTGTTCCGGCGCGCGTCCGACTCGGGGGCGGTCGCCCGGCTGGTCTCCGTCGAGAGCGAGGAGGGGGAGATGCTCGTGAAGGGATTCGGAGGGATCGGGGCCATCCTCCGCTACCCGATCGCCGCCACGCCCGCCCTGCGACCGCGTCCGGCCACGTAGGGTCTCGCCGTCCGGGTCCGGAGCGGCCGAGGCTCACCAGAGATTTCGGAGCGGGTCGTCGTCGGCCGGAGGGGGCGGAGGGGGTTCCGGCGCCTTTCGGGCCCGAAGGATCGAACCCCCGGGAGGATAGAGAGCGGCATTGGGGTAGGTAGGCGGGGGCATTCGGCGGCGTTCGGCGACCAACACGATCGCGGCCGGGACCACGATGACGACGACGGCGATCCCTACGAGTCCGATGAGGCCACGGAGGTTCGGCGTCCCGGCGGCCACCGCGGCGGGGCAACCGGATCCCGTCGTGAGGCAGGTCTGCTGGGACTGGGCCGACCCGACGGCTTCGGGCGTTCCCTGGAGGGTGGTGGCGGGCACCGTGTCGTTTCGTGGACCGGTGGAGGGAGAGATCTCGGCGATTCCCGGATCCGAGGAGATCCCGGCGGCCGGACCCGCGGTGCTCGAACCGTAGACCCAACGGGAAGCACCGATTCCAACATGCCCGCCGTAGCTGGCGCGAGCATCGAGATAGCTCATCGCCGCGTTCGCGCTCCCGTTCTCCTGTCCAGCCCAGGACGAGGCCCCGCCGGAGAACAGGTCGGTGGCGCTTGGGACGAGGATGAAGCCTTCACGGACAGCGAACGGCCCCGTGACGGTCAGGGTGACCTCCGAGTAGGAAACCTGGCCGAGGGTGACCTGGTCGGACGGAGAGTACGCCCCATGGAGGGAGACCGTCCCGTTGAACGGAATCGATAGGTTCCCGAGAACCGGCCCGAGTCGCTCCGTGCCGAGGGGACCCTGGCTCGCAAAGAACTTCGAATACGTCGCGCTCGCGTGGGCCGAGAATTGGGCCGTGGAGTTCCACGTCTGAGCCGTGGAGAGGTCGGTAGGGAGGATCCCCAGACCCGGAGAGAATCCCATCGAGGCCTCGGCGCGAACGTGGGCGGAGACGTAGGCGGAACGAGAGACAGGGAGCCCTGCGGCCGGTAGGTAGGCGCTCGCGGTCAGGGTCTCGTTGGCCAACAAGTGCGTTTGGGAGTTGTTGAGAGCGAGGGCGGAGACCGGGTGACCGTTCTCATCGACGGACCCGGTCGTCGTGAAGTTCGCTGCGGCGGCGACGCTCTCGTAGAAGTGGGCGGATTCGTTGCCGAAGTAGCGAGGCGCGGAGCAGGAAGGCGAACAGTAGTGGACATGGATGAGCGCTCCCATCGTTCGGTTCACATCGAGCTCGAACGTGGTCGCAGTGGTATTCGTCTGGTTCAGGATGACCGAGAATCCGTAGGTCGCGTTTCCGGTGTACTCCCAACCGTTGTGCGAGAATCCGTGGAAATCGACGGTCTCGACGGCTCCGTAGGCCCAGAGGGTTCGCGGAGCGTCGGCCGCGGGGGTCGAAGTGGCACTGACGACGCCGACCGGGAGGACAAGGACCATGAGAGTGGCCACCAATAGGGCAGTCACCATCGAAACCTTCCCGATTCGGGTCGAAGAGTTCGCGCTCGTCACCGGTCCCGTCCTTCGGAGGAAAATGGGGGCCACGCTTCTTAAGCCGGTGTGCCGAACAGGATACGGCAGGTTGGACCGCGTGCTAGACCGTAGCCCATGGGAGGTGAGTAGAGTCTGCGCGCCCTGACCGATTCAGAGGCCCGGGTGATCGCCGTCCTCCTGGCGGCTCGCCCCGACCGCGAACGGGAGCGGCTGCGACAGGTTCGAATCCCTCGGTCGACGTATCACGCGGTGCGTCGACGGGCCTACGAGGAGCTCTGGCTGCGCGACCGGTACATCCCGCATCCGGTGCCGCTCGGCGTACCCTACGTCACCTTCCTGGTCGCGCGGCCGTTCGCCGATCGCTTCGAAGAATTCACGAAGACCGTCGCGCTGGACGCCGGAAATGTCGTGTTGTGGACGGGACACCAAGTCCTGGTTGCCATCTTCTTCCATGCGAAGGCCGCCGACGGCCGGACGTGGGAAACCCGGGTCGCTCGGGAGAAATTCGGCACGGCCACGACCCTGATCACCGTCCGGGCCGACGGCCCGACGGTTCCCGTGTACTTCGATTTCGAAGGTCTGTGGTGCAATCTCGCGGGTATTCCCGGGACGCTCGCCTACCCCCACGGATTGGGCGGTGCGCTCCCTGGACCGGAGCCGGAGGGCGAGGCACCCGTCCTGACGTCTCACCGCGCATGGGCGGTCGAAGAACTCCTTCATCGACCCTTTTCGGGGACCGAGGCCGGTAAGGGGCCCCACCTCGTCGGCCCTCTCGGCCTACCATTCGCGCAACGCCGGATGCTCGCCCGAGGCTGGGTGGACCATCGGACGCTCTTGGACCCGGCGCCCCTGCCCGCGTACCAGGGGAAGAGTCCGGACGAGGTCGTCCTCATCACCGGGGTTCCGCGCTCCGGGGCCCGCCCCGAGGAACTGTTCGCGAGCCTCACCCGAGAGTGTCGCGTGTTCCCGTTCCTCCTCGTCGTGGGATCGACCCGTTGGCTCCTCGGAGCCTTGGGAGCTTCCACCCCACCCCCGCCGGACGTCTCCTTCGCGCGTCGCCCTGTCCTCGCAACGCTTCGGGAGTACCTGGAAGGGATCGAAATCGTGCAGGAGGCCGCGGCCCACTTTTCGCCCAGAGTGGACCATCGGTACGACCGGTTGCTGTCCTCACGAGACTCGACCCCCGCGCGGAAGCCCTGATATTCTGGGGTCGGTGACTCGTTGGGGCGCGTAGCCTAGTCTGGATAGGGCACCGGGTTCCTAACCCGGCGGTCGAGGGTTCAAATCCCTCCGCGCCCGCACGCCCGGGGGGTTCGAATCCCTTAAATTGACGCGCAGCTTGGACCTCGAAGATGACAGCGCGAAAGAGCCGACCAACTTCAATTTCCGAGGCGGAAATGGGCCGCCACAAGGGCCTCTTGTCGAATCCGAAGGTCGCAGCCTGGTACAATGAGCGGGCTCTCAGATCCCGCCTATCGGCAGACGAATCAGTCCGGAAGCTGGGCTTCTTGCTCGAACATCTCGGCTACTCCGCCGACATGCTGATTGAGGCAGCCAGGAAAAATCCCGACAGCCTCCGGGCCCAGCTTGTCGCTTACGCAGGGATGCAGAAGAAGAAGGGTCGGCTGGACACTTACATCCTCAAGTCATTTGATGGTCTTCGTTCCTTCCTCGATTATTCGCACGCCGAGTTCCGGGGATTCCCGAAACTCTCACCAATCCGGGGGGAGAGTTTGGCCTCCGAGCGAGTTCCGACCCCGGAAGAGCTCGGGCAAATCCTCGATCGCCTTTCCCTTCGCGGACGAGTGTCTGTTCTGTTGATGGCACATTCCGGCCTCCGTCCAGGGGCGATTGGTTCTTACGGGGGAGAAGACGGGCTCCGCCTGCGAGACATTCCCGAACTTGAACCCGGCCCCAAACCGAAGTTCTCGGAGCTGCCATTCGTAATTCGGATCCCCGCCACGCTATCAAAAACGAGGGTCATGTACACGACATTCGGGACCTCGCAGTTGGCCACCACCCTGCTTGCTTACCTCGCGCAACGGATTGAGAGGGGAGAGAGTCTTACTCCATCCTCCCCACTGGTCGCTCCCGCAGAAACCCGTGGGATCGCGAGTAAATCCAGGGCGGCTGCTCAGTTCGGTGGGGGCTTCTTGACGCCGAAAGCCATAGTCGAAGAGATTCGGGAAGCGATTCGGCTGACAGTCCCCAAAGGGGTCACCTGGAGGCCGTATGTCCTTCGGGCCTACTGCTCGACACGCCTGATGATCGCGGAAGGCTCAGGAAAAATCTCCCGGGACCTGAGGGAGGCCATCCTCG
>JAKIWQ010000042.1 GCA_022749935.1 Thermoplasmata archaeon | reverse complement strand
GGGCCGGCCATGATTCCAGGATTAGTCACACTGCCGCTGGACGCCACAAGCACGGCAACCTCAGCTCCTGAGACTCCGTTGACAGTCGCATAAAGCTGGTCGGTCGTTGGATCGAGTGCGAGACTCCCAACACCTGAAAGGCTCGGAGTGACGGTTGTGGTGAAGGCCAGGGAAAGTGTCGGAACGTGGTAGGCTACTAACCCAGAGAAATTGTTCAGGTCCCATAGGAGAGCGTCAGCGTGGTCGTAAAGGAGAACGCCGTTCGGCCCAGGAAGAGGCGTGCTCAACGGAGCGAGCCGGAACGCTGCCGCGTCGATTGCCACAATAGAATCGTTGAGTCCCACGTAGACAGTTGAGGTGCCGGGGTCGTCCGCGAGGGAGTAAGGCCGATTGGGCAGGGAGATTGGGGGCCCGAGCGGAGCAAGTGTCGTCGCGTTGAGAACTGGTACCGCGTGAGTCAGCGAGTCAGCGACAAACAGCGCGTTGGAAGATGGATCAAACGCAGTCGCGATCGGGTGGGCCCCAAGAGTTGGCGACGGAAGGTATGATTGTCCAGAACTGGCGTTTACGGCCGTTAGGTTACGATAAGTAGCGGACCACGAGAAGACAAGGGATGTGGAAATGTCCGGGGTCAGGGCTGTCGGTCGAGCCCCGACGGGGATTGATGCGTCCATTATGGTCGCTGCGGAACTATTCACTGTGACGAGCCGATCACGCCCAGTGTCCGCGACTACGAACTCGGCGCCGTTGGAACTGGTGACAACCCCCTTTGAATTCGCACCAATCGGGACTATGGCGGAGAGGACCGCCAATGTGGTAGTGTTTGCGACGGTCAGACGCCCAAGTGACGGGACTGTGACCGCGAGGGTTCCGGCTGATTCGGAGACCGTCACTTGACCGGCATCCCCCGTAAGTGGAATCGCGGGAGAGATTGCATATGTACTGCCGTTAACCGAGTAGAGCTCAGCGGAGCCGCCGCATGCTACGAACAATTCACCGTGTGCAGCATCGAAGGCCAGGCTCTGAGGGGATGTGCCAGTGGGAATCGTTGTGGGGATTGGACTGTTCGTGAGCGTGTTGATCACACTCAAGTTATTTGCCCCCTCGTTGGCTACGAACAATGAGTTGTTCGCCGAATCAAGGGCGAGCGCGCTTGGGTTAGACCCGACCGGGACTGAAGCCACCCACCCGTCTGTGGCGGGGTTGAACACTCCGACAGTATTGTTGAGCGGGTCCGTCGAGTAGATCAAGCCGTTTGCCGCGTCATACAATAGATCGGTCGTGTTCGACAGTTGTGGCACGACGCCGACGAACGAGTTGGTGGCGGGGTTGTACAGGACAGCGGGGGCGTAGGCGGGGGGCGCTCCCCGGTAGACCTGAGTCAGATTGTCGGAGAGCCATATGTAACCTGTCGAGGGCACGACGGTGCCGGGGCCGATTGACCAGTCCAATACCGTTGACCCAAAGTTCCCCTTGATGGTCGTGTTGTAGTTAATCAGCGGGCTTGCGACCAGGAAACCAACGGGGGGGCCGGTAGGGGCGGAGGGTCGAACATGGTCGCTCAGAGGCACTGGCGAAACGAAGAGTCGGGTAGCCGAGGGGTGAGCTGGGATTCGCAGGTCGGTGGTGTGGCCCGGTGCTATCGGAGCTGCGTTCCCCACCCAAGGGCTGGCCAAGAGAATAACCGATAGGGCGACGACCGCGACCGGGATACCCGCGAGGGGGGCGAATCGCATCGGGAGAGGAGCCGCCCTGCCTCCCTTAAACCCCTGTGTTCGGGAGGAAACTCACTGAAAGGTCTGGATGACCCGGCCGCCGTGGCCGTCGATGAGCACGGTCGTCCGGGCGCCCTTGTGATCCAACTGGAAGTACCAGATCGGCACGTGGAGGAGCTCGGCTTCGGAGACCTCCACATGGGTCTGGACCTGGGAGACCATGCTGTGCTTCTTGTGAGCCGCCTCGGACTGGAGCTGCTGGACGTAGGACTGGGCGGCGTGTTGGGCGGCGTCCTCGCCGAGGTCGCCGTTCAGGATGGGCGTCCCCTCCGGGATCGACTTCTTGTCGAAGAAGGTACGGTCCGTGAGGCCGAACTCATAGTTCTTCGGCTGGTACGCGGTCATGGCTTTCACGGCCACGATCGGGTACTCGTACTGGCCCGAGATGGTCTCGGACCGGGTGGGGTTCACGACGGGACCCCCGAAGATCGGAACGACGGCAAAGCCACCCCGCCCGCGGCCCCCGCTCAGGACCGAACCGAGGAGGGCGCCCGCGGCGATGGTCCCGACCGTCGTGGCAGCCGTGGTCGCGATCGCCTGGTACTGGTAGTTCGTGGTCGCCGAGGACGGAACGACCCAGAAAGGGACGTAGGACAGGCGCTCCTCGACGATCTTTGACTCCTGGAAGTCGTGTCGCTGGAAGAACCCGAGGTCCACGTACGCCTCGACCGCCTTGAGAGCGGCCGCCCGATCCGGGACCTTCAGGGGGAGCATGGTGTGTTTCGAGATCTCCTTCCAGCCGTTCCCGCCGAGGGTCACGGAGCCTCCGCAGTACTCGCACGTGATGACCATCTCACCGAACACCGGGTGGATCGGGGCGCCGCACGCCGGGCATTTCAGTTCCTGCACTCCGGGGGCCCCGAGGCTGGCCGAGTCGGTAGGAGCGGCGACGCGGGACGTCGAGACCCCGCCCCCGGCCGTGCCGGGGACCGGCGTCCCGCACTTGAAGCAGAACTGCGCGCCGTCGGGCAGGGTGGCGCCGCACTTCGAGCAGTAGACCACGGAGAGGATCCTCTAGTTCGTCGACCCTAGGGGGACATCGTCGCGCCGCAGTTCGGGCAGAATTTTCCCGTCCCGGGGACGTCCTGGCCGCACTTCGGACATTTCCGGGCCGGAGGGGGAGCGGTCGAGGCGCCGCAGTTCGGACAGAACTTTACGCCCGCGGCGACCGGTTGACCGCACTTCGGACACGGGGCTCCGGTCGCGGCCGGCGGAGCGGCTCCGAGCGGCTGGCCGCACCCCGGACAGAAGCGGGTCCCGGCGGGAACGAGCGTCCCGCATTTGGGGCACGGAGTCGACGGACCTTGCTGGTACATCCCCTGCATCTGGCCCGCCATCCCGTACCCCATGCCGAGGCCGGCGCCGAGGCCGACGCCGGCCCCCGCCATGGCCCCCGCGCCCCCCGAGGGGTTCGCCGCGGCCGTGGTGAGGGCCTGACCGGCTTGGTACTGCATGTAGTTCACGCCGAGGACGCCCATCTCGGACCGGGTGTTGACCGCCTTCTGGACCTCGTCCGGAAGGTTGATGGAGAGCCCCTGGAGCTGGTTCAGCTCGATCCCGAACTGGCTGAAATGTTGCGGCGCGGCCCCGAGGACCGCCTGCTCGATGGTGCTCAGGCTGGACGCGAGGTCGGTCACCTTCGTCCCCTGGTCCTTCATCTTGCCGAGGGTGTTGTACACGAGAACGACCATCTGTTCCCGAAGACGGGTCTCGACATCCGGCGTCGCGACGGTGCCGAAGGTTCCGACGAACTGATTGATGAAATTGTCCGGCGCTCCGACGCGCCAACGGTACGACCCGAAGACCCGGAGATTGACGAGGCCAAAGTCGGGGTCCCGGAACACGTAGGGCTCCTGGCTGCCGAATTTGCCGTCGAAGATCCGGCGCTGGACGTAGTAGACCTCGGCCTCTTGACGGACACCGGACAGTGCCTGGACGATGTTCCCGAGGACGCCCGCATTCAAGGACGTGAGAGCATACCGGTCCGGCTTGTCGAGGTAGGCGAGGACTTTTCCGTCCCGGTAGAACACCGCACTCTCGTCCTGCCGGACGACGACGTTGTCGCCCCAACGGATGTTCCGAGGAACTCGCCAGATGACGTTCGGTCCCTTGTAGACGTCTTCCCAGTTGATGGTGGTCGCTCCGATCAGGCTGCCGCCCTTCGGCGGGACGGGATTGTTGGTTACCATCGTTCGTTACCTTCCACGGCTCACGATACCCGGGTCCCCTCGATCGCCTGGATCCGGGCCTTCCAGGCCTGCTCTAATTGGGTGACCTGGGTCCGCGCCGTCGCGACCAGCGTCGGTACTCCGGACGCCGACGAGCCCATCGCCATCGCCGGAAGACCCGAGATGGTCTGGTTCAATTGGTCCGCGGCGATCACGAATCCGTAGTCATACTCGTACAACCGGTCGAGCTGTTGAGGATTGATGCGGACCGAGGGAGAGATCCCGGTGTATCCCTGCTCCGCGTGACGGACCTCCCCCTCGAGCCGCTGGAGGTCGGCGATGAGCGGGGCGAGATCGTTCAGGGCGCCGAACTGACCCGCGTTGCTGAGGGCGGAGCGGGCGCTCTCCATGGTAGTTCGAGCGTTACGGACCTTGTCGGCGGTCTGGATTCGGAGGAGGTTGTCGGCCGCACGGTCATCCTCCCCCTGTCGGTAGCCGCGGTACCCAGGGAGGAGTAACTGAAGGCGCTTCAGGAGCCCACGGTCCTCGTCCACCCGCTGACGCAGGTCCACAGGGGGTGACCCGGGGGAGGCCATCCCACCGGCGGGAGCGGTCCCTCCGATCGGGGCCCCACAGGAGTTGCAAAACTGCGAACCCGCCGGGACTGGGCGGCCGCACTTGGGACAGTTCGACGAGGAAGGGGCGGGACCTGGAGGCGGGCTCATCGCCATCTTAGGGTCCTCGCGGGGGAGGGGAATCCCCGCCCGTCGACGGAGCGGGGGCAGTGCTCGGAACGCTGGGAGCGTTCGCCGAGGAGTACGAGAACGCGGAGACCGGGGTCTCGTTTCGCCAGCTTTGACGGGCCGCTTCCTGGTGCACCGACGCTTGGACGGCCCGGAGCCGCCAGGAAATGAGGGCGACCGTGATGCCGAGGAAGACCGCGAGGAGGATGAGGCCGACCAGTTGGCCTCCCGCGCTCTCCACGTTGTAGGTGGGACCGAGGCCGACGGCCAGGAAGAGGGTCGCGAACCCCATGGCGAGGAACGCCCAGGCGAGCGACCGCTGCGCGGTCGGGTCGCGGGAAACGGATTCCAGGAGGTAGCAGCCGATCGCAAAGACGAGCGACAGCGACCCGATGAGCAGGAGCGCGCCAAACTCGTGGTTCTGGGGCAAGGCGAGATAGATTCCGTAGAACAGGAGCCCCGCTACGACGAGGAAGATAGCGGTCAGCACGGCGGCGCTGATCCCCTGGCGAGCCGGGGGAGCGGCCCCGGAGGCATTCGCTGCGTGCATGGTACCGTTGCGAAAAGGCAACCCCGCCTATATGAGTCTAATAGGGACCCGGCCGGGGAGAACCGGAGGTCTGAGTCAGAGCCGGGGCTCGTCGTCGGGGTGCTCCCGACGGGGGCGGGGAGCCGGCGGCGGAGGCGCCGGGGGTTCGGGGACCGCAGTAGGGATGGGCTTTGCGGCGGGCGGCGGAGCGATTCGCTTCACGAGAGGCGGAGCGGTCGACCCGGCGGCTCGCGGCCGTTCGCCCACGGGCCGCGGAGCACGGGCCGGGTCTCCGACGGCGGCCGGGTGCGGAGCGGGCTTTGCGACCGCGGGTTTCGTGCGTTGGAACACTGCTTTCAGTGGGCCTACCGGCGTGGGCGCCCGGGCCGGCGCGGGGCGGGGGCGCGTGGACGTGTGCATCTGAACTCCCTCCACCGGCCGAACCGTCACCGGCGAGACCGGTTGGCCGCACTTCGGACATTTGGGGAACTGACCGATACAATGCTGACAAAGGTGGGCCCCGCAACCGTGAACGACGGAGGATACGCCCCCGCACCCCACGCACCGGGGGGACGCGGCGGTGGCCGGCGAGACCGCGGTGGTCGGGGCCGCGGGGCCCGCCGGGCCCGACGGGGCCGCGCGAACGTCGCCCGAACTTACGGGAAGGGCCGCCCCCGGGGACGCCGCGGGGGCGGTCTCGGGTGCGAAGAACCGCTCCGAGTCCTCCTCGGCGACTTCCGCACCGCCCGGACCCTCCGGGGGACGTGCGGCCCGGAACTCGGGCGAGTAGGCTCCTAGATCGAGCGAAGGGACCGGGGCATGGACCGTGCTCCCCGACTCCTCGACGACCTTGATGAGACGGGCCTTGTAGATCCCGACGCGAAGGGTTCGCACGAGCTGGAACAGCGTCCGCTGCTCGGGGGGCATCACCAGCGCCTTTCGGGCGAGCTCCTCCACATCCGGGGTCAACACGAGGTTCTCCGGCCGAAGGTCGGCCTCGAGAACGGACCGTAGGTAGCCAAAGATCCGGTGGATCTGTTCGAGGGAGGCCCCGGGCGGGGAGAGGACCGCGACGTCCGAGAGCGTGAACCCGCGCCGTTCGATCCCCGGCGGCCGGCGTTCGAGGGCGGCCGTGATCAGGTGTTGGGATTGGGTCTCGAGGTCGTGCACCTCGACGGGGGTGAGGCGCGCGAGGTCGATCTTCACGGCATGGCCGATCGTGGCCAGGACGGGCTCGAGGAATTCGAACGGGACGTGAAGGGTGACGAAGAGGTCGTTCTTCGCGACGGGCCGGTTCAGTCGCGCTTCGAGGAGGAGCGCCTCGCGACCGTACTTCTGCACTTGCTGGTCCCGGGTCTTTTCGATCGCGAGCTTCTTGCCGTCCTTCGCGGCGGCGTTGTCGGAGTCGAGCGCGAGCGCCCGGTCAAAGCTCGCCGCGGCGTCCTGGGGTCGTGCGGTCGCGAGCAGGGCGAGACCTCGACTGGTCCACGCCGAAAGATTGGTCGGCTCGGTCTCCGCCGCCCGCTCGTAGAACGCGAGCGCCTCGTTCGGGTGGCCGAGCTTCTCGGAGACGAATCCCGCCCGGAGAAGCGAGTCGACGGACGCCGGAGCCACAGCGAGCGCGTGTTGGTAGGCGGAGGCCGCGTCCGGCCAGGTCTGCCGGGCGATCGCCACTTCTCCCGCCCGTGCCCAGAGGGCGGCGCTCTTCGGTAGTACTGTGACGGCCTGACGCGCTACATCCCCCGCCCGGTCGAGATGGCCCGACCCGCTCTCCGCCTCGATGAGGAGGAGGTAGAGCGACTCGTCAGCGGGCATCTTCGGGATCGAAGCGGTGAGGAATTCGGCTGCCTCGACGTGCTGTCCCTGGTCGAGCATGGTCCGCGCGATCCCCGAGATGGCGACCGGCGAGGTCGGGTCGCGGGCCCGGACCCCCTCGTAGACCGACCTCGCCTCGGTAGGCCGCTCGAGGGCGGTCAGGATCTGGGCGCGCAGCACGAGAAGGTTGACGCTCGGGGGGGTCCCTTCGGGAGTCGACTTCTCCCCCTCGTCCAGCACCTCGAGCGCGAGGTCGGGGCGACCCGCGGCGAGGCGGAGGCGGGCCCGTCGAACGGCGATCTCCCCGAGCAACGCCGGGTCGATCTCGGCAGCCCGCCCGTAGGATTCGTTCGCTTCGGCCGAAAGCCCGAGCCCTGCGGCGAGGTCCCCCCGTTCGAGTTGCAGCGTCGCGTCCTGACCTTCGGGAGACGGGCCCGCGAGAAGTCGCGAGAGGGACTCGTACCCCTCCTTGGTCTCACCCGCGTCGCGGTGGAGCCGGAACATCTCGAGGAGCGACTGAGGGTCGTCCGGTTCGAGCAGGAGGATCGCCTTCAACGAATAGAGGACCTCCGCCGGCCGACCGAGCGCGCGCCATGCGTCGGCCCGGACCTTCCAGGCGGCGACGTCGTTCGGGTCTTCCTTGAGGAGCGGGTCGGTGATCTGGACCACCTCGGAGTACTGGCCGGCCAGGGCCAGGGTTTCCGCGAGTGCGACCCGACCGTGGCGGTTGGTCGCATCCTTCTCGAGGCCTTTCCGATAGTAGGAGATCGCGTCCCCGTACGCGCCCTGCGACCGAAGGGCCTCGGCGACCTCGAAGTACGCGTGCGGGTCCCCGTCGGCGGTCTCGACCGCGTGCTGGAGGACCCGGAGGGCGTCGGCGCGTCGACCCGTTCGCAGGAGGAGTTGACCCTCCTTACGGAGGTACGTCGGATTGGTGGGCTCCCGCCGGAGCATCAGGTCGACGAACTGGAGCGCTCGGGCGTCCTGGTTGAGGTGCTCGAGGACCTCGACCGATCCCCAGAGCAGGTCGGTATCGTCCAGGCCGCCGGTGAGGGCGCGAGTGTATACCTCGATCGCCTCCGAGTACCGGCCGGTCTCCCGCAACGTGTGGCCCAGCTCCTTGCGGACGTCATTTCGCGCCGCGTTCTCCTCCCGTTCCAGGAACGCCCCGTACGCTCGGATCGCCCGGTCGGCGTCGACGACGAGGCGGGACGCTCGGGCGATGCCGAGGTCGGCGACCGAGGCGGCTTCCGGGTCGTTCGAGGCGCGTTCATACGCGACGAGGGCGGTCCGTGCCGCGTGGTCCCGGTCGGCGGAGCCTTCCGGGCGGTCGTAGGCGAGGGTGAGGTAGAGGTTGCCCCGCTCGATCGCGACGTCGGTTCGGGTGGGGTCGAGCCGAAACAGCTCGTCCAGCAGCGGAGCGAGTTGGGCCGGATCGCTGGTCGATGCGAGGACGTCCTTCTTCTCGATGAGGTACGGGAGCTCCCCCGGATGGGCCGCGATCAGCGCGTCATACGCCTTCAGGGCGGCGGCCGAATCTCCCCCGGCCGCGTAGGATCGCGCGAGTTCGAGCCGGGCGGGCACGTCCGCCGGGTCCTCATTCAGGATCGCCTGGGCAAATTCACGCAGGGCGGCGTCGTGACCGGTGCTGCGGGCGAGTTCGAGCCCCTTACGGTGTTCGACGAGCGCCTGGGGTTGGCTCTTGGCGATGGCCCGGTACGACTCGAGGGCCGCGTCCGTGTGACCTTGGGCGAGCTCGAGCTCCGCGACGCCCCCGAGCGCGTCGAGGTTGTTCGGCTGCGTGGAAAGGACGGTTCGGCACGCTTCGAGGGCGACCTCGACCTGGTCGAGCCGAACGGCAAGGAGTCGGAGCTCGTGGAGGTTCTGGAGGTTGTGGGGGTCCACCTCACCGAGACGTTTTCGGGCCCGGAGGGCGAGCTCGGGGACGGGCTCCTCGAGAAGCTGGGCGAGTTCCCCCAGCGTCGCGGGGTCGGGCGGATCCGCCCGTTCCAGGATCGCCTTGGCGCTCGCGGCCGCCTCTTTCGGCGGGCCGAGCTCGAACTGAAGTCGGATCGCGAGGAGGTTGGCCGGGTCGTTGGCCGGGGCCTCCCCCCGGAGCGGCGTCACCGCGGTGAGGGCGTCGGCCGGCCGACCTACCGAGGCCAGGAGACGGGCACGGCTCAACTGGAGCCCGGTGTCCGTCGGAGAGCTCTTGAGCAACTCGTCGCACGCCTCGAGCGCGGCGAGGTCACCGCCCAACGCGTGGGCCAGGTCGAGCTTCATGCGCAGCGCCTTCGGGTCGGTCGGAACGAGGCGGAGCGCCTTGTCGACGTACTGGCTGGAGCTGGCGTCCAATTGCTGGGCGTGCAGGTAAGCTTCGGCCGCCTCGGACGGGTGGTCCAGTAGGCGGAGTGCGTCGCCCCGCGTCGCCCAGAGGCCCCGGTCGTTCGGGCTCGCCTCGAGGGCCTTGCCGACCAGCGCGAGGACCTCGGGGAGGTCCTGGTTCTGACCCAGGAGGATCAGGGCCTTGTGGTGAAGCAGGGGGACAGCGCCGGGTTGAAACCTCAATCCGAGGTCCACCGCGCGGCGGGCGAGCGCGGGCTGGGCATCCCGGACGAACGCCATCGCCGTGTTGTCCAGCAACGGGCCGATCTCCTCTCCCGCCGGACCGAGTTCTTTCGCATGCTCCTCGACTCCCACCAGGAACGACTTGAGGAGCGCGATATGCCGTTCCTGGTCGTCCTCGCCCTCGGCCTCGGCCGCCGCGCGGTACAATTGACGCACGTCGTCTACCGGCGCGCCGGAGGGGACCGCGGGCGCCGCCAAGGCCGGCTCCGGCGTGGACATCATCTAACCCAGCGCGGACCACCGCATAAAATCGCTCGGCGGGAGGAAGCGCGACGACCGCCCGGACCGTTCCCTTATGCGTTCGTCGGTCTCGCGGTGTCGTGGCCCGGCGACCGGCCTCCCCCGGGGGGCACAAGTCGATCTTCGACCCGGTCCACGGGACGGTCCTGCTCGAGGGGGCAATCCTCGACCTGGTCGGCACGAAGGCGTTCCAACGACTCTGGGGGATCCGCCAGACCGGGTTCGCCCACCTCGTGTTTCCCGGGGCCAACCACACCCGGCTCGAGCACTCGCTCGGTACCTACTCCGTCGCGGGGCGCGTGGCCGAGCGTCTCGGGCTGGGCGAAGAGGACCAGCACCTCGTCCGGACCGCGGCGCTTCTCCATGACCTCGGGCATGGGCCGTTCTCCCACACGTTCGACGGCCCGATGGTCGAGGTCCTCGGCCACGGCCACGAGGCTCGATCTCGCGCGGCCATCCTCGGGACGACCGGCGACGGCGAGGTCACCCGCATCCTCGACGCGGCTGGGATCCCGCCGCGGCCGGTGGCCGACCTCGTCGATCCCCCGGCGCGACCCCGACGTCGTTCGGTCCTCGGTGAGATCCTTCACGGGGCCGTGGACGCCGACCGGATCGACTACCTGCAACGCGACGCCCACTACACGGGCGTGGCCCACGGGGCCATCGATGCCGCCCGGCTCCTCGACACCATGCGGGCGTCGAACGGTCGCCTCGTGTTCGCGGACAAAGGGCGGAGCGCGGTCGAGGGATTCCTGGTCGGTCGGGCCCTGATGTATTCGACGGTGTACTATCACAAGACGGTCCGGGCCGCCGAGATGATGGCGCAGGCAGCCCTGGAACGGCTACCGGGATACCCCGAGTCGGCTCGGGTCGCCTTCGATTGGACGGATGGGGATTGGATGCACAACGTCCGGGCGGCCGGCGGTCTGAGCGAAAAGCTGGTCGAGGGACTCACGTCGCGACGCCTGTACAAGCGGGTCCCGGGTCGGCGGACCCTGGCGTCCGCGCCCCGCAAGGCGTGGCGGCGGTATCTGGAGCGGCCCGCCGAGCGCCGCCACCTCGAGGACGAGGTCGCCGCGCGGGCCCATGCGCCCGCGGGCTCGGTCCTCATCGATCTCGCCGGTCTCGTGCCTCGGGGCGACCCCGCCCAGGACTGGGGGGAGATCGGGCTCGTGCAAGATCGGAAGGTGACCTACCCCTTCCGGCGGCCCAGTCTCTGGTTGCTTCTGGCGACGCGACCGCCGTCCGATTGGGCGGTCAGCGTGTACGCCGCCGCACGGTACCGCGCTTCGGTCGAGCGGGTGGTTTCGCGCGACGCGTCGTTCCTGCCGTAGTGGCCACCGGCGGGACCGCGGCCCTCTCGGATCGCTCGAGGATCCGTTGCCAGGCAGCCTCCGGAAGAGGCATGACCGAAAGTCGCGAGAAGCGGAGGAGCTCGATCCCCTCGAGTGCAGGATCGAGTCGGATCTCTGCCAACGTGACGGGCCGTCGGAGGGGTCGAACCGGGGTCACTTCGACGAACCAGGACGTGCGCGCATCTTCGGTGTCGGGCTGGGGAGCGGAGGCGACTCGGAGGATCCCGACGCACGCCCGCTCCTCCCCACTGTGGTAGAAGAACGCCTCGTCTCCCACGACCATTCGGCGCAGATGGAGCAGCGCGGCCGCGTTGTGGACTCCGTCCCATCGGGTGCGCTGGTCCCGAACCAACCGGGACCAGGAGTAGCTGCTCGGTTCTTGTTTGACCAACCAGTGGGCCATGACCGATGGAGACGGGCGGAAACATACCCCTGTCGGGGCGACGGGTTACCCGACGACGAATCCGCGGGGACCGATGACGAACGGCCGACGCTCGGGGTCATGGGCACAGCCCCGCATCCGAACGATCTTGACCTGCCGGAGCGACCGGTCGCCGATCCACTTCCGTGTCAGCAGGATCTCGCCCCGAGTGAGGATCTCCTCCGGGGTCAGGATTCCCGGGTCGCTCGGCGTCGCCGTGACGAGGGCGGTCACGTTCGATTCGGAGAGGAAACGAAGGAGGGACTGGATCTCGGTCCGTTCGGCCTGCGGGTCAACGGAGGACTTCACCGCGAACCGCCGGATCGACGTCATCGAGTCGACCACGACCCGCGAGAACGATTGGCCTCCCATCTGCTGGCGGAGCTTCAACTGGATGCCCTGGATCGCGATGTCCTCGGCGTCCGCGCTCCGCTTGGGCTCCTGGGAGAGGGCCTTCATCGACTTCAGGTCGGTCATGGTCCGGATCTCCTGTACGGCCGCGGTCCGCTTGATCGCCCGAGTCCCGGGGTTGGCGTCCAGGGTCTTCACGGCGGAGAGGTCCCAACCGAATTCGAGGACGTTCTCCATGATCTCTCCCGGCGGTTCGTCCACCGCCACCAACAGCACCTCCTCGCCCAGCCGCAATCCCTCGAGGAGGAAGGTGAGGCCGAGGAGCGACTTTCCGCTCCCCGTGCCGCCCGTCACGAGATAGGGACGACCCTTGCGGAGGCCGCCGCCGAGCATTCGATCGAGCCCCGGGATGCCGGTCGCGACCCGTTCCCCGACGGGTTCCTCGACCTCCATCACGGCTGCTCCGCGGGGGGTACGTCTGTCGGGGGAGCCGGGTCGACGGTCGGGGGCACCGCGATGGCCGGTTCAGGGACGGGGCCCGGGGTCGCGCCGACGACCGAAGGCGCCTTTTTCTTCCGGACCGCACGACGTTTGGGGCGTGCCGGTGCCGGTTCCAGGGGATCCGCGGAGGTCAGGGGCGCCGCGATGGCGGGCAACTCGATCGCTGGCTCGATTCCGGGTGGTGAAGCGACCGGCGGTACATCGATGGGGGGGGAGGGCGTCTCTTTCGGAACCACGGTCGCCTTCTTGCGAGGCGCCGCCGGGGCCCGTTTCCGTTTCTTGGGCGCGGGAGCCTCCGAAGGAGCGGACCCGCTCAGCTCTGTAGAGGTCGGAGTGGGAGATGGACGGGCCGTAGGGGGCGGGGAGGCCGGCAGCGTCACCG
>JAKIWQ010000041.1 GCA_022749935.1 Thermoplasmata archaeon | reverse complement strand
CTCGAAGCGCCCGATCTTCTGGCCGAACTTATCCCGCGTCCGGGCGTATACGAGGGAGAGGACCAGGCATACGGACAAGAACCCCACGGGGATCGCGCCGAGGACCGCCCGTTCGACGTTGAGGCCGCTCATCATGATCGCGACGCCCTCGTTCTCCGCCCCGACGAGTTGATCGGCGGGCACGTGGCAGTCCTGGAAGGCGAGCTCCCCGGTCGGCGAGCCCCGCATCCCCATTTTGTCCAGGCGCTTCGCTACGATAAACCCCGTCGTACGGCTCGAAACGAGAAAGGCGCTGATCCCATGCGCTCCCTTCTCGGGAGCCGTCTTCGCGTAGACCAGCAACCAGTCGGCGATGGGGCCGTTCGTGATGAACTGCTTCGACCCGTTCAAGACGTAGTGGTCGCCCTGTCGCTCGGCACGGGTCCGGACCGCGACCGCGTCCGACCCCGCCTGGGGTTCGGTAAGGGCGAGGGCGCCGACCGCGTGCCCGCTGACGACGTCGGGAAGCGCGAGTTTCCGCTGGGCCGGCGTGCCGTTGCGCGCCAGGTTGTCCCCGAAAAGGTTGGAATGGGCCCCGACACTGAGCGCGAGGGCGGGGCTCACCCGGGCAATCTCCTCGAGGATGAGGGCTTGGGCCAAGTAGGAAAGTCCCAGCCCCCCATACTCGGCCGGGAGCGTCACCCCGAGGAACCCTTGCTCCCCGAGCCGTTGGAAAACGTCCCGGGGGAAGTACTCCTCCCGGTCCATTCGCGCGGCGACGGGCGCGACCTCCTTACGGGCGAATCGCCGGGCCGCATCGCGCAGCTCGCGCTCCTCCTCCGAGAGGGAGAGGTCCATCAGTGCGAGGACGTCCGGCGGCGTTTAACCCTTGTCGGGAGCGACCCGGGCGGTCTCTTGTCCGAGAGGCGAACCACCACCCCGACATGCACCCGCCACGAGGGTAGCGTTCGGGGCCGGTCCGACCGAAAGTGGGCGCCCCGGCTCTCGGTGCGGAGCAGCGCGGACCGCGCGATGAGCGAGGCCGTGAGGGCCGCGTTCGCGAGCGGGCTAGCGACCTCCTTGGAGGAGGAAGGTTCCGTGACGCGGCCGATCTCCTCGAAGGTGGTCAGTGCCGATCTCAGACCCGACGCCTCGCGGATGATCCCCACGTCATTCCAGAGTGTCGCACGAACCTCATCGAACCCCGAAGCTGGCTCGGAGCGCCCGGCGCCGGTCGGAAGGGGCAGCTCGACGAGGTGTTCCGGCGGCGGAGGGCCTCCCGGAGCGGGTTGCAGGAGGTGCCGGGCGACCCGCTCCCCGAACACGAGCCCTTCGAGGAGGGAGTTGCTGGCGAGACGATTCGCCCCGTGGACTCCCGTACAGGCGACCTCCCCGCACGCGTAGAGACTCGGGACGGTGGTCCGCCCTTCTACATCGGTCGTCACCCCGCCGATCATGAAGTGCGCCATCGGCGCGACGGGAATGAGGTCCCGGGCCGGGTCGAGCCCGTACGTCGCGAGGAACCGAGTGATCGTGGGGAATCGCGCGTAGAGTTGGTCGGGGGGCAACGCCGTCGCGTCCAGGTAGACCGCCGGGGCACCCGAACGATCCAGCTCCTGACGAATCGCACGGGCGACGACGTCGCGCGGTGCGAGTTCTGCGTCGGGGTGCGCGCGGACCAGGAACCGCTCGCCGGCGGCATTCCGGAGGACGGCTCCCTCCCCGCGCAGCGCCTCGGTGATCAGAAACCGTGGAGCGCCGGGCCGGGCGAAGACGGTCGGGTGAAATTGAATGAATTCCATGTCGGTGACCAGAGCCCCTCCCCGGAACGCGATCGCGACGCCCTCACCGGTCGCGATGGAGGGGTTCGAACTCTCCCGGTACAGGCTCCCGGCTCCTCCGGTGGCGAGTACGACGGGCCGTTCGGTCTCGAACTCGAGGCCCTGGCCGTTCTCGTGCGACAGGACCGCTACCAGGCCATCGCGACCTGGCCGGAGCGCTCGAAGTACCGTTCGCTCGCGGGCTTCGATTCCCTGGTCGAGGACCCGGTGCTTGAGGGTCTCCTCGATCGTAAGTCCCGTCGCGTCGCCCCCGGCGTGCAGGATGCGGGCGCGGGAGTGGGCGGCCTCCCTCCCCAAGGAGATTCGTCCCTCGACCGTGTCGAAGGGGACCCCGTACCGGACGAGGTCGGCGATCCGCCGTGGCGCCTCATGGGTGAGGATGCGGGCTGCCGCCCGGTCGACGAGGCCGGCCCCGGCCCGCACGGTGTCCTCCAGGTGCCGGGCCGGGGAATCGCCAGGGCCGATGGCGGCCGCGATCCCGCCCTGGGCGTATCGAGTGTTCGACTCCTCGAGTCGCCCCTTCGTCACGATCGTGGGACGGAGTCCGAGCTCGCGGGTCCGGAGCGCGACGTACAAGCCGGCGATCCCGCTCCCGATGATCAGCGGACGACGACTCGCCTCCGTCATCCGTCCGGGACCGACTACTGCGGGTATAGCGGCTGCCCACGCTCCGTACGCTCGTATACCTGCGCGTACTCGGAGGCCCGTGTCGAGCGCCCCTCTTCCCTCCCCGGGAGAACCCGACTGGAAGGGCGCCGTCACGGTCCGCGAGGACCCGGAATTGGCCCGGGAGTTGACGGCCCGCATGCGGGCTCCGGGGACCCCTCGACGACTGAGCGTCACCGACTTGCTCTCCCCCCGGCCGGCCTTTTGGCGTGCGACGGTAGGGCCGACCCCCCTCCCCCCCGAACGGGAGGCGTACGTGGAGAGCGGCCGGCGGCTCCATCGGATACTCGGTCTTGTATTCGCCCCCGAGGGCCAGCTCGAGGTCCGGGTGCATGGCGCCCAGGTTCAGGGGCGGGTAGATGTCCTCACCGACCGGCCCCTCGAGATCAAGACCACCTCCTACCCTCCGCCCTCCTCGGACCCGATCTCCGAGCGCCCGGAGCATGTCGACCAGGTCGGGATGTACTCCGCCCTCCTGGGGATCGAGCAGGCCCGTCTGGTCTACCTGCAGACCGAGGGGGACGAACTCCGTGGGAGTGCCACGTACGACCTAGAATTCGACGCACTCGACCCGATCCGCACCGGGATGGAGGAGCGTGCGCAGGCATTGTCCGCCGCCTGCGGGACCCGATCGGCGGAGGGACTTCCGCGCTGTGCGTGGTACGACCGCGGGTGCGAGTACCGGGGGGCGGGAGTCTGCGACTGCACCGGCGACGAGGCCCGTGCGGGGCCGCTATGTCCCCCGACCGGCGCCCACACCACCGCCCGACCGGAACTCTCCCGGCGACTCGAGGAGGCGGTCCGCGCCCGCCTGGGACCTCCGGGGCCCGCCACCATCCACCGCTTTCGCGACCTCCTGTATCCGCGAAGGGCCTACTTCGAGGGGCTCTCGACCCTTCCACCTGAGCCGGCGGTCGGCTTTGACGGCGAGACCGATACCTACTCCCGACTCATCGAGGCCGTCGACAGCGGACCGGTCCGGGAGGCGACGCGTCTTCCGACGCTTTCCGATGAACCGGACGAGGAGGTAGGAGGGTTCCGAGGAACCCCCGTGTTCGTCCGAACCTCCCGGGCCACACGAAGACTCGACCCTCAGACGGTCGTCGAGCGATCCCCCCAGTACGCCCTCCAACTGGGGTTTCGATGCGTCGCTACCGGTACCGACCACGGTCGCCTCGTCCTGGGGTACGACCGTGCGTCGGAGAAGGACCGCATCCAGGTCCTGGAGTACTGGTTCGACCCGTCATCGACCTTCTCTCGGGTCTGGAGGGCCCGCTCACGGGCGATCGACGCGGCCCGCGCTCACGCCGACCCGGGTTCACTCGGGCCCTGCCCCGGGTGGATGTTCGACGGCTGTGCCTACCGGGAGCGCTGTGGCTGCGGCTCGCCCGGGGGCCTCTCCCAACGGTAGATGGCGGTCGCTGCCACCCGCCGGAATCCTTCCGACTCGTAGAGCCGAAGGGCCTCGGTGTTGCCGGCCGTCACCCAGAGTCGAGCCTTTTCGTATCCGAGCCCCCGGAGGGCTCGCAGGGACCATCGCAGCAGGAAGCGAGCGTACCCGCGTTGTCGGCGTTCGGGGTCGACCATCAGGTCAAGGAACACGGCTTCTCGAGAGGAGGCCTCGGACGTAAGAATTCCGGCGACGACGCGAAGCGGCTCCGGTTCCACGAGGGTGGTCGACGCCGCGTCGAGGAAGAGTCCCATCCCGTTCGAGAGGAGTCCGGTGATCACCCGAGCATACTCCTCGGCGGCACCCCCGACCAGCAGGTCGTCCGTCGTCCCCCGGAACGCCCTCCAATCGAGGTCGGCGAGGGCGGCGATCGTGACGTCCCGGACCGGCACCCGTCGCAGACCCTGCGGCGGGTCGGAGGGGGCGAGCGTGTCCTCGGGCCGGAGGGCCCGTTCCATCGCGTACCGTTCGATCAGGGTCGCTCCGGGACGGCTTAACAAAGATGCCGTGAGCCGTTGTTCGGCCTCGACCGTGAGCCCCGTGAACCCGAGGCTGACGCTCGAGATCTCCGGGGCCAGCCCGCCCAGGAGTGCGAGGCCGAGGCGTCGCGAGCGCTCTTCGTCGGAGGCGTGGACGTGGCCCCACATCCGAGGACCCCGGATCCTCCCGAAGGCGACCCCTCCGCCCTGACGCGCGGGCGGGTAGTACCACCCCGGCAGTCGGCCCGCCCGGAGGTCCGCCGCTGCCTCCTCGACCCAACGCCCGGTCGGGTCCTCCTCACGCAGCGAGAGCTCCCGGCGGACCGTCTGGAGCAACTCCATGAGCTCGTCCTCGGAGGCGGAGGTCGCGAGGCGGGGCGCCTCGCCGGTCGAGGAAGGGCTCACGGGCTCGGCATCTCGGCGCGGAGGATCTCGGCGACATCCGGGGCCACCGAGGCCTTCTCGGCCGCGTTGCCGAGGGTGTCGGTCGAATAGACCTCGTCCGTGACGGCCTTGATCCGCTCGAAGGCGTCCTTGAGGAAGAGCCCGTGCGTGCAGGCGGCGCTCACCGCCCCGGCCCCCCGCTTGTGGAGGACCTTGGCGGCCTCGACGATCGTGCCACCGGTCGTGATGACGTCATCCACGAGGACGAGGTGCTTCCCTTCGATCGGGAGCGGGAGTTCGCCGGGCATCCGGAGCTCCACATGCTCGCTGTCGATCCGCTTCTTGTCCAGCGCGAACCAGGGTTTCTCGAGCAGGGCGGCCATCCTCCGCACCCGCTCGACCCCCCCCTTGTCGGGCGAGACCAGGATATCGATCGGTCGCTCCCGTAGGAGCCGTGCGATCGCGGGGATGCCGCTCGCCTCGAAGGCGGGCTTGGTGAACTGTCGAAGGGTTTCGCTCGAGTGCAGGTCGACCGTGACGACGGCGTCTGCGTCCAGCTCGACGTGCCGGCAGAACGTCCGTGCACTCACCGGTTCGCCGGGAAAGAATCGGCGGTCTTGCCTCGCGTATCCGAAATAGGGAACGACGACCACGACCTTCCGAGCCCCGGCCTCCCGTACGGCGTCCTCGAGCAGGATCAGTTCGAGGAGGTCGGCGTCGGTCCGGGTCGACTGGACGATGACGATGTCCTCCCCTTCGAGCCGGCCCCCGACCCGGACGTACATCTCCCCGTCGGGAAACCGCTTGGTGAACGGGATCCCGAACGGGGCGTTGGAGAGTTCGCGCGAGATACGCTCCGCGAGGGCGGTCGACGCGGTGCCTCCGATGACGTGCAACCTTCGGGACCCCGGCGCTTGGGACCAAGGCCGGGACTAAAGCGTTGCCCGGAGGTCGCCTCTAGAGCTCCCCGTCCTCGCCCCGGCGCGACCGCTGGGACTTGCTTCCCCGCCGGACCCGAGGCTTCGGACGCCCCCGATGCATCGTGCGAGGGGACCTGGGACTCTCGCCCTGGAGGGAATGAGGAGGGGCTTCGTCCTCCTCCGAGTCGGCGTCCTCCTCCCCGGAGTTCCCCCAAGGGCGGAGCGAATGAAGGAACCGACGCGTTCGTGACTCCCCTCGCTCGTCCCGTTCCTCCGCGTCCTCGGAGGCCTCCTCCTCCTCTGCCGCCTTGCGACGGGGGTCCTCGATGCCTTCCTTTCGGAGCGCGAAGTGGAGCCCGAACGCGAGCAGGATGAGGCCCGCGATCGTGAGGCCGAGGAACTGCCAGGATTGGGAGGGGATCTCGCCGGTCGTGGGGCTCTGCTCGGCCCAGAGCTTGAGCGCCCCCACCCACGGGATCATCCCCCGCGCCACTCCGAGGACCCACCCGGGTTCGACGAGCTCCCCGAGCGGGAAACACGAGGACTGGTCGTAACAGCCCATGCCGTCGATCACATTGTTGTCCCCCATCGTCACGAATCCCGAATGGCCCCCCAACTGGGAGCTCTGGAGCGGGATGGAGAGGTTCGCGTCTTCCCAGCCGATGTGCATGAGGTCGATCGTGTTGGTGAGGCTGGTGGTCCCGCAATCCGAGGGAGTGCCCGGGGTCGCGTAGACCGCACCGGGCTGGTTCCCGCACGGAAGCCCGGCGAGACCGAGCGCGTCGTAGGCTCGGAGCGAGGGGACCCACTGAAGGTAGAGGATGGCCCGATGGATGATCGGGGTCCCGGCCACGCCGTTCGGTTGGTAGAGGAGTACATCCCCGTACTCGCCGTACGTCGTGTACCCTGTCTGTCGGCCGACGACGTACGTCTGAATCGTGGAGTTCGGAATCTTCTGGGCGAGGACGAGGTCGCCGGTGTTGATCAGTCCGACGACATCCGAGTATCCATGCTGCATGCTGTCGGACTCGACCACGTAGACCGGGGGCCAGTTCTGGGTGAAAGCGAACAGGGAGACGACGAGCAAGACCACGATCGCCAAGGCGACGAGCGGTCCGAAGTAGAGCGAGTCGCGGGCTCTCCAGAAGACCCGGGCCCGCTTGGCGAAGTCGGGATTGTCGTCGTCCCCATCCTCCGCCGAGTCCTCCTCCGGGGCGTCGGCCCCTCCTCGGGACCACCGGCGGATCGGCTTGGGACGGCCGCGGGGACCCCGCTGCGAGGGGGGGCGGGAGCGACGACGACGGGAAGGCCGCTCGTCCTCCTCCTCTTCGGAGTCCGACTCCTCGTCATCCTCAGAGGACGGGGTGCGCCGGGCCATCTCCGCCCCCTCGGGATGGGCGCGCTTAACCCTTCGGCTGGAGGGGCATTCCCCGGCCTGCGCTAACTCGTCTCGCGCGTCAGCAGACGAAGGTTTATCGTTCCCGACCCCGAGGGCCGCCCGCCGAAGCGTCGGTGCGGTGGGCATGCGGCGGATCGACATTTCCATGTCACTGCACGCGGGCCTCGCGGTCTTTCCGGGGGACGCGCCGTTCCGCTCCGAGCCTTCCCATTCGGTCGCGCGCGGTGACCCCTACAGCGTCTCTACCCTCCAGTTCAACTCGCACGCGGGAACGCATGTCGACCCGCCGAGTCACTTCCTACAGGGGGGGCTCAGCGCCGATCGGTTGGACCTGGCGGCCCTCAACGGGCCGTGCCTCGTCCTGGGGGTTGATTCCGCACGGAGGGTGATCGGTCCTTCGGACCTACCTGAGTTCGCCGCCGGGACCCAGCGCGTTCTGTTCCGCACCTCGAATTCCCAACGATGGGCGCGGGAGGAGGGGTTCTTCTCCGACTACGTCGCGCTCAGCCTCCCCGCCGCGGAGGAACTCGTACGATGGAAGGTGTCGCTCGTCGGGATCGACTCCCTGTCGATCGAGTCGGATCTGACGGGGAAGTTCCCGGTCCACCGCCGACTCCTCGAAGCGGGGACGATCATTCTGGAAGGTCTCCTCCTCGCCGACGTGGCCCCTGGGCCGTACAACCTGGAGTGCCTGCCACTCAAGATCCGAGACGGGGACGGCGGCCCGGCGCGCGCCGTGCTTCGGACCCCCTAGGGGAAGAACGTGGGACCTGCCGCACCCGGACCGGGACCCTACGCGCTCCCGCTGGCGACCGCAGCGTTCGCCCTCCTGGCCGTCAGTTTGGTGCTCTTCGTAGTGATGTTCCTCGTCCTCCGGAACTACCATCCGAACCGGAAACGTGGGCTCGAAGGGTACCTCGACGCGGCCGGGGTGAGCCTGCTGTTCCTCGTCTTCGGTCTCGTACTCGTCATCGTGGTCGCCACGCACGACCCGCACGGGAACAAGACGTCCTTTGCACTCTACGCTACCATCCTCAACGGGTACTGGCTCGCGTTCGCGATCCCCGTGGTGACCGTCGGCAGTTCGGTCCAGGCCCGCTCCCGCGGGGCCATCCGATGGTTGATCCCGTCGATGGCCGTCGCAGGGCTCATGTTCGGCGCGATGTTCGCGTACTACTATCTGGCCCCGACGTGAGTCGCTGGTACTAGTCCCGCTCGTCGGGCGGGAGCAGGTCAGGAATCCCGTCCGAGATCGGGTACTCGACCCGGCAGGCGGGACACGTAAGGGTCCCTTCGACGATCTCGTCGCCCTCCGTTCGGCCGGACCTCAATTGGAGCTCGCCGCGGCAGACGGGACAGCGGAGGATCTCCAGCAGGTCCGGTCTCACTTGCCCACCGCGTCAACGATTCCGTAGCCGATGAGACGCCAGGCGTTGAGCTTCCGGGAGATCGCGACCCGGCTCCCAGGAAAGACGGTCACCGATCGGTTGAGGGCCAGCTCCACGTCGTCCCCGCGGGCGCTCGTCACTTTGCCGGCGGCGATGGTCGTACCTACGGTGACCGCGAGGACCTCGCTGGTCCGGATCTTTTCGACCTTGATCTCGCGCTGCGCTCCGAGCACCCGGTCGAGGAGGGTCGCCCGCAAGTGGATCTTCTGGCTCACCGGTGGGAGCGTTCCCGCGGTGCCGACGAGGCGACCGGTCAGACCATCTCCCTTGGCCAGGGACGGGTCGAGGCTGGTCCCGACCGCCGCGAGGCCCCCGGGGCGGAGCTCGTCCCACTCCCGACCACCGGAGATGATGGAGGTGATGCGCGTGCGGAGGGACTCGGCATGGGCGGCCGCGCCGGACTCGGGACCCGGACGGATCTCGATCTCCTCGCCGAGCTTCAGGTGGCCCTGGATGAGCGAGCCCCCGAGCACTCCCCCCTTGAGCTCCGAGGGCCGGGTGCCCGGCCGGTTGATGTCGAAGGACCGGGCGACGTACATGAGCGGAGGTTTCTTCGGGTCCCGCACCGGAGTCGGGATCGTCTCCTCGATGGCCTCGATGAGGGCGTCGATGTTGACTCGGTGGTTCGCACTGACCGGGATGACCGGCGCGGACGCGACGGGCGTGTCCTTCAGGAACTCGACGATCTCGCGGTAGTTCTGCTCGGCTTCCTCGTTCGACAGGAGATCGATCTTGTTCTGGACGACCACGACCTTGCGGACTCCGATGATGTCGAGAGCGTACAGGTGCTCCCGGGTCTGGGGTTGCGGGACCCGCTCGTTCGCGGCCACGAGGAGGAGCGCCCCGTCCATGATGGCCGCGCCGGAGAGCATCGTCTCCATGAGGGTCTCATGGCCCGGGGCGTCGACGAACGAAACGGCCCGGAGGAACTTCGCCTCCCCGCCGTGTTCGGGGCAGGTAGGTTCGACCAAATACCCCGCCGGCGGCGTACATTTCGGACACTTGAAGAAGGCCGCATCCGCGTATCCGAGCTTGATCGAGATGCCCCGCTTCAACTCCTCGGAATGCCGGTCGGTCCATTCGCCGGTGAGCGCCTGGGTGAGCGTGGTCTTGCCATGGTCCACATGGCCGACCAGGCCGATGTTGACCTCGGGTTGGCGCGGTACCTTCATGACGCGCCGAAGAGCTCCGCGAGGGGCTTACCGCCCTTCTGCTCGACCACGAGGTTGATCTGGACGGTGTCCTCGCTGATCGTGTTTCCGCGGAACGTCCGGCGCTTGCGCATTCCCAGCCGAGGGGCCTGGAATCCGAATCCATCCCCGACGTAGAGTCGTGTCTGTCGTGCCCCGGGGAGACCCGGGCGGAGGGGAAACCCGCTCTTGTCTGTCCCTCCGGTGATCCGGAAGGTGTACCCGGCGGCGCCGATCAACTCCCCACCCACCGTCTCGCCGATCCGCTTTCCGAGGAACCCGGCCGCCTGGGGGTCGGCGACGGTACGGGCAATCGAAAGGGCGTGTTCGGAGATGACGAGCTTGTACTCGACCATTCAGCCTCGGGTGCGGCGCGCGACCGATAGGTCCTTTAAATAGCTTTTGCGACGCCGGCGAGGAGGCCGAGTCCGGTCGGCGGGACCGGGAAGAATGAGCCGAGGCCCGCGGCGCAGTTCACGGGACCAGCCGAGCTGGAGAGGACCGAGGCTCCGACCAACGTGGCGTTGAAGTCCGCCCCCGTTTCGTTGATCGGGTACGGGACGGGGCAGGAGGTGTAGATGACAGCCCAGATGGGGGAGGTCTTCACCAAGCTCCCGACGGACACGCCGCCGACGCCGGCCCACAGTTGCGTCGCCGTCGGGTGCTGCCCGAGGAAGGCCGCGCCCCCCGAGCTGTTGGCCGCCGCGACGATCGACGGAGAATCGCCCGCGGAGGAGGGAAAGGGGACCAGCATGCTCGAGCTGGACACACACCCCGTACCGGTCACGGAAAACAGGGCCGAGGGCGCACCGAGGTCGACGGAGACGGCCAGCAACCCGGTTCGCCCGTCGGAGAGGATCAGGAGCCAGAATGCGGCGTGTCCCCCCAGCGCCGACGTCGGGGTCGTATCGATCGAGACACTGGCCGGCGCTCCCGGGAGCGAGGTCAGGTTGCATCCGGACGTCAAGTTGGAAACGCTGGGGAGGGCCAGGAGAGGGAGGGAGATCCCGATCGACGTCCGAATGGCCACGGCGACGACGGTGCTCCAGCTCCCGGAGCTCGCATGACTCGCGGCCGGTCCGGCCACCGACTCCGCCTCGCTGAGGGTGGAGTAGGCTTCGGTGGTGCTGACCTGCGAACTTCGAAAGAGGACACCCGACGCCGCGAGGACCCCGATGACGACCACGATCGCGACCACCACGACCACGACCGGCAGGAGGAAGTGTCGGGGACGACGACCCGGGGCCGGAGCGGGGCGGGACGGGGGTGGGGAGTCTGCGGACGAGGGGGGGCCCGCAAGATTTCCGGAAGGGTCGGGCGTCGAAGCGACCATCGGCGTTCTAGACCCGGCGAGGTAGAAAACAACCACCGGAGGAGATGCGGGACCAAACTCGCCCTTAAGAGGGAGGCGCCACGTCGGCGGGCCGGAGAGGACCGGATTGGGCGGCGCAGGACCGCTGTGGCTCGACTTGGGCGCCCTCGTTCTTCTCGGGGGCCTCGGGTTCGCGGCGTTCCTCGACGCCCGTACGCGGGAGGTGCCGGACTGGCTCTGGCAGGGATTGGGGATCGTCGGCGCGCTCGGGGGGGTCATCGTCCTCTCCACCGACGGAGGCTGGTCGACCTTGATCTGGGTCCTGGTCGCCGGTCTGGCCCTCGAACACGTGATCCCGTGGGACGCCCACGGGGGCGAATGGATGGAACGGTGGGCGGACGCGCTTGAACTCCTGGGTTACCTCGGGGTCGTCGTGGCGGTCGGCGTCGGGGTCGTTCGCCTCGGCCTCGGGCCGGGCGGAACCCCTCCGACGGCGGTCGCCCTCCTGGTGACAGTCGTCGTCGCGCGGGTCTTGTTCGAGGCCGGGGTGCTCTACGGGGGAGCCGATGCGAAGGCCCTGATCATCGCCGGCCTGTTGGTTCCGCTCTTTCCGGTGCCCTGGCTGTCGATCCCCGCGAATGGCCAACTCGCGGCGTCGATCTTCCCGTTCGCGGTCAACCTGCTCATGGACGCCGCGCTCCTCTCGGCGTTCATTCCTGTCGCCGTCGCGCTCCGGAACGCCCGACGAGGTGAGTTTTCCGTGGGGACGGGGTTCACCACCTACACGATTCCGGTCGCCGACCTGCCCCACCAGTTCGTGTGGGTCCGTGACCCAGTCTACCCGACGGACCGGGAGGAAGAAGAGTCGATCGAAACCTCCGAGGACGATCGGCAGTGGCGAGTTCGAGTCGCCGGCGAGCTCGAGGCCCGGGGCGTGCCGAGGATCCGTGTCGGACCCCAACTCCCGTTCGTGGTGCTGTTGGCCGCAGGAGCGCTGGGCGCGCTCTTGTGGGGGAACTGGATCATCGACGTACTCGCCTGGCTCTGAGGGGTGGCCCTGTGTCCGAGGGAAAGCTTTTTTCTGCGGCCTCGGTCCGAGCGTCGGGAGGCACCACATTGGCACGCCGGGGACGGGCCGGACCGATTCGGGTCCTGATCGCCAAGCCCGGACTCGACGGACACGACCGGGGGGCCAAGGTCGTCGCCCGGGCCCTACGGGACGCGGGCATGGAGGTCATCTACGCCGGACTCCGCCAGACTCCCGAGGAGGTGGTCCGGGCCGCCCTCGAAGAGGATGTCGACCTGATCGGGCTGTCGATTCTCTCGGGCGCTCACATGGCGCTCTTCCCGAAGATCCTGCGCCTGCTCAAAGCGGAGAAGGCGGGGAACATCCCCGTGTTCGCCGGAGGGATCATCCCGGATGAGGATGCCCGTCGATTGAAGAAGGCCGGCATCCGCGCCATCTTCGGTCCCGGAACCACGCTCACGGAGATCGTAACGACGGCGCAACGGCTGGCTCGCGGCGGGGCATGACGGGGTCGCCCCGGCTGCCTCCGCTCGCCCAATCGATCGTGAACGGCGACCGTCGGGCCCTGGCCCGGACGATCAGCGCGGTCGAGAACGGCGACGCACGGGTCGCCCCCGTCCTCCGGGCGCTCTACGCGAGGACCGGCGCGGTGCCCGTGATCGGCCTGACCGGGCCCCTCGGCGTCGGGAAATCGAGCCTGCTGAGCGTTCTCCTCGGGTTGTTGCGGGCCCGAGGCAAGACGGTCGGTGTGGTGGCGGTCGACCCGTCCAGCCCGTTCTCCGGGGGGTCGGTACTGGGGGACCGGATCCGCCTCGAACGCCAGGCGAACGATGACGGGGTCTTCTTCCGGTCGATGGCCAGCCGGGGCGAGTCCGGTGGGGTCGCGGCGTCGACCCGCGAGGTCAGCCGGCTCCTGGATGCCGCCGGGTTCGACGTGGTCTTCGTGGAGACCGTGGGGTCCGG
>JAKIWQ010000040.1 GCA_022749935.1 Thermoplasmata archaeon | reverse complement strand
TGCGGCTCCGGCGCCGCTCTCCCTGGGTGGACGACGGGGTGGTCGATGCCGAGGACGTGCGGCGGCTCCGGAACGTCACGACGATGCCCGCCGGGTCTGTCGTCGTCGCGGTCGACGAGACCTCGGCGGAAGGGACGGCGATCGCCAACCGACCGAGCTTTCTCCCCTCAGGTCGCGTCGAGGGAGGCCAGTGGGACCTCGAGCGGGGACGGCTGCGTCACTATTGGTACACCGGTGGCGCCGACGCGTTCGAGGCGGAATTCGCTGGGGCTTCGAGGGGTCGGGACATCGTCGGAATCTGCGCCCTCGGACTCAACCCCGCCCTCGCGCCGGGCGTCCCGCACGCGGAGGACGCGGAAGCCGGTTCGGTCACCCTCGCCATCGGAGGCAACTCCTCCTACGGCGGGACGAACGCGTGCCCCTTCCTCTCTTGGCTCACCCTCGGGGAGGCGACCGTAGCCGTTGATGGCGCACCGCTGGTCGACCGCGGCGAGATCCTCTAACCGGTCGAACGGTCGCGCGGGGAGGTCGTTCTTCGACCGACCCACGACGCAGGTCGCTCGTGATCTCCTCGGTCGGGAGCTTCATGCCGTAGGACCGGACGGGCACCGGTCCGTCCAGCTCGTGGAGGTCGAGGCGTACGTGGCGGGCGACCCGGCGAGCCACGCCTTCCGCGGTCCGACGGCGCGCAATCGTTCGATGTTCGGTACTCCCGGGACGCTCTATGTCTTCCGGATCCACCAGGTAGTCTGCGCGAACTTGGTCACCCGCCCTGGGGAAGCGGTTCTCCTCCGGGCCGGGGTCCCGCTCGACGTTCGGGTGGGCAACCCGTCGGGACCGGGCCGCCTGTGCCGATACCTCGGGATCACCCTGGCGGACGACGGGCTCGATGCGAGCGCGAAGGGTCGGGTCTACGTAGCCGGCGCACCCGAGCCGTCCCTTCGGACTCTCCGGAGCCCTCGCGTGGGAATCTCCCGCGCGGTGGACCGACCGCTCCGATTCAGCGTGAGCGGGAATCCATGGGTCTCTCGACCCCGACCGGGCCGGACGATCAGCGCAACTTCGCCCAGTCGTAGCCCCGGCGGCGGGCCGTATCGCCGAACCCGCACGAGGAGCAGACCGCCTTCTGGCGGTGGTAGGAGTGGCGGCCGCACCGTCGGCAGATGACGTGCACGATCTTGCCCCCTCGGCGGGACGGTGTTCCCTTTCCCATGGTTCGAACCTTCCTACGGTGAGATGTAGACGATCGAGTCGCCCCGCACGAGGGTGACCCCGCTCCGGGGCGTGACCTGCTCCTTCACGACTTCCTCGGCCGCGGAGAGAACGAGGTTCAGGTGCTGGTCGTACGCGTCCAGCACGCCGCGATACGAGCGTCCGCCCTTCATTTCCACCAGCACGCGCTTGTGCAGGCTTTGCTGCAGGACGTCGAGGGGCCGCATAGGGGGAGGCCGGCGAGGCCGGGCCTCCCTTTTAACGATTACCGCGCTAGAATTCTCGGACCCTTCTTGGAGTGGATGGCCCCGCCGAGAGTGTCGGTGGCCCGCTCCCGACGGCTCGTTCGACTAATAGGGGGGTCGACCTTCCCCGTTCGTCCCCATGCCTCGCAAACTGGGTCACGAACTCTCCGCGATCCGGCCGGCCCAGCGCTTCCGGGAGCGCTGAGGCTAAACGAGGGAGAACAGACCGATGTCGGATGAGAAAAACGAGGCAGGCTCGGGAACCCGAACGCTGAGTCGCAGCCGCGTGGCCGCGTTCGGCCTGCTGCTGTTCCTCGATTTCATCGTCGTGGTCGTCATGCTCGCGACCGACAAGAACCTCCAGACCGACTTTGGCAGCCTGAGCTCGGGGTACTACTCCCATTGGTACGGGCTCCTGGCCGAAGGGATCCTGGATCTGATCATCGCCGCCGCGGTGCTGTCGACCGTTTCCCTCGGGGCGCTGAAGCGCCGATCGCTCTCAACCCGGAAATACGTAGTGGTTGGAGGTCTCCTCTGGACGATCCTCGCCATTGTCGCCATGCTGGCGATCGTGGAGACCTGGTCCCAAGTTGGGTTCCAGAACATGAGCCAGTTCTCCCAGTATCTGTTCGGCGTGACCGCCTACAAGGACGTCAAGCCGTACATTCCGTGGCTCTACGACCTTCTCCTAGGGATGTACATCCTCACAGCGCTCGCAGGGGTCGTGGCAACCCGAACCGTCCCTGCCGACTCGAAGTGACAATCGGGGTCCAGGGGGCTTCCGTCGCTGACTACGGTCCACCGGCTGTGGACCACAGGGTGAAGTCAACCGAACAGGGTGACCATCTTCGACTCGACCATCGCGCGTCGGAGCGAGGACGGCGTAGGTACCTCCGAGGCCCAACAGAATTCCGGGCTCGGACCTAGGGCCAGTTGGCGGCGCCAGAGGGTCCCTTCCGACACCGGTTCACGCGCCCTTGAGTCCAACCATGCCACGGTAGCCTCAGTCGAAGAAAACCACCGAAGGCGTTCGGTGCGCTTTGGAGCCCGAGCTTCCGAGCGGGCCGAGTACACGGCACCCCAACCAACATCGGCCCGTCGGGCGATCGCCCGATGCATCCCGACCCAAGGCGGACGATAGGCGACCTCGCGAAGGGGGTCGAGCGCTGGGAATCCGTCCACCACATACCAGTCGAGGTAGATGGGTCCCGGTCGGGTCTCCTTCCAGGGAGCCCGGGAACAGGAGAACGCCGCGCTCTCCTGAAATCCGTCCGGGTGGGCCACGGCCAGTCCGCGATGGAATCGCACGAGGGCCCGGACGTACTCTCTCGCGCCGACACTCCTTTTGGGACGGTGAAAGAAAACGTAGGCGAGGGTCTCCGACTTGTTCCCCGGAGGCGACCGAGATGAGCGGGACGTCACTAGGAAGCCTCCGAGAACGGTTGACTCCGGCACAACCGTAATAGGTCAGCGAGCCCGGACCCGTCCTCGATGGTTCAGGTCGACATTGACCTCTCGAAGTGCACGGGTTGCGCGCACTGCCGAGACGTGTGCCCGGTCAATGTATTCGATCTGAAGCCACGCGATCAGATCCCCGACGTGGTGGACGATCCGAAGGTCGCGGCCAAGTTCCAGTTTCGAGGCGAGAAGTCGCTTGCGGTGAACGGACCGGAGTGCATCGTCTGCGAAGCCTGCCTGTTCTCGTGCGAGGGGGAGTGCATCCTCATCACCGACGACGAGGACCACGTCCACTTCTCGGTATGGGAGTAGCCCCACCGGTCCTGCGTTCCGCAACCGGATGGATGTATTCGGGGCGAGAATCCCCTCGCACAACCGACCCCCTGCAGCCCGCCAGAGGCCTCAATTTCACACACTTTCTCTGCCTTTCCCCACGTCCCCGGAGTAGCCGTTAAATAGGCTGGGACCCCGCGGAGGTCGCCATGGTCGAGAGGACCGACGCCCCCCACCGCACGGTAGTACTGGGGGAGCGCGAACTCGCCATCGGGTTCCGACTGATTGGATTGAGTGATGTCGTGGAAGTCACGCCACGGACCGCCCAAACCGAGTTCCAGCGCGTCGTCGCCGACCCGTCGACCTCACTTGTCATCGCGAGCCAGTCCGTGCGGGCCACGCTGACAGAATCGCAACGGTTCCACGCGGAAAATTCGCTCCACCCACTGGTCGTTTTCGTGCCAGCGCCGACCGGCGAGTACGAGGTGGAGAGCATCTCCGCGCTCGCGAAGCGGGTCCTGGGTGTTTCGTTGAACGTGCCGCATTAGTTTAGGAGAATCCAATGGGAGTCGTGGCGCGAGTTTCCGGGCCGGTGGTGGTCGCTGAAGGACTCCCGGGGGCCAAGATGTACGACGTGGTCCGGGTCGGCGATCTCGGCCTTGTCGGCGAAATCATCCGATTGGTCGGGGAAACCTGCACCGTCCAGGTGTACGAGGACACGACCGGGATCCGGCCGGGTGACAAGGTCGAGAATACCGGCCAGGCGCTCGCGGTAGAGCTCGGACCCGGGCTCCTCACGAGCATCTACGACGGAATCCAGCGTCCCCTTGAAGTGCTCAAGCAGAACCTGGGTGACTTCATCACACGGGGGTTCGTCGCCGCGCCGCTGGACGAAAAGAAGACCTGGGAGTTCACAGCTACCGCGAAGGTCGGGGACGAGGTTTCGCCGGGTGCCATCCTTGGGACCGTACAAGAGACACCGCTCATCCTGCACAAGATTATGGTCCCGCCGGGAGTTCGCGGGACGATCACCGGGCTGAAGAGCGGCACGTACACAATCCGGGACTCGATCGGCTCGCTCAAGACCGCCGCCGGGACGCAGCCTTTGGGACTCACCCAAAAGTGGGTGGTCCGGATTCCCCGGCCGGTATCTCAGAAGCTTGCGCCGACGATCCCTCTCATCACCGGACAACGTGTCATCGACACCTTCTTCCCGGTCGCCAAAGGCGGCACCGCCTGTATCCCGGGACCCTTCGGGTCGGGAAAGTGTGTGGCGGGGGATACTCCGGTCCTCCTCGGAAACGGAACGGTAGTTCCCATCGAGGAATTGCATGCAACCGCTAGCCAAGACGCCAAACGGACGGTCGACGGGAGCGATGAGTGGCTTCGATTGAAGTCCCCCATAGAGCTTGTGTCGTTGGTTGGCGATCGGATGGCGAAGAGCCGAACCCAGACCTTCTACAAGGGAAAGAGCGACTCCCTGATTCGAGTCAGGACTCGCACCGGTCGGAGTGTCCGGGTGACCCCGGTCCACCGCCTGTTCACGATCGGTGCCGACGGAGTTCTCCGAGAAACCATGGCTCGGGACCTTAGACTGGGCGATTACCTGGCCTCCGTTCGTCAGCTACCGAAGATCCGAACCGACTCCGAGGTGCGGGTCACTCTTCCGCCCCTCCAACGCCGTGGCAAGAACATCTCGGTACCCCCGGTGATGACGGTCGAGTTCGCCGAGTTCCTCGGACTCTTCGTTGCCGAAGGGTACGTTCGCGGGCTGAGCACCGTCGTCTTCACCAACTCGGATGAGACGTTGCTCGCTCGATTCCAGGTATTGGCTCAGAACCTCTTCGGGCTCGAAGGGAAGGTCGAACGGCAGCAGAGCAAGACACCGAACATCCTTCTCCACAGTCGGCTGCTCGTGTCCCTATTGGACGAGCTCGGCACCGGGCGGTCCTCCGCGGGGAAGCGGATCCCAGCGACCGTCCAGTCCTCAAGTAATCCCGTACTGGCTGGCTTCCTGCGAGGATACTATCTGGGAGACGGGGGATTCTCAGATGGTGAGACAGAGCTCTGCACCCACAGCCGTGGTCTGCAACTCGATCTGGTCTATGCGCTGGCCCGTTTCGGAATCGTCTCCACGCTTGCCCATCGCTGGGTCAATGGGGAACAGTACTTCCGGCTGTTTGTGCGGGGAATCCCCAACTTGGCTCGACTGGTCGCTGCCCTCGATTCGGAGGCTCCGCGGGTCTCAGCCATCCGTCGATACATAGAGTCTCGGAAGACGACCTACACGGCCATCGACGTGGTCCCGCTCACACGGGAGGTCATCGAATCCCTCTACCGAGCCCACTATCGGTACTCGACCCTCCTCGAGGACGGAATTGAAATCCACAACTATCTCGGAAATGCGGAGCGCATGAGCGCATCGACTTTCCGCACGTTCATGGCATCTCCCCGGACAAGGACCGCGGCCAGCCCTTCCGATGGGGCGGCCGCCCGACTCGTCCGCCTCCTGGACTACCTCTACTGCGACGAGGTCGCGGAGGTGGTCGAGGAGAAGGATGGCCCGTTCGACGTCTACGACATCTCCGTCCCAGAATTCGGGAGCAATTTTGTAGGTGGATTCGGTGGGATTCTCCTTCACAACACCGTTACCCAGCAACAACTCGCGAAGTGGGCCGATTCCGACATCGTCGTGTACGTCGGATGCGGCGAGCGCGGCAACGAAATGACCGAAGTTCTCGCGACCTTCCCGAGCCTCCTCGACCCGAAGTCCGGTCGACCGCTGATGGATCGGACGATCCTCATCGCCAATACGTCGAACATGCCCGTCGCCGCGCGGGAAGCAAGCGTCTACACCGGGATCACGATCGCCGAGTACTACCGGGACATGGGCTACGACGTTGCGCTCATGGCCGACTCGACCAGTCGGTGGGCCGAGGCGATGCGGGAGATCTCCGGCCGACTCGAGGAGATGCCCGGCGAGGAAGGGTACCCGGCCTATCTTGGACGCCGGATCGCCGAGTTCTACGAACGCTCCGGCCGGGTGGTCACCCTTTCACCAGAGAACCGGACGGGGTCAGTGACCGTGGTCGGGGCGGTGAGTCCGCCCGGCGGGGACTTCTCCGAGCCGGTGAGCCAGAACACGCTACGCGTCACGCGGGTCTTCTGGGCGCTCGACGCATCGTTGGCTTCCCGTCGGCACTTTCCCTCCATCAACTGGCTCAACAGTTACTCTCTCTACGCCGCGGACCTGGACCCATGGGCCCGCACCCACATCGCGGCTGATTGGACCGCCCTCCGCCAAAAGGCCATCCAGACACTCCAGCAGGAGGCCGAGCTGCAAGAGATCGTCCAGCTGGTCGGGGTGGACGCGCTCCCCGAACGGGAGAAGGCGGTCCTCGATGTATCGCGAATGCTCCGCGAGGACTACCTTCAGCAGAGCGCCTACGACGAGGTCGACACCTACACCTCGATCCAAAAGCAGTACCGGATGTTGCGCGCGATCCTCTCGTTCGGTGAAAAAGAGCAGGAGGCGATCGCCCGGGGCGCGACCGTACAGCAAATCCAGCGGCTCCCGGTGCGCGAGAAGCTCTCTCGGATGAAGTCGATCCCCGAGACCGACCATGCGGCCGCGTTCGACCGTCTCGAACTCGAGATGGCCCAGGCGGTCACGAACCTGGGGGGGACAGCCTGATGGCGAGTGCCAAGCGCGTCGCCAAGGAACCGGTCGCCGGGGCGGTACCTATCGACTACCGTACCATCGACCGGGTCACCGGCCCTCTCCTCTTCGTGCGGGAGGTCGAGAAGGCGGCCTACGGGGAGATGGTGGAGGTCCTCCTACCGAACGGGGACCGTCGTCTGGGCCAAGTGCTCGACTCCCGCAAGGGGCTCGCCATCGTGCAGGTCTTCGGCCCCACGATGGGGATGAACATCAACGGCACGAGCGTGAAATTCCTCGGGGAGGTCGCGACGCTGCCCGTCTCCGACCAGATGCTCGGCCGCGTCTTCAACGGCCTCGGGGAGCCGCGCGACGGCGGCCCGAAGATCGTCTCGGACCAGAAGCTCGAGATCGTGGGGAACGCGATGAACCCGGTCTCCCGCGAGGAGCCGAGCGAGTTCATCCAGACCGGTCTTTCGAACATCGATGTGATGAACACGCTCGTGCGCGGGCAGAAGCTTCCGATCTTCTCGGGCGCGGGACTTCCACACAACCTTCTCGCCGCCCAGATCGTACGTCAGGCCAAACTACGAAATTCCTCCGACAGCTTCGCCGTCATCTTCGCCGCGATGGGCATCACGAGCGAGGAAGCGAACTTCTTCCTGAAGGAGTTCGAGTCGACCGGGGCGCTCGAACGGACCGTCGTCTTCATGAACCTCTCCTCCGACCCGTCCGCCGAGCGGATCATCACCCCGCGCATGGCGCTCACGACCGCCGAGTACCTCGCCTACGAGAAGGACATGCACATCCTGGTCGTCCTGACGGACATGACCAATTATTGCGAGGCGCTTCGAGAAGTGGCTGCGGCGCGAGAGGAAGTGCCGGGCCGACGCGGCTATCCGGGATACATGTACACGGACCTCGCGACGCTGTACGAGCGGGCCGGGAAGATCCACGGCCGAAAGGGGTCGATCACCCAACTCCCCATCCTCACGATGCCGGCGGACGACATCACCCACCCGATCCCCGACCTCACGGGATACATCACCGAGGGCCAGATCGTGGCAAGCCGGGAGTTGCAACGCCGGGGCGTGTACCCTCCGATCGACGTGCTCACTTCGCTGTCCCGGCTTATGAATCAGGGGATCGGGAAGGGCCGGACCCGGGACGACCACCGGGGTGTGGCCGACCAGCTCTACGCTTCGTACGCGACAGGAAAAGACCAGCGCGCCCTCTCAGCGATCGTCGGAGAAGAGGCGCTCACGGCCACCGACCGGATCTACCTCAAGATCGCGGAGCGCTTTGAGAACGAGTTCGTCAACCAGCGCCCGGACGAGGACCGCTCGATCGACGAGAGCCTGACCCTCGCGTGGGACATCCTCTCCGAACTCCCGGAGTCCGAGCTGAAGCGGATCAAGCCCGAACTCATCAAGCAGTACTACCGACCCAAGCCTCGGGCGGCCTAGGTCGGACGGGCGCGACCGGAGGAGGGCGATGGTGGGCGAAGAGGTCCGACCGACCCGCCTCGAGCTCCTTCGGACGCGTCGTCGGATCGTCCTCGCACGGAAAGGTCTCAACCTGATGAAGTTGAAACGCTCCGCGTTGATCGCGGAGTTCTTCCAGCTCAGCCGACAGGCGCTCGAGCTCCGGGGAAGCCTTCAGCTGAAGATCGCGCGGGGCTACGCGTCCATCCGTCAAGCCGAGATGCTGGAGGGCCCCACCCGGCTCGAGAACGTCTCCATGCTCCTCCCCGAACTCGCCCGGGTGAACGTGACGACCAAGAACGTCATGGGCGTCCGCACGCCCCGCGTGGACTCGGGAAACTACGCCCCGGTCCCGCCGGCGGCGCTCCTCGACCTTCCGACCTCCATCGGGGAGTCCATCGGCCACTTCCAGGGGATCTACCAGGTCATTCTCGACATCGCCGAGAAGGAGAACGCTCTGCGACGCCTCCTGAAGGAGATCGAGAAGACCAAGCGCCGTGCGAGCGCGATCGAGAACGTGCTGATCCCGCGGCTCCAGGCGACCGTGCGAACGATCAAGTTCCGCTTCGACGAGCTCGAGCGGGACTCGTTCAGCATGCTGAAGACCGTCAAGCGGAAGATGGAGCAGGCGGAGGCCGCCAGTGCCTAAGCTCAACCTCACCGGCGCCTACGGGATCGCGACTCCACCCCCGGCCGCGGCGCTCGCGAACCACCCGGACCGCGTCCTGCGCTACCTCCGCGGATTTCGCGTCCTCTGGGCGCTCCGCCTGGGCGCTGTCGCCGCCCTCCTCTACCTCCTCTATCTTACGCACGTGATCTGACCATGTCGGGCGAAACCGCGACCGCACCGGGCGACTCCCTCGCGCCGATCAAGCACGTGACGACCACGGAGGCGGAGCTCGAGAAGAAGATCGCCGACCTGCGGGCCAAGGTCAAGAGTGCCCTGGAGACTCTCACCCGGGAGAACGAGAGCGCCGTCCTCCAGGCCCGCGCCGACGCCGAGCGGGAGCGGGAGGCTCTCCTGACGACCGCCCAGCGGGGGGGAGACCTCGAAGCAAAGAAGATCGTGGCGAGCGGTACGGAGCGGGCGGACCAGATCCGAGGAAAGACCCCGGCCGAGCTCGCGTCGCAGAAAGCGGCGATCCTCACCGCCGTCCTCGCCGAGTTCCGTCCGGCCGGCAAGCGCCCTGGGGCCTAGTCCGTGGGTTTCCTCCGCCCCGTTCCGATGGTCAAGGTTGGACTGCTCGGTCTCAAGACCGATCGGGAGACCGTCGTCGCCCTCCTGCACGACCGCGGGGTCATCCAGATCGAACCCCTGCGGAAGGAGGCGCTCGAACTGTTGGAACCGGAGCACGGCGGGGAGCTCCAGCGTCAGGTCTCCGACGGACTCCTCCGGTTCCGCACGCTCAAGGCGTCCCTCCCCCCGACGCCCGCCGGGCCCCCCGCGACCTTCCCCTCGCTGGACGCGATCCTCCGGGCGGCCGCCGCCGTGCCGATCGACCCGGAGGTCCTCGAGCTCAAACGGGAGGAGGACGCCCTCCTCACCGAGGGCCGCGACGTGCGGACCACTCTCCAACTTCTCGAACGCCACCGGTACTTCACCGGCCCTCTCCGCCTCCTCCGCTCGGCCCAACTCCTCTCCTTCTTCGGGGAGTCGTCGCCGGATGCCCTCGCGAAGCTCCAGGGGGAGGTGAACGCCCTCGGCGAATCGGTGTTGCTGCCAGGACCCCGGGAGAAGGAATCGGTCCGATTCCTCCTCGCCGTCCCCCAGAAGGAGGCCGATGCGGTGAGCCGTATCGCCCAGCAGTCGGGGGTCCACCTCGCCGGCATCCCCCCGCTCGATGGGACCATCGAGGCCGAGCTACCCCGACTGAACGGACGGCGCGACGCGGTCGAGGCCCGGCTCGCGGAGATCCGGACCCGATTGGCCGCGATCTCTCGAGACTGGTACTCCCGCGTGGCTTCGCTCGAAGAGGCGCTCGCGATCGAGAACCGGAAGTTCGAGGCCTGGACCCGGATGGGCGCCGGCCGGTCGTCCTTCGCGCTGGAGGGCTGGGTCGCCCGGCGGAACTACGCCGCGCTCGAGACCGCACTCCGCCAGCGCGTCGGGGACCGGATCGACGTCTCGCGGATCCCCACGTCCGAGGAGCCCCCCACCCTGATGGACAACCCCCCGGGGGTCCGGTGGTTCGAGTTCTTCATCAAATTCTACTCGCTTCCCCAGTCGACCGAGTTCGACCCGACGTGGATCTTCGCTCTCGCGTTCCCCCTCTTCTTCGGGCTCATGCTCGCCGACGCCGGGTACGGGGTCGTCATCCTCGGCATCTGTCTCTGGATGATCGCCGGATTCCCCGGGGGCCGCCACGTCCCGGGTTCGATCCGGGGCTTCGTGACGATGATCATGGGCCCGAGCGGCATGCAGCTGCTCGCCCGCACGCTCCTACCGGGGTGTCTGCTCGGGATCAGCCTCGGGGTGGTGTTCAATTCCTACTTCGGCGCCCACCTTCCGTTCTACACGGGGTTCTTCGACCCGCTCCACTCCGCGTCCAAGCTCCTCCTCCTGGCGGGATTCATCGGACTCGGGATGGTGACCCTCGGCTTCGCGCTCGGTGCGCTGAAAGCCTACTTCCACCACCACCGCCGCGAACTGATCGCGAAGATCGGGGGGATCGTGTTCGCCTGGGGCGTGGCCGGCTTCGGCCTCCTCACGATCTACCACTCGTTCTCCGTCGCGCGCCCCATCTCGGACCTCGCCGTCGCCGGCCTCGTGGGGGGTCTCGGCCTCATCCTCGCGGGGGAAGGCGGGCAGGGGCTGATGGCGCTCACCGAGATCGTGAGCCACATCCTCTCCTACTTGCGGCTGGTCGGGATCCTGCTGGCGAGCGTCATCCTCGCGCTCGTCATCAACACGGTGTCCTACGGGATGTTCGTCGGGTCGTCGTCCTCCGTCGCGCTCCACCTCGTCTACATCGTCCTCGGGGTCCTCATCCTCGTGGTGGGCCAGATGTTCAACCTCATCCTCGGGGTCTTCGAGCCCGGGATCCAAGGGGCGCGGCTCATCTTTGTCGAGCACTTTTCGAAGTTCTATGAGGGGAACGGTCGCCCCTTCCAGCCGTTCGGTTCGATGCGGACCCACACCCGGCCCTCGGCGGTCGACACCGCCGGGCGCGCGGTGGACGCCCCGGGCCCGACCTAGGCCGGACCTGGGGGGAGACGGCGGCCCACCCTTACGCTCGGGGGAGGACGAGCGACCGCTCGAGCTCGTCTGGCGCGATCCCGTAGAGCTTCCCGTAGATGATCTTCCGGAGGTCCGCCCGCTCGAGCTCGGCCAGCGTCAGGAAGGTGAAGAGGATGGAGATCGAGAGGGGAAAGCTGCGCAGCCGCTTCAGTTCCCGGACGGTCCGCTCCCGGGTGAGCGCGATCTCGAACGGGACGAGGCTCTTTTCGGCGCCGTACCGCTCGAGCCCGTCCTTGAGGGCCGGAAACCGCCCCTCGAGCTGCGCTACGAGCTCCGGGACGTCCCGCACGTTGTAGAGGTCGGCGACCCGGTCCCGGGTCAGCTCGCCACCGTCCAGGAACCGCTCGAGCACGACCTCGACCGGGAGCGACGCGGCCTTGCCTTTCAGGAGGAGGAGGACGTTCTTGAGGTCGATCTCCGACCGGAGGAACTCCCGGATCACCCACTCGTCCCCCTGGAAGAACTTGGCCGCGTCGAGCACCCGCTCGTAGTACTGACGCTGGAGGGCGGCGAGGAGGGGGAAGATGTCGCGGGTCTTGGAGTAGTCGTCCAGGAGCGGCAGGAGCACGCCCCCGTACCCAAAGCGCACGAGGCCGGTCGCCACCGCCTCGATGTTGGGAAGGGCGAGGAGGGTCCGGAAGTCGTCGAGACCCATCGCGCCCGCGAACAGCCCCGCCGGGATCTCCCGGCTCGAGACGAGGAACGTCTCGCTCTCGGAGACGGACCGTCCTTCCGACTTGGCCGAGAGGACGAGGCCGATGTTCTCGATGTCCCAGCGACGCAAGTACGCCTCGATGAGCGGCTTGCCCGCGAACGACGCCGACTCGAGCAGCAGGAGCTGTCGGTGCACGAAGAGGCGGTTGACGGCCACCTCGACGGCGGCGGCCCCCTGGTAGGTGGCGCCTGCCTGGGCGATCTCGGGACCGTACGCGGTCGGCTCGAGTAGTTTCAGGATCTCGGAGAGGTCCTTGGCCCGGACGAGCGGCGGAAATGCGTCGGCGGGGAGCAGCGTCGGCTGGAGCGCTTTGAACCGGCCGAGGGCGCTCGCGTAGGGGGAACCGGCCATGCCCGCCGCCGTGCTAGGCAAGGAGGGAGCGCACGCGATCTTCTCGAAGTCGCAGCAGCTCGTCGAAGCTCAAGGTGAGCCGTCGCGACCCGTCGGCCGTCTCAGCGATGAGACCTCCTAGGATGGGCGCGGGTGTGGGGTCGAACGAACGACCTGCGAGCGACCGCAACAGGGTCGCGTCCTCGGTCCGCCCGGAGACGCGCAGGTCCGTGCCGAGCTCGTCCGTCGCGAGGGCGAACATTCGGCGGAGGACCTCGGGGTACTCGTCCCCCTCGGTGTACTTGCCCAGGAGGTTGCGCACGGCGCCGAGCGAGTCGTTCATCGCCCGCTCCTGGGCCTCGTACTCGAGCTTGCGGGATTGCATCCGGGCCCCCGCTACCCGCGTGGCCCGCTCCCGGCGCGATTCCGCTTCGGTACGGGTGCGAACGTCGTTCTGGACCGCCGCGACCCGCTGGGTCCGCTCGGCGAGAAGACGGGCTTTCTCGGCCTCGTACTTCTGGGACTCCGCGAGGAGCTCC
>JAKIWQ010000004.1 GCA_022749935.1 Thermoplasmata archaeon | reverse complement strand
ACCGCACGGCGGAGCCGACCCCGAGGTGCGAGCGACCCATCGCTACGAGCGGGCCCCGCAGGGCTAGGTCGTGAGGGAGTATCGAACCGTGGGGCTGTCGACATACTCCAGAACCTTGTCCGTGCCCTTCTCCAGGCCGACCCGATAGGCGAGGCGAAGGACTTCCTCCAGGGACTCGGGCCCGAGCGGCGGGAGCTCGTCGATAGTCGTCACAACCGGAGTCGCATGACGGTCGAACCAGGCCAGGAAGGCACGGAACTTCGGAAAGGCACACTGGAAGAGCTGTACCTGGAGGAGCACGTCGGGAGGGATCGGGGCCGCGTGGTAACTCTTCATCTCGTAGAACCGGTCTCGGCCATCCCAGAAATCCGGCTGAGCGTAGACGCCGACCCGCTCGTTGATCAAGACCAACCGGCTCCTCGGTCGAGACAGGCCCATGACCTCGCTCTTGCGGAACTCCTGGATCACCGCGGAGATCGCCGCGAGATGCTGCTCGCGCTCGGCCGGGGCGAGCGTGAGGTCGGCGTCCGCGAGCTCCCGATCGAGGATCTCCGTGGCCATTCGGTTCATGGCCGTACGGGTGGGCTTGCGCAACATCGCGAACTCGTAACTGAAGTGGGAGAGCGTCTCATCGATCGCTCGTCCTACGGCCATGCCGAGCTCATCTTTCTCGGTGACCGGCCGAGGGTAGGTTTCCCGGACGACGTCGTGCGTCGCCATTGTTTTTACGGTGGTCATGGGGAGGAGAGCTGAACCGGCAACTCGCGCGAGTATTGGGAGTGTTCCCTTCCCGGGAGTCCGGAGAACGAGGCGGCCCTCCCGGAAGCGGTAAGTAGACAGAAACCGTCAGAGAATCTGCAGCGAAGGTACTCGGGAGAGGGAGCTGCGAAGAGGATGGATTCGATGCCGATGTACATGCTTCAGTTCGCGTACAGTATGGAATCGTGGACCGCGCTCGTGAAGAAGCCGGAGGATCGGACCGCGGCCATCGAAGCCACCGCCAGGTCCATGGGCGGACGGCTGGTATCCCTGTACTTCCATATGGGTGAGTTCGACGGCACCGCGATCATCGAAGCTCCCGACGATTCGACGGCCAACGCGATGATCCTGACGACGGTCGCGAGCGGAGCCCTCCGATCGTCGAGGACCACTCGCCTGTATTCCCCCAAGGAACTGGTCGACTCCCTATCCAAAGCGGGGAAGGGAAGCTACCGACCCCCCGGAAAGGCCTAGCGTTCGGGCGCCGGCGCGCCGGCCTACGGGTCGGTCCCCGACTCCGCGGCGCCGATCGTACGGACGAGACCTTCGCCCATCTTCCGATACCCGTTCACGTCGGGGTGGAATCCATCGGGTGAGCCGGCGAGCCGGTCCGCGACGCGCGCGTCCGAAACGAGGGTATGTGTGTCGCAGAAGGCGAGCCCGGATTCGTGGGCGACCTGCCGGATCCAACGATTGAGCTCTCGCATCTCCTCGGCCTGGCGACGAGACATCGAGTTGTACGGGAGGATCGACGCCGCGACGACCCGAATGCCGACGCTGTGGGCCCCGGCGTAGAGCGCGGTAAGGTTGGCCCGGGTCGACTCGGGGGGGATCCCTCGAAAGACGTCATTCACTCCGGCGAGGATCACGACGTAGTCGGGATGGTGTTGGAGCACGTCCCGGGGCAGGCGCCGAAGAACGTCGCCGGAGGTCTCTCCATTGATTCCGCAATTGGTGACGGTCCACTCGGGGCGGAGGTTCATCATCCAGTAGGCAAATTGACTCTCGGGATTCCCCGCCCCCGTTGGGGGCGCCTCGAGAGGGGAGAGGAAACCGGGCGTTCCTGCCGTCGTCGAGTCGCCGAGCGCGACGATCCTCAGGTGAGCGCCTCCCACGTCCCATCCAGGAGGCCAAACGAAGCATATCGGATTCGGCAGGAGGGACTTGCAGCGATCGAGCGCGATGCGAGTGAGCTCGTCGCTCTCCGAGGGCTCGCGCGGTCTGTGAAGGAGGCGATCGAGTCCGTCGGTCGATCAGCGGTGCGGCTGCCGTCGCACCCCAGAACGCATGTACGGATCCACCCTCGGGGCGACGATGCGCGTCGAGCGTCTCGGGCCGGGAGACGAGGATAGGATCCTTCGAGCCGGCCACTTGTTCGATGAGCCTCCGGACCCCTCGGCCGTCCGGGCGTACCTGGAGGACCCCCGGAATATCTTCCTCCTGGCGTACGATGGGGAGACGGCGGTCGGGTTCCTTCGAGGGACCGAGCTCCGGCAGCTGAAAACGGAACGGAAGCAGATGTTCCTCTACGAGATCGCGGTCGACGCGACGTTCCGCCGCCGGGGCATCGGTCGGGAACTCGTCCGGTTCCTGCTTCGGGACTGCCGGATTCGAGGGTACGAGGAAGTCTTCGCCGTCACCGATCCGGCCAACCACGCCGCCGTGCAGCTCTACCGGACGACCGGCGCGGTCACGGAGACACCAGCCGATCGGATGTTCGTCTATCAACTCTCTCGAGAACCGGACCCAGTTCGGTAGACGCCTCCCCGAAGACGGCAGGCGCTGCGGGCACGGTCGAGCATTCGGGGGTCCACCCCGGCGGGCCACCCGACGCGCGCTTCGCGGCCCCTATGAGGGGGTGAGTGCCTCGGGTCGCGAGGCCTTCCCGTGGACCGTGCGCTCTATTCCATCCGCCCGTATACGGAATCCGACCTCGAAGCCGAGGTGCGGATCGACACCGCAGTGGACCCTCTCCACCCCCACACGTTGGAAGAGCTCCGCCACTGGATCGAGACCGCGACCACCGGAGTCGGTCACGTGAGCCTCCGATTCGCGGCGGCCGACCGACGGACGGGCGCCGTGGTGGCCTACGGCGTGGTGCAGCACACCTCCTTCAACTTCCATCCCCTGAAATTCGAACTCTACGTCGCCGTCCACCCTGATTTTCAAGGCCAAGGTATCGGTCGGGAGCTCTACGCGGCCCTGGAGAACGAAGTCCTGCAGCGAAGCGCGATCTGCCTGTGGAGTATGGTGCGCGAGAACGAACCCCGGGCCGTCCGGTTCATGGAGCAGAGTGGATTCGTGCCACGACGGAAAGCGTGGCGCTCTCGCCTGGACGTGGCCCGCGCGGATCTATCGAAGTTCCCCGACCGTACACGGCCCATGGCCGACCGGGGGATCGTACTGACGACGCTTGCGGAGGAAGGGAGGGAGCGACCGGAGGTTCGGCAGCGGGCCTTCCGTCTCTGCACCGCCGCCTCCGCCGACGTGCCTCGAATGGGGGAGTACTCTCCCGTCTCGTTCGAGGAATTCGTCGAATTCGACCTGAACGGACCCGGGGCGCTCCCGGACGCTTACTTCCTCGCTCGGCGCGGCGACGAATACGTGGGCTCGACCGTCATGGACCGGGACTTGGCGGAACCGGATACCCTCCAGGTCGGGTTCACGGGAACCCATCCGGGGTTTCGGGGCCTGGGGATCGCTTCCGAGCTGAAGCGTCGGGCGGTCGAGTATGCCCGGACCCGTGGCTACCGGTTTCTATTGACCAACAACGACTCGCTCAATCACCCGATCTGGGCGATCAACGAGCGGCTCGGGTTCCGACCCGAGACCACGTGGATCCAGGGAGAGAAGGAACTGGTCCCGCGCACTCCAACATCGGTCCCGAGCGGCCGCTCACCGGGCGAAGGGCACTCCCGACCGCAGAAGGACCCTCAAGGATAGGTAGGTCGCCCACCGGCTGGGAATGCCGGGATGCTCGAGGAGGAAGGGGTAGACCGGAGGGCGCGGATGGTACGGGTCGTCGGGCGCCAGGTCGGGGTGGACCGCGTCCCAACTCCAGGTTCCGTCGGGGTTCCGCTTCGCCAAGAGCTCCTCGAGGGCGGGCCGGAGGCGCGGGTCCTCACCGTACCCGAGCGCGGTCAATGTGTCGAGGCCGACGAGCAAGTCGTAGTAGTAGTGGACCGGATAGTGGAGCCGGTGCCACGGCGCGTACGTCGACCCGTCCTTCTCGGTGAGTAGGCCGCGCTCGAGGTAGAATTCAGCCCCCCGGACGATCGCTCGCCGCACCTTCTCGGCCCGGTGACGGGGAGGGATGGTGGCGAACGCCGCCAAAGCCTCCCAACAGTCGAGGGTGCCGGCTTCGGAGGGGAAGCAGTGCCAGCCACCGTCGGTTTTCTGGGTCTCTGTCAGCCACTCGACGGCCCGTCCGATCGCCGGCTCTTCGAGGCGCCCGAATCGCACCATCATCCGGACGGTGTTCCCCGTGACGCACAGCTCGCTGCCGGCTTGCCCGAAGACCCCATCGTCCTCCTTCCCCCAGTACTTCAGCAGAAGGTCCGTCGCTCGGACGATGCGAGGGTCGTCGATCGTCAACCCGAGGTCGGAGAGGACGAGGAGCCGCCAATTCGTGGCGATGTACTTCGGGAGGTAGAGGTCGTCCCCCTGTTCTCGGAAGGTCTCCCAGTGGCCCCGGGCCTGCTGGTCGTTCAGGATCCGGGCCGCCCAGCCGGTGCGGCCGATCTCCTCCCGGGCCGTCGCGACCTCCGGGTCGTCCGCTGGCCGGTCGAGCAGGTCCTGCAGGACGCCCACCCGCACACTCGGGTCCGAGCCTTCGAGAAGAAACCGGGAAAGGGACGGAGGGAGCTCCATGGCCACGGAGAACCGAGGCAGGGTATTCTCCTTGGCGCCCACGGAGCGGCGCCGGGTGATACGGTTAGCCGGGACTTGGGGGCGGGTGCTTCGCAGCCTCGGCCGCCCGACGTTCTGGGCGGTGAAGGTTGTGGTCGGCCAGCGCCATCGCTGTCGGAAATCGGGTTCCACAGAGTCCACAGACGAATCCGGGGGTGTGCGACTCCGGGTTCATGTCCAGGGTCTGCGCGGCCGTATCGTGACCATGCCCGGACTTCATGTGCTCGACCAGCGCCGCCGCGGATCCGAACGGGGCACCGCATACTGAACAGCTCTCTCCCATCCTGCTCCCTCCCTGTTGAGTGAATCAAGCTACGGACGGCCTGGTCCAAGTAGTTTTGTCTGAGGGCCCGGCGCGCGCTCGGCGATTGACGGTCTGGGCGCGCGAAACTTCCCCGATTGTCGAACTAGAACTCCCCGTCTCGATGTGCGGGGTGCGCCCCGCTCCCTCCGGGGCCAGCGGGGAGGGAGGGGTGCAGGAAAAAGGGGGAAGGGGTTGGGGGTGGCGTCCCGGCGGAACGCGCAACCGGCGACGTCGTGGTCGGATCACGCGTGGGATCCAAGCACCAGCGCCGCATGCTCGGTGGGCTCGATCAAGTAGAGGACGCCCGCGAGGACGACCAGGATTCCGCCCACGAGGGCGACCACATTCGTCCCCAGGCCGAGGACGGCCCACCCGATCAAGGGGAGCACGACCAGCAATACACCACTTGTCAGGGGGCGCTCCTTCCACTGGCGGTCCGCCAGGTGGGCGAAGACCAGGACGAGAGACCCCACGACGAGCAGGACGATGGTCGCACCGAGGTCGGCCGCTGCTCCTGCGAAACGCCCGAGGACGAGATCCGCCACACCGAAGGTCGCGGCCACCACGCCCCCGAGGAGTATCAGGAGGCCGCCGACCAGCCCGAAGAGATGGCCCATCGCGCGCTCGAGTCTATTTTCCATATGTTTCTCACCTCCCGTTAGTTCGCTCCGTCCGACGAGCCCCGGACGAGCCGGGGGCGGACGGGCTTCCGTGGTGGAAGGGGTTTTCACCGTACATGAACCCTTGTCCAGCGCCGGTGCGGGGACCGTTTTCCGGCGAATTTTGTCGGCGATCGCCGGCATGTTCGGCCCGAAGAACCACGATTGTCGAACGCGGCGCATTCCCTCGCAGGGAAACTCCGCCCGGCGGGTCCAACGAGCGGTCCTGGGCGCGGACTTCACTCAGAAGATACTATGCCCCATCGCGCCCATCGGTTCGGTGCGCGGAGGGGGTGCTTCCTTGCCTCCACTGTCGATTTGTATCAACACGCAGACCCCGCTCGTGCAGTTCTTGCCTCCTACGGACGACGTCCGGGGGAACGAGGCCGCCGGCGCGCCCTCCACGCTCGATGGCCTTCGGGAGGGAATCGATTACCGGTACTCCCCGGGGGGCGTCACCCGGATGGTCTACCCTCTAGTCCGCCGGCTCTTGCACGAACGGGTCCTAGACCAAGCGCACTGGGTCGCGCTGAATCCCACCGGCCCCCGATTGATCCGCATCGGCGAGCTCACACTCCACAACCTCTCGATCGAGAACGCCCGGATGGCCGGATACGGGAAGGTCAAGGAGGCCATCTGGGGCCGGATTCACGAGTTGGATGCGGTCGAGGAGCATGACGACCTGTTCTGGTCGGACGCGTTCTCCGAATACGCGTACTACAATCGGTTCACCGCGGAGCTCATTCGGAGCCTCGACAAGGAACTCGATTTTGACGCCTTCTACATCCACGACTTCCAGCAGCTCGCGGTGGGGCACATGCTCTCGACGCTCAAGCCCAAGATCTTCCGGTGGCACATCCCCTTCGACGCGTCCACGATCCCCGAGAAGTGGCGATCCATGCTCTCCACCTACTTGAACAGCTACGACGTCGTCGTGGTGAGCGCCCGACGCTACGCAAAATCCCTCCTCGCGCTCCGTCCCAAGGGGAAGATCGTCCGGCTCTACCCGTACGTCGATCCGGCCGACTACTCCCTTCCCGAGAACGGGCCGATCCTGGCGGCGAGCCAACGGATCGGCCTCCAGCCCGCGGACGAGGTGGCGCTCGTGGTCGGTCGGATGGACCCCATCAAGGGACAGGACCTCGTGATCGACGCGATGGCCACCCTCGCGTTGTCGTATCCTCTCCTCAAGCTCGTGCTGGTCGGCAACGGAAGCTTTTCGGGGTCCCAAGGTGGCCTCGGCCTTTCGAAGTCGGCGGTCTGGCGGGCCCACCTGGAGGAGATGGTCAAAGAGCGGGGTTTGGAAGGACGGGTGGTGTTCACCGGCCACCTCGGGCAGGAGGAGCTCGACTGCATGTACCAACGCTGCCGGTTCTCGATTCTCCCTTCCGTCCGAGAAGGGTTCGGTCTGGTTGCGGTCGAGAGCTGGCTGCACGGGCGGCCGGTGATCGTGACCGAACGGGCCGGGATCGCCGAGCTCGTGCGGGACGGTGGGAACGGTCTGTTGTTCGCTCCCGACGCGCCCGGCGCCCTCGTGCACCAGATGCAGCGACTCCTGGACGACCGTTCCGGGAAACTGAGCGCCCGGCTGGCGAAGAACGGCCGAGTGACGGCGAAGAAGTGTTCGCTCGACGCCGCCGAACGGGCCGAAGCGGAGCTGCTGACCGACGTCACGGAGGCTTCGTGATCGGACTCGCATCGCTCCTGAACCTCCTCCTACCGTACTGGCCGGTCGCCGTGATCGTCGCCCTGACCGTCCTCCTCGCCTGGTTGGTCGGATGGCTGGTGGGTCGTCTGATTCGAGGAGGGAGTCCCCAGATGGCGGTGGCCGCCCGCCGCCTCGCAGTCGTCATGGTCGGACTGATTGGGGGGACGCTCGCCCTCCAGGCGCTCGGCGTGAGTCCGGACATCCTGTTGTTGGTGGTCGCCCTCCTCGGTGTGACGGCGCTCGTCGCACTCCGGGACCCGCTCGGAAACTACGGGGCGAAGTACTTTTCCGACATCTACACGCCCTTCAAGGTCGGCGATACGATCGAAGTGAAAGGGTACTCGGGAAAGGTCATCGAGATCAACCCGATGACGACCGTGCTGCTCTCCGACAAGGAGCAGCTCGTTTCGGTCCCGAACGCGTCCATGATCCATGACGTCGTGGTGAACACGTCCCCTCAGGCGTGGAAGGAGGTCATCATTCCCGTCTCGATCAGCGGCAACATCGACCTGCCGGCATTCGAGAGCGACCTTCTGAAGACCCTTTCGAAACTCCGGGCACGTCTCGACCCACGGTTCCCGCCCGTCGTCACGACCAAGGCGCGCTCCCCGCAGTCCACCGACCTCACCCTCACGCTCATGCTCCGGCGGCCGGAGGACCGGGACGCGATCACCGCCGAAACGAACAAGCGCCTTACCGAGGTCCTCGACCGTGTCCGAGCGGGCCGCCGGTGAGTCCGGGCCACGGGGGTCCGCCTCCGACCCGCGCCCACAACGGGCCCGAGACGAACTCGAGGACCCCGCGGTCGAACGACCCGCGACAGACATAATCGGCGGTCGACCGCACGGTCGACTCCGCGTTCGCTACGGCGCCAGAGAGTGACGCGCCGTCGAGGAGCTCGAGGTCGTTCGACGCGTCTCCGATGGCCGCATACCCCGCTCCCCCCAACCCGAGACGGCGCAATGCGAGACGGACGCCCGACCGCTTCGTCACCCCGAGGGGGAGGACCATCAGCCGGTCGACGTTCGCGATGATATCGACCGGTAGCCCGTGCAAGGCCTGTAGGAAGTAGCGGCGCTCCCGTCGAGGGAAGGAGACGACCACCCTTCCAAATTCCGGGCGTTTGCCCGCGTAGGTCCGGAGTCGACGACGCACGGCGGCGCCCACTCCGCTCCCGAGGACCAGTGGCGACGACCCGCAAGGCGCTTCGACGACCGCCCCGTTCTCCGCTACGAGCGCGTCCCACGCACCGAAGGGACGCGCGAGGCGGGTGAGGTCCGAATAGGTACGACCGGAGACCAACATAGTTCGCAGGCCCATCGCTCGCGCCGTCTGGAGCGCTGCCCTCGCCCACTCCGTAGGTCGACCCCCCGGACGCAGGAGGGTGCGATCGAGATCGCTTACGAAAGCCCGTGGTCGTGGAGGCGGGCTGTCTCGGCGGGACCGGACGCCTACCGGTAGTGGCCCCGCAGGGCGGCGTCCCCTCCGCTCCGGGTTCGCGGTCCCCGCGGAGGGCGCACTCCCCCGGGGGCTTCGGGTCGGTTTCCCCGCGCGGAAACGGATATGGTGCACGGAGTCCTCGTTACGTGCCGGAGTCGGTGCAGTCATCGTGATCGTGCACGACGGGCCCCGGAATAGTTACGGATTGCTCCCGAAGGGTCTCGCGGTCCCGTCACTTCCACCGCGTGCGCCGGCACCCCGCGGGCGGGGACCGCCTCCCGTGAGGGGAGGCCCAGGGTGAACGGTACTCCCCCAGGGTCGACGTCCGACTCGGTGCCCGTCGCCGCGTCGACGGCTGCCGCCGCACCCCACGACCGACCGGAGCGGTCACCGCCGGCCCTGACGGTCAACGATTACGGACTCATCGGGAACGAGAAGACCGGGGCGTTGATCTCGCGGCACGGGTCGGTCGATTGGGCCTGCCTGCCCCGGTTCGACAGTCCGAGCGTCTTTGCCCGGCTCCTCGGCCGGCCCAACGGGGGATTCCATCAGGTCGCGCCCGTCGCGAAGTATGTCTCTCACCAGCAGTACGTCCCGGGCACGAACGTCCTCACCACGTTCTTCGAGTTGCGGCGGGCGGTCACCCTGGTACTGACCGACTTCATGCCCATGGGGCCCCAGGGGGCGACCATCGGAGGGGATCCGCGCATCGTCCGGCGCCTCCTGGCCCGGGGAGCGCCCATCGAGGTTCGTATCGAGGCTGACCCGCGGTTCGACTACGGTCGCTCGGTCCCCGGCTGGAATGTGTCGGGGGAGTTGGCGGTCGCGCACAGCGGGGCGGCCCGGCTGTCCCTCACGTCGCCCTGGCCCTGGCGCTCCGACGGGGTCGGCGTCGTCTCCACCGGCAGGGTCGAACCCGGGAGCCCGAAGTTCGCCCAGGTCCGTTGGGGGGAGCCTCCCCCCGAGGAGCCGACCGCCTCCAACCTCCTGTCGGTGACCGACGCGTACTGGCGCGGGTGGGTCTCCCCCACCGACGCCCCCCTGCGCCGAGTGGCCGCCCGGTGGCACCCCTGGGTGGAACGTTCGGAGCTCGTCCTCAAGCTCCTCTCGTATGCCGACTCGGGCGTGTTCGTCGCCGCGCCGACCACCTCCCTTCCCGAATGGTTCGGGGGACCGAGAAACTGGGACTATCGGTACGTCTGGATCCGGGACGCGGCGTTCACCGCTCAAGTGTTCCTCTTGCTGGGCCACCTGAGCGAGGCCCGGGCGTACGTGGGATGGGCCCTCGACCGGGCCGCTCAGCTCCAGGAGGGCGACGAGCTTCGGACCGTCTACACCGTGGACGGGCAGGCGCCGCCCGCGGAGGTGGAGCTCACGCATCTCGAGGGGTATCGGAACTCCCGCCCCGTTCGCGTCGGCAACGCCGCCGCCGACCAGCGGCAGCTCGACATCTACGGGGAGATCCTCGACTCGGCCCGCCTCCTCGAGCAGGTCGACCCGGCGTTCGTCCGGGACCGATGGCCGACCATCGAACGGCTCGCCCAGCGGGCGCTCGAACTGTGGCCCCTCGCGGATAGTGGGATATGGGAGTTCCGGACCCGCCCGGCGCACTACGTCCACTCGAAGCTGATGTGCTGGGTCGCGCTCGACCGGGCGATCCAGATCGCGCAGGATCTCGGCAAGACCGAGCCCATCGACCGGTGGCGCCGGGGCGCGGACGAGATCCGGGCAGCCATCCTGTCGCGCGGGTTCGACGACCGTCAGGGAGCATTCGTCCAGGCGTTCGACCGGCCCGTGCTGGACGCGAGCGCCTTGCGGATCGCGCTGGACGGGCTCTTGCCCCCGAACGACCCACGCGTTCTCGGCACGATCGCGGCCATCGAGCAGAATCTCTGCCGCGGCCCGTTCGTCCAGCGCTACCGGTCGGACGACGGCCTCGAGGGTCCGGAAGGCGCTTTCCTCCTGTGTTCCTTCTGGCTCGTCGAGTCGCTCGCGAAGAGCGGGCAGACCGACCGCGCCCTCGACCACTGGCGTGCGCTGCTCGACGTGGCCGGCCCGTTGCTCCTGTTCTCCGAACAGTTCGATCCTGTGGCCAAGGAGCCGCTCGGAAACTATCCCCAGGCCTTCACGCACATCGGAGTGTTGCGGGCCGCGTTCGCTTTGGGGTTGATGTCGACCGAAGGGTGACGCCGCTCCGCCCCGTGGGGGCGGGAGGGAGGCTTCGACCGTGAGGGCTATCGGTGTGCGTGGCTCGGGGTACAACGCGACGGGGGTGGCTGCGAAAGGGTGTCGACTCAATTCTCGGACGGACCCGCCTCACTCCAGCGTTCAGAACTTCCGGTGGCCACGCCAGTTCGAGTGCCCCCCGGTGGTACCGGGTCTTCTCGCGCGAATCGGAGCCGTCTCCCGACCATCCTTGCCTGGATACTGGTCACAGGGTTTGTCATTTCGGGGATGATGGTGCCGAATGCGCTCGCTGGGAACCACTCCGGACGACCATTCACCCCCGTAGATCAGCTCTCCAGCATCGGAACGTCGCGGGGCCTGCCGGCGGTGCCCCCACCGTTTCCCAGCGTGCCTGCCGTGAACTCGACCTACGTGGTCTTCAACCAGACCCTAGTCGGCGGAAACTTTCAACCGCTCAACCGACCGAACGACCTGAGCGATGCCGTGGACCCGGGACGCGAGTTGCTGTACGTCGCGGCCACGGGCGGGGGCGGGACGCACAACGGGGTCGACGTCATCAACCTGACGCTCGACCGGGTCGTCGCGATCATCTCCCTCCCCGCCGGCGCCACCCCTTCCACGATGCTGCTCGACCCGCTGACCCACCAGCTCTACGTGGGCGATTCGGGTTTGGGGGAGGTTTCGGTCATCAACACCACGACCGACCAAGTCGTGGCGAATCTCACGGCGGGGAACGCCTTCGGCTCGACCGAGCAGCTGGCCCTCGACACGATCACCGGCAACGTCTTCCTGGCCGACGGCGACGGAGCCTTTTCGGTCATCAACGCGACGGCCGTTACGGTCCAGACTAACGTCACCTTCGGGACCGATCTCTTCGCCGCCGCATTCGATGCATTGACGAACGAGCTCCTGGTCATGGACAGTTCGGTGAGCAACGTCTCGATCTTCAACGCCACGACCTTTGCCTGGTTGAGTTCGGTCACCTACGCCAACACCGGCGTCGGCCTTGTCGTCGCGCCGGGGGGCCAGACGTTCTACATCGCGAGTTTCACGTACGGGGCCGGCGGCGCCTCCCTCGGAAACTTGACCGAGGCCAACGCCACGACGGACACGCTGTTGGCGCCCATCGGATTTTCGGGCCTTCCCACCGCGCTCGCGATCGATGCCTCCCTCCACACCCTCTACCTGACGGAGTACCCCTCGCCGAACCTGACGGCGGTCAACCTCCTCACCCGATTGGTTGGCCCCTCGGTCTACGCGGGAAACGGCGCGAACCAGCTCGTCTACGATCCGACGGCTCGGGCCCTCGATGTCGCGGGATACAACGTGAGCGTGCTCTCGGGCGCGGGGCTCGGGAGCATCACCTACATCGAGACGGGAGCGGTCCTCTCCACCCTCGTGGCGGACCCGCTCCGCGGGTCCGGCTTCCTGACCACCGCCGAGACCTACGGGACGGTCCTCAACCTGAGCGGCCCGTCCGGGACCGGGGGGTTCTACGAGAACCCTACCGCCTCGAGCTTTCCGTCCGCCTCCCCCCTCGTCTACGCTGCGGGCCTCCACGAGCTCTTCGTCGCGGCCACGGCAGGGGTTCGGGTCGTCAACTCCACCTCCGGCCACCTCATCACCAACCTCGCCACGGGATCCTGCAGCCCCTCCGGGGCGACGTACGACCCAGAGAACCAGTTCGTCTACGTCGACAATTTCTGTCAGCCGAACGGCTACGTGACGGTCGTGAACGCGACCTCGCTCCTGACCATGGCGACCATCCCCTTCGGCGGCGCGCCCAACGCGGTCGGATACGACCCGGTCACGGGCGAACTGTGGATCCAGAACAATACCGCAGGGGGGTACACCACGACGATCTCGATCATCGACCCCTTCACCGACAACGTGACCGGTTACGTTCCGCTTCCCGCGGGAGGACGGGCCGAGGCGATCACCTTTGACCCGGCCGCCAACGCGATGGTCGTCGCGGAGGGGTGCCTCTTCTGTCCCTCCTACTTCGGTGCGTACAACGCGAGCACCGGCCGCGCCCTCACGTCCTACTCGCTCGGCACGGCCGATCCCACGGACGTGACCTACCTCAGCGGGACGGAAGAGGTCGTGACCGCGGACTACGCGACCGACAACCTCACGTTCTACAACGCGACGACGTTCTCGCCGTTGGGGAATGTGAGCGTGGGGGCTGGTCCCTCGTCCCTCGCCTACGATCCGGGGAACGGGGACCTCTATGTGGCCAACGTCCTCGGGGGCGGGATCTCCATCCTCCCCACGAACTCGTCCGGGGCCCCATACGTCGCTTCGTTCACGGCCGCCCCTGCGAGCGTCCAGATCGGCGGAAGCACCACGTTCAATGTCACGGCGAAAGGTTGGAGTGGCTCCCTATCGTACGCGTACTCCGGACTTCCCCCCGGATGTTCGAGTACGAACGGGCCCTCCTTCCTGTGCACCCCGACCTCGCGGGGCGAGTATCGCGTGGAGGTCCTCGTGACCGACGGAGCCGGACGGTCCACGACCGCCTTCACGGACCTGGTGGTGCACACCCTGCCGGCTCCCCAGATCCACTCGTTCTCCGCGAACCCGCCCTCTCTCTTCCTCGGGAATGCGACGACCCTGATGGTGAACGCGACGGGTGGGTATGGCTGGCTGGCGTACGCCTACACGGGGTTGCCGGCCGGGTGCGGGACCGTCAACAGTTCGTCCCTGGCGTGCACCCCCACGGGGTCGGGCTCCTACACGATCGAGGTCACGGTGACCAACGCCAACCTCGTGACGGCGTTCGCGAACACGAGCCTCTCCGTGAGCGTGGCCCCGTCTCCGGTGATCCAGACGTTCGCGGCGACCCCCTCGGTGATCTTCCTCCATAACGCGAGCGTCCTCCGCGTCAACGCGACGGGGGCGTACGGCTGGCTGGCCTACACCTACTCCGGACTGCCCCCCGGTTGTGGGAGCCAGAACCTCTCCTCGTTCGGGTGCACCCCGACGGTCCTCGGAAGCTATCCGGTCGAGGTCACGGTCACCAACGCCTACGGAAAGACCGCGACCGCCAACCTGACGCTCCAGGTGTTGCCCGACCCGAATCCCGTGATCACCTCGTTCCAAGCCGTCCCGCCGAGCATCCCGAACGGGAGCGGAACGGTCTTCCAGACCGTGGCCACCGGGGCGTACGGTTGGATGAACTATGCGTACACCGGACTCCCCACGGGGTGCGCATCGGCCAACATCTCGGCCCTCGCCTGCACCCCGTCGGTTGTCGGCAACTACACCGTGACCGTCACTGCCACGAACATCTACGGAAAGTCCGCGGAGGCGAACGCGACCCTCACGGTGTATCGGATCCCCCTCCCGACCATCACGTCCTTCACCGCGTCGGCGAGCTCGATCTACCTCGGCGAGACGACCGTCCTCACGGTCGTCGCGTCCGGGGCGTCGCTGAGCTACTCCTACTCAGGACTCCCGAGCGGGTGTACCAGTGGAAATGTCGCCGTCCTTCACTGCTTCCCGACGGCGGTCGGAAACAGTTCCGTCACGGTCAACGTCACCGACCTCCAGGGCGGCCGTTCGAAGGCGATGCTCACCCTCTCGGTCTCGACCCCCCCGACGTTGGCCGTCGGGTCGTTCGTCGCTTCGCCGGCGTTGGTCTCTCTCGGCGCGACCTCCCGCCTCACCGTCACGTTGGTGGGCGCGGTCGGGGCGGTGACGTACGCGTACGGGGGCCTTCCGACGGGATGTCAGAGTGCGAATACCTCTACGGTCAGCTGCCTCCCCGCGGTGCTGGGCACGTTCTCGGTCAGCGTGCGAGCGACCGATCAGTTGAACCGAACGGTCGGGGACCAAGTGACCCTCACCGTGGTCGCTTCCTCTGCTTCCTCCGGAGGTCCGGGCTCCGCCCTCCCGCTCTGGGTCTACGCGGCCGTGGGGCTGGCTCTCGTGGCCCTGGTGCTCGGCCTACTGTTCGCCCGGAAGCGGCGCGTCCGCGGACCCCCCGCCGAGTCGTCTCCGACCGGGACCAGCTCAACCCACCCGCCGGCGAGGGAGCCCGAGGACACCACACCAGAGACGACGTACGGGGAGGGGGAAGCCGAGTCGCCTCCGACCGCGACGCCTCCGGCCCACCCACCGGTGAGGGAACCGGAGGACACGACGCCCGAGACGACCTACGGGGAACCGGGACCGTAGGGGACGAGGGTCGGACCCCCGGGTGAGGCGAATCCCCTGGAAGGGAGTCGGCCCTTCGGGCACCGTTAAATAGCGTGGCCCCTACGCACCCACCCGTGAGCCGAGGACCCCCCGGATGGGGGTTCCGCTGACGCGAGGAACCATGGCGCGACCCATCTACGTACGATTCGAGACGCCGACCGAACTCTCCGACAAGGCCCTGCAGCTCGTCCAGGTGGCGAGCGAGACGGGAAAGGTCCGTGTCGGCACGAACGAGGTCACGAAGTCGAGCGAACGGTCCGAGGCCAAGCTCGTCATCATGGCCGAGGACGTCGACCCGGTCGAGATCCTCGTCCACATCCCGATGCTGTGCGAGGAGAAGCGGATCCCCTACGTCTACGTCCCGAAGAAGCAGCGGCTCGGCCAGTCGGCCGGCCTCTCCAAGTCGGCGGCGAGCGTGGCGGTCGTGGAGCCGGGGGAAGCCAAGGCCCTCCTGGACGAGATCGCGGCCCAGTTCCCGAACCTCAAGAAGTAGGCAGGGTCCGACCGGAGGCTAGACCGTGGCGGAAGACAAGGGATCCCCCGCGGAGGTCGTCGAGCTCGTCGGCCGTACGGGCATGGCGGGCGAAGCGACGCAGGTCAAGGTCCGGGTCCTCGCCGGACGGGACCGGGGAAAAATCATCACTCGCAACGTGGCCGGCCCGATCCGCCTCGGGGACGTCCTGATCCTGCGCGAGACCGCCCGCGAAGCGCGCAAACTCTCGGTGCGGTAGGGATCCACCATGGTCGTCAAGCGCCAGTGCTCGTTCTGCGCCGCGGAGATCGAACCGGGGACCGGTACGATGTTCGTCAAGCGCGACGGGTCGATCTTCCACTTCTGCACCTCGTCCTGCCGGAAGCAACAGCTCCACCTCGGCCGGGTCGGCCATCGCCTGAAGTGGACCCGGGCCCATGCGCTGAAGCGGGCCGCGGACCGATCGGCCGCCGCCGCCCGACCGGCCGGGAAGTCCTCCTCCCGAGGGAAACCCGTCCGACCGGCCGTTCCGCCGAAAGAGCCGACCCCTTCGCCCGCCGCCGCGGTTCCCCCGAGGCCGGAGGCTCCGGCCGAGACCGAAACCCCGAACCCATCGCCCCCGCCGGCATCCAAGCCTCGAACCCGTACCAAGAAACCCCCCGCAGACCCCGCGGCACCGAAGGCGTAGACCGGCACGCCCCACCGAGCTCTTCGAGCGGAAGCCGTATTTCTCCGCGGCTCCGCAGTTCACCCGATGCCTTCGGAGGGGCTCCGGTACGTTTCCGCGTCCGACCTCGCGGACTACGCGTACTGCCCTCGGTCGCACTGGTATCGGCATCACCCTCCGGAGCGAGGGCCGACTCCGGACGCGGTCCGGAGCGCTCGGGCCGGGACCCGGACTCACCACCGCCAGCTCCGCGGAGAACGCCGTCGCTCGGAGTGGAGAGTCGCGTACTGGCTCCTCGTCGTGGCGGGTCTCCTCATCGTCCTCGGAGGCTCGGCGTGGCTGCTCTAGGCGAGTTCGTGGGAGCGGCCCTCGTCCTCGGGGGGTTGGCCGCGGTGTATTTCGGGATGCGGGCGGTCGTCGTGGGGCGACGCGAACGTCGGTACGGGACCCTCCTCGCCGTGGACGACGGGTCGGATTCCGCGCCGGTCCTTCGCTCCTCCCGGTATCGGATCTCCGGCCGACCGGACGAGCTTCGGCGTCTACCGGACGCGCGCGTCGTCCCAGTCGAGTTCAAGAGCCGTTCGACCCCCGCGCGCGGGGTCCCGTATTCCCATCGGGTGCAGGTGGGGGCCTATTGTCTCCTCGTCGAGGAGACGACGGGCCGCTCACCGCCGTACGGAGTGGTGCGGTACGGGGACGGTGGCGAGTTCCGCGTTCCGTGGGACCGCGTCGCCCGCGCCGACCTGCTCGCCCTTCGCGCCGAGATGGACCGGCCCTATGACGGCCGGGCCACCCCCTCTCCGGGCCGGTGTGCGCGGTGCCCGTGGCGCGACGGGTGCGACGCCCGCGCGAGCTAGATCGTCCGCACCCGCCGTGGGGCCCGGAGGCGACACCAGAACAGTTCGGTACGGTAGGTCAGTCGGATCAACTCCCGGCCCCGGGTCTGCGGGTCGGTCGCGAGGAGTGTGCGTACCTCGCGGGCCACCCGGCGGCGCACTGAAGGGGGTTGGGCCGCGACCAGGCTCACCGAGAGGGCCCGGGCGAGAAAGGTCCCCGGAGGTGCGTCCTGGACGTGGGGGAACGTTCGCTTCTTCAAGCCCGTGAAGGGACTGGCCCCCCGGCGGAACGGTCGGCGCCAGAGCGTGTCGCCCCCGTGGGCGGCGGCATAGATCCGGGGACCACCCGCGCCCTCGATGATCGCGGTCAGCTCGCGGGACCAACGATACCGGTCGTCCCGGGTGTTCCAGACCAGGACGAGCAGACCTCCGGGGCGCAGCACTCGGGCGATCTCCCGGAGCGCGAGCCGTCCCCGAAACCAGTGGAAGGCCTGCGCCACGACGACGGCGTCCACGCTCCCCGATGGGAGAGGGATCTTCTCGGCCGTACCTTCGACGATCGGGACGTCGGGGACCCGTCGACGGAACTCCCGTCGCATTCCGGCCATTGGTTCGATGGCGACGACGGCGGCACCGGTCCGGACGATTTCCCGCGTGAACTTCCCGGTCCCGGCCGCGAGGTCGACCACGACCGACCCCCGTCCGACCCCGAGGTTCGAAGCGATGAACCGGAGGGCCGAGCGGGGGTAGCCGGGACGCCCGCGTTCGTAGAGCGCGGCCGACCGGTCGAAGGTCCGGGCGAGCCGTTCCTTCTTCGCTCCGCGACCGGCCATGGGACCCACCGTCCAAACCGCCCCCGAGCGCGGGCGGAGGAAACCTTTACGCCCCGGCCCGGTTCGTGCGACCGATGGCGGAAGGGAGCGTCGAGCGCACGCTGGTCCTGGTCAAGCCCGACGGCCTACGTCGGGGACTCGTCGGCGGGATCGTCTCGCGATTGGAACACAAGGGGCTCAAGATCGTGGCCGCCAAGGCGGTCCAGCTCGCTCCCGAGCTCGCGCAACGGCACTACGCGGAGCACGAGGGCAAGCCGTTCTACCCCTCGCTCATCCAGCATATCACGTCGGGCCCGGTCCTGGCGCTGGCCCTCGAGGGCCGGTCGGCGATCTCCGTCGTGCGGTTGCTCGTCGGAGCCACCAACCCGCAGTCGGCCGCTCCGGGGACGATCCGGGGAGATTGGGCGCTCGGCATCACGGCCAACCTGGTCCACGCCTCCGACTCGCCCGAGTCGGCGGCCCGCGAGCTCGCGCTCTACTTCGGACCCACCGAGTATCTCGCCTACTCCCGGGTGGGCGAGGAGTACGCCTAGGTCGATGGGGTCCCCGCTCGCCGACGCGGCGCGAGCCCTCGCGCGCGGCGAACTCGTCGTCTACCCGACCGATACCCTGCTCGGGATGGCGGCCCTCGGTTCCGACGCCGCGGCGGTCGCGCGATTGGAAGAGGTGAAAGGGCGTCCGGGCGGCCCCCCGATCTCCCTCGCGCTCAGCTCCGTGGACGAGCTCGAGACCTGGGCGGAGCTGGCCCCCGCGTCGCGCGCGTGGGTGCGTCGCCATCTCCCGGGCCCGTACACGCTGCTCGTCGTTCCGACGACCCGGGCGCGTCGCACCTTTCCGCCCTCGGTCCTCCCGCCGCGGGGCCGTCTCGGACTCCGGGTCCCCGACCACCCGATCGCTCGAGAACTGGCCCGACGGGTGGGCCCCATCACGGCCACGAGCGCGAACCTCCATGGGTACTCTCCCTGCCGAACCGCTCGGGCAGCGCGACGGACGTTCGGGGAGAGCGTGGCGGTGTACGTTCCGGGCGGCCCTTCCCCCTCGGGCCGACCCTCCCTTCTGGTCGACGTTACGCAGGACCGACCTCGCCTCGTCCCGAGAAGGTAACGTGGCCCGGTACCCCGAGCATCTCGAGCAGTGGCGCGAGGCGGCCCGGATCGCCGCTCGGGGCCGGGAGCTCGGGTTGCGCCTCACGATCCCCGGCGCGCGCCGACGCGACGTGGCCGACGCCGTGGAAGCCCTCATCCGGGCCGCGGGCGCGGAGCCCGCCTTTCCCGCGAACCTGTCCCGCAACGACGAAGCGGCCCACTACACGCCGGACCCGGACGACACCGTGACGTTCGTCCCGGGGGACCTCGTCAAGGTCGACGTGGGGGCGCACCTGGACGGAGCGATCGCGGACACCGCGGATACGGTCGAGGTCGGGGGGACCCACCGGCACGAGAACCTGGTTCGGGCGGCGCGGGAAGGACTCCGGGCCGGGATCGCCCAGGTGCGCCCCGGGGTGCGGGTCGACGAGATCAGCCGGGCGATCGCGTCGGCGATCCGGGCCCGCGGCCTGAAGCCGATGGAGAATCTTACCGGACACTCGATCGAGCGGTACCTCCTGCACGCGGGGAAGTCGGTCCCGAACGTGCCGGGGGTCAGCGGTGCGACGCTCGAGGAGGGCGAGGTGATCGCGATCGAACCGTTCGCGACCAACGGGGTCGGCCTCATCGAGAACGGTCCTTTCGGAAACATCGTTCGATTCCGGTCCGACCCCGGCGGGCGCGACCCGGTCCTCTCCGGGCTCTTCGCCCGCTTCCGGACCCTTCCGTTCACCCTCCGTTGGGTGGCGCGCCCGGAGGAACGGGCCGCGTTGACGCGCGCCCGCCGCGTGCTCCAGACCTACCCCGTGTTCGTCGAACGGGGGCGAGGGTTGGTGGCGCAAGCCGAACACACGGTGTTGGTCGGACCGAACGGCCCCGAGGTCCTCTCGGGGGGCACCGGCGAGTAGCGGTCCGCTACGCCGCGAGGTTCGAGGCGACGATCTCGTCGAACCGTGCGGGCTTGGGGGGCCAGCCTTCGGTCATGTACCGAAGGAACGCCTCGCGCGACCCTTGGTTGAGCGCCTCGTTGGTGGCCCGCTCGAACCCGAGCGTCGAGACGTACCGGTCGGGGAGAGCGTGGAGCGGGCCGTAGTGGGCGGGATAGACCTCGGTCTCCCTCGGGAGTCGGAGGAGTCGGTCCTGGAGGCTCTCCCAGAGCCGCTCCGGTGAGCCCCCGGCGAGGTCGGTGCGGCCGCAGGAGCCGAGCAGGAGCGTGTCGCCGGTGAAGATCTGGTCGCGCAGCCGCAGGGTCAGGTGGTCCTGCGTATGCCCCGGGGTTTCCAGCACGACCAGCTCTTGGCTTCCGAAGCGCACGGCCTCTCCCTCGGTGAGGCGCTGGTGGGGGTACTGGGCCGGGGAGCGGTGGCTGACGAGGATGGGTGCGTCGGTCGTCAGGTGGAGGGCCGAATGACCCGCCAGATGGTCGGCGTGCGTGTGGGTCTCTACGATCCCGGCGAGCTTCCAATCCCCTTCGGCGAGGAGGGCCTGGTAGGGCGCGGTATCTTGCCCGGGGTCGATGACGACCCCGACGCGCGCGACGGGGTCCCCGACGAAGTAGGCGAGGCAACCGGTCTCCGGGCGGGGCAATTGACGGACGATGAGGTCCGAACCCCGCTCGTCCCCGGAATACCGGGCGAGGCCGGGGTCCACCACCCGCGCGTACTCCTCGATCCCGCCTTCGAGAGCGGCGACCGACCCGAACCCATGGTCGATCAAGAACTCCGCGGCGCGGCGGGCCCGGAAACCGAGGTGGTCGTAGAGGACGATCGCCCGGTCGGCCGGCAGACTTGCGACGCCGGCCACGAGTTCTTCGAGGGGGAGATGTCGGTCACCGGGAAGGTGGGCGAGACGGCGCTCGGGGAGCGGACGGACGTCGATCAGCAGCGGCGGGCCCTCGCCGTCGAGCAGCTGACGGAGCACCCGCGGCGCGATGAGGGGGACCGCCCCGGCCCGGGGAGGACGGACGTAGGGGTGGGGGGCCGGGGGGCTGTTCGAAGACATCCGGAGCCGGTACGGGAGCCGGCGGGATGTACTTATCCACCCCCGTGGGAGGGATCTCCGGCACCCCGACCGGTGACGTGGGCATCCGACAATCGCCGAACTCGCCAAACGTCTCCGCGAAAGTGTTAATAAAGGCCCCCTCGGTGAACGACTTCGGCATGGCGGAGAGCGTTCCCGCACCCGTGGAAGGGGGGCGTGAGCCCCGTCGGCGGAGCCGTCCGCGGGGGGCGTCGGCCCGTCGCGAAAGCGAGACGGACGAGCTCGGTCGGAGGGCGGTCGAACTCTCCCGATTCTACGGGGGGAAGATCGAGACCGTCCCGAAGGTCCCCGTCCGGTCCCTGCGGGACTTCGCCCTCTGGTACACTCCCGGGGTCGCGGAGGTCTCCCGGGCCATCCACGCCGACCCCGAGCTCTCGTTCGACCTCACCGGCCGATGGAACACGATCGCGATCGTGACCGACGGCTCCCGGGTCCTCGGACTCGGGGACATGGGTCCCGAGGCCGCTCTCCCGGTGATGGAGGGGAAGGCGCTCCTCTTCCGATGGCTCGGCGGGGTGGACGCCGTCCCGCTCCCGATCCACGCGACCGCCCCCGACGCGATCATCGACACCGTCGAGCGGATCGCTCCGGCGTTCGGGGCCATCAACCTCGAGGACATCGCCTCCCCCAAGTGCTTCGGGATCCTGGAAGAGCTCCAGAAGCGGCTCCCGATCCCCGTGTGGCACGACGACCAGCTCGGGACCGCCGCAGCGACCATCGCGGGACTCCTGAATGCCCTCACGTTGACCCACCGGTCGGTGAAGGAGATCCGGACGGTCCTCCTCGGCGCGGGAGCGGCCAACATCGCGACCGCGCGCCTCCTCCTCGCCCTCGGACACGACCCGCACCGGCTGGCGCTGGTCGACAGCTCGGGGATCCTGCACGCCGAGCGGGCCGACGTGGACGAACTGAGCGTACGGAATCCCTGGAAGTACCGCCTCGCGCTCCGCACGAACGGCGCCGGACGTACGGGCGACCTCGCGAGCGCCGTCGCGGGGGCCGACGTACTCCTGGCGGCGTCGACCCCCGACCCGAACACCATCACACCGGCCCACGTCCGGTCGATGGCCCGGGGACCGATCGTCTTCGCCCTTGCGAACCCGGTCCCCGAGATCTGGCCGGACATCGCTCGGGCCGCCGGGGCGGCGGTGGTCGCCACGGGACGCAGCGACTTCCCGAATCAGGTCAACAACTCCCTCGTCTTTCCCGCGGTGTTCCGCGGCGTACTGGACGCTCGGGCCCGCTCGATCCCGGACGAGATCGTCCTCGCGGCCGCGCGTCAGCTCGCCCACCACGCCGCCGACCTGGGACTCTCGAGCGACCACCTCCTTCCGACGATGGAGGAGATCGAAGTCTTCCCGCACGTCGCCGCGGCCGTCGCCGACGCCGCGGTGCGAGAGGGGATCGCCCGTCGCCGGCTGAGCCACGACGAATTCCTCCACCGGGCCGAGACCCAGATGGGTCGGTCCCGGCAACTCGTGCGCGCCCTCCAACGGGCCCACCTGACGCCCCCGATGCCCCGCGGAGGCCCTTCCGCCCGGAGGCGGTCACCGTGACCGGGGCGAACGAGTCCGGCACTCCCCCCTCGCCGGGCGGAGGCGACTCCCCCGCCGTTCCCATCCACCTGCGTCCGGCCCGACCCGCCGACCTCCCCGTCCTGGTACCCCTCCTCCTCCGGTTGAAACGCTTGAACGAGGAGTTCGACCCGCTGCTCCGGGTGCGCGACGATGCCGAGTCCCAGGCCCGCGAGGTACTGAAGGCCAGTTTGAACGACCCGAAGGCGATCCTCCTCGCCGCGGAAGGGGTCGGCCCGGACCGGGACAAGGTGGTGGGGTTCGTCCACGCGATCTTGCGGGAGCGGCCGTTCTACACGCCCGAGATGGAGGGCGTGATCGTCGACATCTACCTCCTCCCGCTCTACCGGCGCCACGGTGTGGGAGAGTACCTCCTCAAGGAGATCTCCTCGCAGTTGAAAGCCAAGGGCGCTGGGGTCGTCATCGCAGAATTCCCCGCCCAGAACGAGATCGCGAGCCGATTCTATGCCAAGCGGGGATTCCGAGCGATCACCGAGCGGCACGCGCGCTCGCTCTAGCGTCCGGCGCCTCGAAGGGGCGGCGCGGCCCCGCAACCTTAAGCCGCTCGGCCCTCCTCGACCACCGATGGATGCGGTTCCCTCTCCCCCGACCCCGGGCGGGCTGAAGTACCTCCGCCGAGGGAAGGTCAAGGAGGTCTACGAGGTCTCGCCGACCGAGCTCGAGTTCCGGTTCACGAACGACATCTCGGTCTTCGACAAGCACATCCCGAGCGAGATCCCGCACAAGGGGAGGACGCTCAACGGGACCGCCGCCCACTGGTTCGCGCTGTGCACGCGGTTGCACATCCCGCATCACTTCCTCGAGCGGAGCGGCCCGTCGTCCATGCGCGTGAAACGGGTCCGGGTCGTCCCGAAGCCCCGAACCCTCGGCCCCCACCCGAAGGATTTCCTGGTCCCGCTCGAGGTCATCGTACGGTACTACCTCGCGGGCTCGATGTGGGACCGGGTCCGGGCCGAGACGGTGCACGCGGAGGACCTGGGGTTCCCCACGGGCCACCGGCTCGAGTACGGGGTCCCTCTCCCCGACCCGCACTTCGAGGTCACGACCAAGCTCGAACCGGTCGACCGTCTGCTCACCACCAAGGAAGCCCTCGAGCTGTCGACCCTCGACGCGAAGCAGCTCGCCCAGATCCGGGAAACGATCCTCCGGATCGACGAGGCGATGCAGAAGGAGATCGGACCGCGGGGGTTGCTCCACGTGGACGGCAAGAAGGAGTTCGGGGTCGACACGGAAGGGACCCTCATGGTCGTCGACACGTTTGGGACCGCCGACGAGGACCGGTTCTGGGACAAGGACGCCTACGAGCGCGGGCGCCACGTCGATTTTTCCAAGGAGTTCGTCCGCCAGCACTACCGGCAATCCGGCTACTACGACCTCCTCCAGAAGGCCCGGGAGGCCCAGGCGGAGGAACCCCCGATCCCCCCGCTCCCCCCGCTGCTCGTGGACGAGGTGAGCCGGCTCTACACGACCGTCTACCAGCGGCTCACGGGGGAACCGTTCGTCCCGGAGCCCGAGTCCGGCTAGGCGCACCCTCCACCGTTCCGCGACCCCTCCCCCACCCTTATCCCTCGTAGTCGGGTCGGTGGCCTCGTGCCGCCGAAGCCCACCGCCCGGCCCGGACAGACGGAGAGTCCTCCGGAGCCGAAACACGAGATCGCGCTGGAGGACCTGCCCGGAATCGGCACCGCCACCGCCGACAAGCTGCGGGAGGCCGGGTACACCGACCTGATGGAACTCGCGGTCGCCTCGCCGGGGGACGTCGCCGAGGCGGCCGAGATCGGGACGGCGAGCGCCCAGAAGCTCATCGGGGAAGCGCGACGGAAGGCCGACGTCGGCGGGTTCGAGAGCGGGACCGCGTTGCTCGAGCGTCGCAAGAAGCTCGGGCGGATCACGACCAACGCCAAAGCATTGGACGAACTGCTCGGGGGCGGCGTCGAGACCCAGGCGATCACCGAGTTCTCCGGCGAGTTCGGGACGGGAAAGACCCAGATCGCCCACCAGATCGCGGTCGACGTCCAGCTGCCGCCGGCGCAGGGCGGGCTCGAGGGCGAGGTCGTCTACATCGACACGGAGAGCACGTTCCGCCCCGAGCGGATCGTGGATATGGCCAAGGGCGCCGGGATCGACCCGACGGAGGCGCTCTCCCACATCCACGTCGCGCGCGCCTTCAACTCGAACCACCAGATGCTCCTCGTCCAGAAGGCGCAGGAACTCGCCCGGGAGAAGCCGATCCGCCTGCTCGTGGTCGACTCCCTGACCGCCCACTTCCGGGCGGAGTACCTCGGGCGCGCCGAGCTCGCCCCGCGGCAACAGCTTCTCAACAAGCACCTCCACGAGCTGCTCCGGTTCTCCGACACGTACAACGCCTCCATCGTCGTCACGAACCAGGTCTCGGCCCGGCCGGACATCCTCTTCGGCGACCCGACCCGACCCATCGGCGGGAACATCGTGGCCCACGCCGCGACGTATCGGGTCTACCTGCGGAAGTCCAAGCCACCGCGCCGGATCGCGCGCCTCATCGATTCCCCGAACCTCCCCGAGGGCGAGGCGGTCTTCTCGCTCACGACCGAGGGGATCCGCGAGTAGTCCGCGCGGGAACGGCCGCAGCGATGCGGCGAAGCGCCACGGCTTTCACGTACAGGTAGACACGCGCCCCCGGGGTCAGCCGGAGCCGCTCGACCGACGACCAGGTGAGGGCCACTCGGACCGGCGTTCCGGACCAGTCGGCCAACACCTCCGCTTCCCCGTGCGGCCGTCGGTGGGCCGCGACCACACGGACGCGGAGGACGTTCCGGGCGCTCAGGTCGACGCGCTGGCGGGCGATGACGAACGCTTCCGGCTCGACGGCGACGCGCACGGCCCGTCCTTCCCCCGCCGGGAACGAGACGACCAGCTCCTTTCCCGGCCCGAGGACCACGCGGGGGGGCGGACCGGTCCGGTAGACCCCCGACCATTGTTGGACTTCCGGGTCGGTCCCGCCCGCTCGCTGTAAGAGACGCCGACCGAGCGCCGTGAGCCGCGTCGCGCCGGGGGTCGTGCCACCCCGGTGGGCGACGGAGACCGCGTGCCCGTAGAGTCGCGCGAGTCGCTGCAGCCGGTAGACCGCCCGGTCCCGCCCGATCCCGATGGAGCGGGCCGCCCGGACCAGGTTCGGGGTCTCGGCGAGCGACCCGAGGAGGCGCACGTCCGTCGGCGTCAGCCATCGCTCCTCGCTCATGCGGCCTCCTCGTCGGTGAGGTCGGAGAGCGGCTTCAAGAGCGTCGGGTCGAGCGAGAGCGTCACCGGGTCCCCGACCCGGACGGTGGGTGGGTGGGGTCCGGCGGGGACACGGAACGTCCACGGACCCTCCTGGACGACCACCACCCAGCCGCCGGGGGTCCAGCGAAGCGCATTCACCTGCGCCGGCCCCTCGTTCGTTCCCGAACGGCTCCAGGTCAGCGCCGTCGGCGGGATCACCACGCCACCTGGGCCGGCCGCCCGACGGAGATCCGGGGCGAGCCCCGATGCGGACCCGGTCTCGATCTCGGCGAGCGAGAGGAGGTTCTCGAACCCGAGGAACCGGGCGATGAACCGATCGAGAGGGGCTCGCGCGAGCTGCTCGGGAGGGCCGTCGAACCGGATCCGGCCCTCGACCAGGACGACGATCCGGTCGGCGAGCGCGAGCGCGGTGGCGGCGTCGTGGGTGACGAGGAGGAGCGACAACCCTTCCGCGACGAGGAGGTCTCGAACCAGTCGGAGGAGGACGTCGCGGCTCTCGACGTCCAGCGCGGCCAGGGGTTCGTCCCAGAGGAGGGCGCTGGGACCGGCCGCCAGAGCCCGGGCCATCGCGACCCGCTGTTGCTGCCCCGAACTGAGCTCGGCCGGATACCGATCGGCGAGGCCCCCGAGATGGAACCGGTCGATCCAGACCCGGGTCTGCGCGGCCGCGTCCGGAGCGCCGCGGAGTCGCAACGGATAGGCGACGTTCTCGCGGACCCGGCGATGTGGGAAGAGGCCGAGGTTGGGAGGGACGAACCCGAACCCCCGCCGCTCGGGGGGAAGGCGACCGATCGATCGGTCCCCGAGGCGAACCTCCCCGCGTTGGGCCGGCAGGAACCCCGCGAGCGTCCGCAGGAGCGTGGTCTTGCCCGCCCCCGACCGTCCGAGGAGCGCGGTGGCCGACGCCGGGGGGACGTCGAGACGGATGGGTCCCAGGTGGAACTCGCCCCGTGCGACCTCGAGTCCCTCCACGACGAGACCGCTCACGACCACCACCCCCGGAGGGCGGTGAGGATCCCCGTCCGGTCGACCAGTCGGATCGCGAGGAAGAGGGCAAGTGCGACCAAGACCAGGAGCGCCGCGGCCCCCACCGCGAGACTCGGGTCGATCGAGTAGTAGTTCAGGATCCACACGGACGCGGGGTTGGTGACGGGCCCGTTCCACGGGGGACTCGGGTAGATCGCGTAGGCGAGGATGATGAACCCGCCGACCTCGCTGACGCCCCGCGCCCACATCAGCAGAGCCCCGGTCAAGATGCCCCGGGCGGCCGAGGGGAGCGTCACGGTGAGGAACGCCTCGGACGGAGTCGCGCCGAGCGAGCGCGCGGACTCGAGGACGTCGTCGTCCACCGAGCGGAACGCCAGCTGACTGGTCAGGACCACGTAGGACGAGCCGACGTACATCATGACCAGGACCACGCCCCAGGTTCCGTCAAACACCGGTATGCCGAGCGAGGCGACCCAGCCTCCGACCGGATTTCCGGGGGCGAAGAGGAGGAGAAGGGCGATGCCTACCACGAGGTGCGGGATCACGACCGGTACGAGGACGAGCGACTCCACGATCGAGCGCCCGGGAAACCGGTATCGCGCGAGGACGTACCCGAGGGGCACCCCGGTGAGGAGACCTAGACCGACCGCGATGGCCGACGCGAGCAACGTGAACTCGAGCGCCGTCCGGAACCCGCCGTTTCCCGCGGCGGAGAGGATCCCGTCCCACCCCGTGTAGGCCACCAGGGCGACGAGCGGGAGGACGAACAGGCCGACCAAGGAGGCCGAAAGGATTCCCGCAACCACCCGGGCGATGGTGGCGGTGCGGCTAGCGAACATCACGGGGTGAGGCCGTCCGGCCTCAGGCCAGGAGGCTCGCGAGGTCGGCGGGAAGTGGAGGAAGGCCGTCGGGGGCGAACCCACTGAGCGCGGCGGGCACATGGGCGGGTGCGTCGACCCACGCCGGTGAGATCGGCTGGAATCCGTCCGCGGCCCACATCGACGACGTGGCGTTGGACAGGAGGTAGGCGGCGAAGGCGACCCCGAGGGCGACGTTCGGCGCGTTGGTCGGGACGGTCAGCGCGAAGAGTACCGGTGCGCCGGCCACACTCTTGGTCGACGTGCCCGACAGGATGGTGGTCGAGACGGTCCCGTAGAGACTGACGTTCGACGGGTCGGTCGCTCCGAGATTCACCGACGAACTCAGGCTGACGTAGGTGAGGTGGTCGACCTGGGCGTACGACCGGTAGATGAGGTAGGCGCTCACCTCTCCCGTGGACAGGGCCGATTGCGCGACGTTCTCGGCGACGAATTTGGCCGAGGACGTGGGGGTCGCGAGGGCCCCCAGCGCGCCGTTGAAGAAGTGGCCGTAGAGGGCGCCGCTCTGGTGGGCGAGGGCGTCCTGGAGTTCGAGGACGAAGAGGGCGTTGGCTCCCAACGGGTCGGCGCTGGCGTTGGCGACCCCGAGGGTCACGCCGGACGCGGTGACCTTCTGGAACCAGTTGGTCGTGTTGATCCCCGACAGCGCGGACACGCCCGGGGCATACGCCAGGACGACCGGGTCGGAGGCGAACACGGCCTCCCAGGTGGCCACGGTGCTGGTCGGAGCCTCGAGGTGCTGCGGGATCACGCGGAAATCGGCCGAGATGAAGAGGTCGTACGGGGAATGCGTTTCCGTACTCAGCGCGGTCGCCGCGGCCGTCGACCCCTCGTACAGCTGCGCCGCGGCGGACGCGTCGACCCCGGACGTCTGGTTGGCGAAGGCCGACGCGAACGAGGGGAGGATCGGTGCGAGACTTCCCGCCGCGATGATCCCCAACGTGGAGGAGGTCGGGCCGGCCGTGGAGGCGGCCGGGGTGTGAAGATACCAACCTCCAAGAAACCCGCCGACCAGCGCGCTCACGACGACGACGACCCCGACGGCGGTACGAACGACTGGACGCATCGATGTGGGCAAATGCCACATCACTTAACGGTGGCGGGAGGTAGCGGACCCCTCCGTTCGGGCGGACGGTACCGGAACCAGGCCCGGCCGACGATGTGACCTATCGGGACCGGCCCAAAGCTCCGACTGTCCCGGCTCCGGCTCGGGTCGATCCCGAGTACGTACACCGACCCGGTCGGAATCGTGCCCGCGGTCCCCCGGAAATCCCCGGGAAGTCCGTCGACGCGCTTCACCAACCGGCGCGCCTCCACTTCGGGGTCCTGCAGGACGACGAGGTCTCCCCGCTGGGGTCCGGCCGTACGATACGCCTCCGGGTCGACGAGGAGGTGGTCGTCCGGGAGTAGCGTGGGCACCATCGAATCATCGCGGACGACGAACCGGCGACTCCTCAACCGACGTCGGAGCACCGACCACCAGCCGGTACCCGCCGCCGAGGGACGCGTGGCGTCCGGCAACCTTATGCCCCGCTCGAGAGTGCGCCGCTCATGCCCGCATTTTCCCCTATCCGAGAGGGCGTGACCCGTCTCTGGGACGCCGTTCGACCGCCCGAGCCCGTGTACGCGCACTGCGACATTCCCTGTGGTATTTATGACCCGATCGACGCGCAACTCTCGGCGATGACGATCGTCCGGATGGACCAGTTGATCGCCGAGCTCGCGTCCCCTCCGATGGACGCCAAGCCGGAGGACCGTGCGGGGTACGTCGCCAAGGTCTCCCGCTACACCACCGTGAAGGAGCAGCACGCGGAGAAACTGAAGACCGAGGTCCGTGTCATCTGGGGCGATTTCTTCACTCCCGACCACGCCAAGCAGTTCCCCCAGATCCACGAGCTCACCTGGAAGATCATGAAGCAAGCGTCCAAGGCGCGCCAGGGGACGAACCTGGCCGACGCGCAGGAGCTCCAGAAGCTCGTCCAGGAGTTCGCGGAGATCTTCTGGCAAGCCAAAGGACAGAAGACCCGCCGGGTGCCCTCCCTGCAGAAGCCCGGTGGGGAGCTCGTCGTCCCCGCGGGGTAAGCGCGTCGTGGGACTTGCGACCGGGCGGGATGGGTCGTAGGACCCCTTCACGATGACCGAGACGATCCCGATGGACGGCCGCTCGCTGACCCTCGAGCAGTTCCTCGCGATCGCCCGCGAGGGACACAAGGTCGCCCTCGCGCCCGAGGCGCGGAAGGCGATGATGTCGAGCCGGCAGGCTGTCGAGCGCGTGGTAGCGGCCGAACGGGCCATCTACGGGGTGACGACCGGATTCGGGGGGCTCTCTCACAAGACGATCTCGCCAGCGAAGGCGAGAGAGCTCCAAATCTCCCTCGTCCGGAGCCACGCGAGCGGGACCGGTCCGGCCCTCCCGAGCGACGTGGTGCGCGGATTGGTCCTGCTTCGGGCGAATTCGCTGGCCAGGGGTCACTCCGGGGTCCGGGTGGAGGTTGTCGAGCGGCTCCTCGACCTGCTCAACCATGGACTCCAGCCCTGGATCCCGGAGCAGGGTTCGGTCGGTGCTTCGGGCGACCTCGCTCCGCTCGCACATCTGGCGCTGACGCTCATGGGAGAGGGTGCGTTCGTTCCACCCGAGGGTGGGGACCCGCTGCCGGCCCGCGGGGTCCTCGAGCGGGACGAGATCCCCGCGCTCGAACTGGTCGAGAAGGAGGGGGTCGCGCTCCTCAACGGGACGGCCCTCATGGCGTCGTACCTCGCGCTCGCCGTCCAGGACCTCCGCTCGGTGTTGGACGCGGGCCTGATCGCCGCGGCGCTCTCGTTTGACGCGCTCGAAGGGAATCCCGAATCGCTGGACGACCGTCTTGGTGAGATCCGCAATTTTCCCGAACATCGCACCATCGCCGCTTCGATGCGCGCGCTCCTCGCCGGCTCCGCCCTCTCCGCCCCTCGCACGGCCTGGGCAGGGCAGGATGCCTACACGCTGCGCTGCCTTCCCCAGGTCCTCGGGTCGGTCTTGCTCGGGCTCCGGTTTGCCGAAGAGGTCGTCGGGCGGGAGCTCAACGCCGTCACCGACAATCCCGTCGTCTTCGAGAAGGACGACTTCGTCAGCGGAGGAAACTTCCACGGACAACCGCTCGCGCTGGCGCTCGACACCCTCGCCCTCACGACCCAGTACGTCGCCGCGTTCAGCGAGCGGCGGACCTCCCGGCTCCTCCACCCCGCCCTCAACCGGGGACTGCCCGCCTTCCTCGCGCCCGACCCGGGAGTAAGCTCGGGGTTCATGGTCCCCCAGTATCTCGCCGCCGCGCTCGTAAACGAGAACGTGACCCTCGTCCACCCCGCGAGTGCCTCCAGCCTCCCGACCTCGGCCGACCAGGAGGACTTCGTCAGCATGGGTCCCTGGGCCGGAGCCAAGCTACGACGCATCCTGGAGAACACGCGGCGGGTCGTGGCCGTGGAGTGGATCGTCGCCGGGCAGGCGCTCGAGCTGCGCCACCCCAAGACCGGGGGCGCCGGGAGCGAGGCGGCCTTCCGGGCGCTCCGGTCCCGCGTCGCTCCCTGGTCTCACGACCGGAGCCCCGCGGGCGACATCGCGCGCGTGACCGAGGCGATCGCCTCGGGAGCGCTGGTGCGGGAAGTCCGGGCTCAGGTCCCGTTCTAGAAGCTCATCGGGCCGGTATCGCGACCCCGGAGGACTTCTCCGGGGGGGCAGGGAAATGGACCTGCTGTCCGCACGAAGGGCAGCCATACTCGCTGACGCCCCGGTGGCGGAGCGGGGTACGGCACTTGGGGCAGGGGATCGGCTGGTTCGTCACCCAGGCCGCGAACAGTTCCTGGGAGCGGCGGTCGACCGACGCGGTCGCCGAGCTGGACGGCGGGGTGGCCGGAGGGGACGACCACGGTGGGGGGACGGTGGGAGCGCTCGGCGTCGTGGGCGTGGGTCGGGTCGGGGTCGTGGAGGTTCCCGAGAGGATCCCGCCGCTGCGGGCGCTCGAGAGTCTCCCGCATTGAGGACATACGATCAGGCCCGCGGAGCCGGTCGACTGGAGCGCCACGTGACACCGCGGGCAGAGCGTCTTCAGACCCATCGGGGTGAACACGGGGCTGGGAGCGCGCGGCGTGGAGGGTGACGTCGGTGGGAGGCCCGGCGCTGCGGCCGGTGGAGGGACCTTCATCACGACCGCCCACCGGACCGTTCGCCGGGACGGGTCGTAGACGAGCGGGGTATTTGGGCGGGAAAGCTCGTGGGCCAGGAACTTCTCGGTCTTCCGCTCGCGCCAGGAGAGCGCCGCGGCGAGTCCCGGCACGCTCGTGGTGCCCAGCGCCCGCACGGTGCTTCGGAGATGTTCGAGGTCGGTCGTGGAAGGACCAAAGAGAGCGGCCATCGGATGCGCTCCCGGCCGACGATAAAAGAACCTGTCGCTCGATGAGCACGGGGAAGGCACCGGCGTCCCGTTCTCCGGGTCTGCTGGACGATGCCACCCGGGGGCCGGAATGCCGATGCCCGAGGCCAAGGAACGGAAGTTCTCGTCAGACTATATAGTTGACGGGGCCCCCGGGAGGTGACCGACGGTGCGCCTCGAGAGCAATTAGCGCCTGTACCACCAGAACTATACCCTAGGGGGGCCGCTGGTTCGGTTGGCGGGTCCGGGCCTGCCACGCCATGCGCCGAAACGACGAAAATGTGCCGCGTGCCGAAGTGCCTGCCGGCCGTCCTGCGCCGGGAGTCGACCGACCGATCGTACACACACTCATTGTAGGGGGAACCGAGGAAACCCGGCTCCTGCTGCGGGGGTTGATCCGGCTGCACCACCACCGGGTGACCGGTGAGGTGGGCAGCGCGGAGTCGCTCGCATCCGTCGAGGAGGCCGACCCGCCCCGGGTCCTCATCCTCGTGGCCGACGGGGAGGGGGAGCTTTGGCCGCACGAGCTCGGCGTCGCCCGGGCCCGGCAAGCGGGTCTCCTCCCTCTCTTGATCGTCCCGGAAACGACACCGGACCTGCTGGCGCGCGCCCGCCGGCTCGGCGTGCGCGCGATCTTGAACCGCCCCTTCGCGATCCGGGACCTCGTCTCCGCCGTCGAGGCGGTCGCGCGCGGCGAGGAACTTCTCGCCGGGGGTCCGGGGTCGGGACGGGCCGACCTCGGTCCACGCTAAGGTCGCGGCCGGTCTCCGTTCCCTGTGGACCCCGCGCTCCGTAGCTCGCTCCAGCGGACGGTCCGGGGCACGGTCACGACCCGCCCAACGGAGTTGAACCGCCTCGGCCGAGACGCCTCCCATGTCCACGGCGCCCCGGGCGCCGTGGTCCGGCCGATCGATGCTGAGGACGTGGCGGAGCTAGTGGGCTGGGCCCGGCAGCATCGAATGGCCCTCGTACCGCGCGGGGCCGGCACGTCGCTCGACGGGGAATCGGTGGCCCTCGGGGGGGCGGTAGTGGTGGACCTCTCGGGGTGGAAGGGGATCGGGGACGTCGGCCCAGGCGATCGCTCGGTCCGCGTGGGTCCCGGCGTGGTCAACCGGGCACTCCACACCGCCCTCGAGCCCGCGGGACTGTTCTTTCCTCCGAACCCCGGCTCGTGGGAGACCTGCACGATCGGCGGGAACCTCGGGACCAACGCGTCGGGACCCCGCTCGTTCCGATACGGGCCGACCCGACACTGGGTCAGCGAGGTCGAGGCGGTACTCGGTACCGGCGAAAAGGTCCGGTTGGGCCGCCGCGTCGAAAAACGCTCGATGGGACCCGACCTCCTTCAGCTCTTCATCGGCAGCGAGGGGACGCTCGGGATCGCTACCGAGGTGACGCTCCGCCTCGCGCCTCGACCGGCCCGACGCACCGGCCTCGCCCTCCCTCTCCCGGTCGACGCGTCCCTCGGCCGGCTGGCGAGGGCGCTCGCCCGGGCCCCGGGCACGGGGCTTTCGGCCGTCGAGTATCTCGACGAGTTCTCGGCCGAAGGACTCGTCGTCGGTCGCGGCGCGCGATGGGCGACCGGCTCGCCGCTCCTCCTCCTCGAGGTCGAGGGGGAGGACACGGCCGAGTCGGCCGTTCACATCGTACGGGTCTCGGCGGCCCTTCGGGCGTCGGGGATCCTTACCGAACCGACCGTGATCGAAGAGGCCGACCGCCTCTGGAGCCTTCGCGGGGAGAACGGTCGCGTCCTGGACGAACGCTTGGGACCGCATGTCCGGGACGACGTGGCGGTCCCCTTCGACCGATTGGACGAGCTGGTCGCTGCGGTTCGCACGATCGCCCTCGACGAAGAGGTCCGGGTCTACCTGTTCGGCCATCTCGGGGAGGGAAACCTGCACCCGAACTACGCGGTCGACCCCGCGTCGCGGACCGCCGACCGGATTCGGGCGGCGCTGTATGCCGCGGTGCTCCGTTTGGGCGGGACCATCAGCGCCGAGCACGGCGTCGGACGGGTCAAGCGGGAGTTCTTGGGGCACGAGCTCGGGACGACCGCCGTTCGCCTCTTGCGCGCGGTGAAGGACGCGTGCGACCCCGACGGGATCCTGAACCCCGGGAAGTTGTACCCGAGCGGGCCTCCAACAACCGGAGGATCTTCTCCGTCGCCTTCGGGAGGGGGAGGCGGGCCAGGCCGTCCGGCGTCTCCCAGCGGAGCCCCTTCCCGGCCGGAGAGGTCCGCACCGAAGCGCGGAAGACGTGCAAGGTCACGGTGAAGTGAGAGTAGGCGTGCCGGACCACGCCGACCGGTGCGAGCGCGGAAACCCGGACCCCGGTCTCCTCCCGGAGTTCCCGTCGGGCCGCATGGGCCGGTGACTCCCCCCGATCGATCTTCCCACCGGGGAATTCCCACAATCCTCCGAGAAGTCCTTCCGCTGGACGTTGTTGAACGAGCCACCGGCCCCGGAGTTCGACGACGACCACCGCGGCCCCGACGTGCGGTCGCGGCCGACGAGCGCGGGGTCGGGGAACCGACCCCGGGTCAGAAAGCTCGGTACCGGCCCGACAGCCGAACCGGACGGGACAGTTCGGACAATCGGGGGAGGACGGTCGACAGACGACCTCTCCCAGTTCCATGAGCGCCTCGTTGAACGCACCGGCGCTCCGCGCGGGCAGGAGGAGCTCCAGTGTCCGGACCAAGCGCTGACGGACCGGAGCCGATCGCAGGTCGCCGGTTTCCCCCGTCCACCGGGCGGCGACACGGAGACCGTTCGCTTCGAGGGCCAACTCCGGCAGGTCGAATGCGAGACTCCCCACGGCCCGGGCGATGTACGGTCCCACCCCCGGAAGGGACTCGAGTCCGGCGACGGTGGTCGGAAGGGTCCGCGCCGGCGAGCTTCGGACGATCCTCGCCGCGGCGTGGAGGTTTCGGGCGCGGGCGTAGTACCCGGCGCCCTGCCAGGCTTTGAGGACGTCGGAACGGTCCGCACTCGCCAGGGCCTCCAGCGTCGGGAAGCGGAGAAGGAATCGTTCGTAGTACGGGAGGGCCTGCACGACCCGGGTCTGCTGGAGCAGGACTTCCGCGACCCAGATGCGGTACGGGTCCCGGTCGCGACGCCAGGGAAGGGGCCGCCGATGTTCGCGGAACCAGGCCAGGAGCGCCGGGGTGACCGCCGCGGGTACCTCGGAACCGGGCCGGGGACGGTCGGGGGAACTCACGAGTGACCGCGCGAGGAAGAGAGTGCTTAAAGCGAGTGACGAAATCGAAAGGAGGAGGAAGACCATGGCGAGTGCGGAAGGTCCGGTTCGGGTCACGGATGCGACCTTTGAGACCGAGGTCATCCGATCTCCGCTGCCGGTCGTCGTCGATTTCTACGCGGACTGGTGCGTGCCGTGTCGGGTCACCGAACCGGTGTTCGTCGACCTCGCCCTCCGGCTCGCCGGAAGGATCAAGTTTGCCAAAGTGAACATCGACGATGCGGCCGGGGTGACTCGCTCCTACGGGATCCATTCGATCCCCACGTACGTGTTCGTCGAGTCGGGACAGGAGAAAGGTCGGGAGGTCGGTCCGGTCGGACCGGCGGAGTTCCGGACGATCCTACGGCGGTTCTTCGCCGAGACGACGCGGCCTAGTGGCGGAACACCCGCCACCCGGTGAAGTACATCGCGATCCCCGCCTTCTCGGCGGCGGCGATGACCTCGGGGTCCCGCAGGCTTCCGCCGGGCTGAAGGATCGCCGCCACCCCGGCCCGACCGGCCGCCTCGACGCCGTCGGCGAACGGAAAAAAGGCGTCGGACGCGAGCACGGCACCCCGCGCCCGCTCGCCGGCGACTTCGCAGGCGAGCTCCACGGCCTTCACGCGCGTGGGCTGGCCGGAGCCGATCCCCACCGTGGCGGGGCCGCGGGCGAGGACGATGGCGTTCGACTTCGCATGCCGGACGACCCTCCAGGCAAAGTCGAGGGAACAGAGTTCCTCGGGCGACGCGCGCCGCGAGGTTACCGGTTTCAGCTCACCCGGCGCCAGTTGGCGCCGGTCCGCGTCCTGGACCAGAACCCGGCCGAACGCGGAGCGGGCCTCCCATCGGGGAAGGGCCGAGCCCGGGGGGTCGGTCCGAACGACTTTGAGCTTGGGCCGCCGGTCGAGCTTTTCCCGGGCGACGGGGTCGAACCCCGGCGCCGCGATGAGGTCGACGAACACGCCGTGCAAGGCGTCCGGGTCGTCGGGACCCATCGGCCGGTTCAACGCGATGGCGCAACCGAACCGGGCCTTGGGGTCGGTAGCGATCGCCCGCTCGAGGGCTTCCCGGACGCTGGCTCCTTCGGCGACGCCGCAGGGGGTCGCGTGTTTCACGACCGCGGCCGCCGCCAAGGGGTACTCGGCCACGATCTCGAGCGCGGTGTCGACGTCCAGGAGGTTCGTGTAGGAGAGGGACGCTCCTTTGACGACCTCGAAGGGTCGGTGGAGGAATCCCGCCTCGCCCCGGTAGACCGCGGCCCGTTGATGCGGATTCTCGCCGTACCGGAGGCGGAGCGGCTCGCGCCGCAGCACGAGCGTCGGCGGGAACGGGTCGTCCCCCTCGTCCGGAGGGAGGAGGCCGGCGGCGATGGCCGCGTCGTATTCCGCCACCCGCTGGAAGGCGCGGCGAGCGAATCGGGCGCGGGTGCCCGCGGACACCGAGCCGTTCGTCTCCCGGAGCTCGCGCAGGAGCTCCCCGTACTCCGTGGGGTCGGTCACCACCGTGACGCCGGCATGGTTCTTGGCCGCGGCCCGGACCAACGTGACCCCGCCGATGTCGACGTATTCCTCCCGGTCGGTCGCCGCCGGGGCCTCTGCGAGGTGGCGCTCGAACGGGTAAAAATTGACGACGACCAGGTCGAACGCAAGCAGTCCCCGGTCCGCGAGTTCCCGTCGGCCGGCCTCGGTGCGCGGGGCGAGGATCCCCCCGAGGAGCCCGGGATGGAGAGTCTTGACCCGTCCATCGAACCAGGCCGCGATGCCCGTGAGTTCCTCGGCGGCCCGGACCGCCAGGCCCGAAGCCGATAGGGAGGCTCTCGTACCCCCGGTGGCCCAGAGTTCGATCCCGAGTTGGCTCAGCCCTTGACCGAGCGCATCGAGTCCGGTCTTGTCATCGACCGAAAGGAGGGCCCGTTCGATCCGGACCGCCGGCCCCCGTTCGGAACCCACCGTCCGTACCCCCAATGGGGAGGAAGGGGACGGGATAAGTTTCGCGGAAACCACGCGCGCCCGAGTGCGCTACGGGGGGCCAGGGCCATAAGACTAAATATCGCGTCCTAGGGTAATTTGTACCCTCGAGCGAGGAAGGCTTGCCCCGTCTATTGAGGAGCCGGAGATGGCGTCGTCGTGGCCGTCGCGGCCAGGTGGCCGCGGTGGCGACCCTGCTCGGCCTCTTGCTCGTCGTGACGTTCATCGCGAATTTCCTCACGACGATCGTGCCCAACCAGATGCAGGTCAACGACCTCAACCACGTGATCGCCGTCGAGAACGAGTTTAGCCGGCTGTCGGCGCTCCTCAGTGCGGCGGGAGAGGACGGGGGAACCGGGATCCAGGTCGTCCAGCCGCTCTCGCTGGGCTCGGACGGGGTGGCCCCGTGGACCGCCCCGGACGGCTCCGCCGTCGGAAGTGGACGTTTCTGGACCAACCTCACGGTCTCGTACGGGTTGCTGGGAGAGTCGGTCTACTCGCCGCCCCTCGGTTCCCCCCAGGGGGGTCCGCAACTGCCGGCCGGGTGCTCGTTCACCACGCTCGCCCACGTCGGCATCGCGTGCACGCTGGCCCTCTCGAAGCTCGCCTACAATTTCTCCGGCAATGCCAAGGCCTTCACGATCACCTCGACCCTCGCCACGGGTCTCTACGCCCTGAACTACTCCACGAACCACTCCACGATCTCCATCGCGGCGACCGGGGGAGCGAAGGTGGATGTCGCGATCTACGGGAGCAACGACAGCGTCACCCTCTCGGTCCTCGGAGGTTCCGCGGTGAACGTGACCGTGGTCGGGAACCACGATTACCTCAACCTGGGACCCACCGGGACGGCCGGCGTCGTCGTGCGGAGCTTCGGTGACTCGGACTCGGTCTACGACGCTTCGACCGGGGTCGGGTCCTTGCTCGTGATCTCGTACGGGAACGGCGACTCGATCACGGCGAACGCGACCGGCGCCGCGGCCAACGTCGCGTACGTGACCGGGTTCAACGCCACCAACCCCGTGTCGCCGCTCTGCCCCTACGATAACGTCTCCCGGACCGAAGCCCTCCACGGGACCGGCCCGCTGGCGAGCTACAACGCCTACTACAACGACACCGCGTATACCGGCACGCTCTCGGCGTCTCCCTGGACCATCCACGCGGCCGCCGTGGCCCAGACGATGTGCCCCTTCTTCTCCCGTCAGGCCGTTCCGATCAAGGGCCCGAGCCTCCAGGGAGCGGGCCTCACGGTCCACCTTTTCAACACCTACTCGCCGAGCGGAGAGGTCGCCTACGACGAGGGGGCGGTCGTCTACGCGCAGTTCGGTGCCTACCCGGTGATCATCGACCCCCCGGCGATCTCCCTCACCCGGCCCGGGGGCGTCGGGACCGCGGTCACCCAGGCTTCGCTCTGGTTCCCGTACTTCTCCAACGTGGTCGGCTCGGCCTCGGGGACCGGGACCGAGACGCTCAACCTGAGGCTGCTGCAATCCAGCAACCCCTCCCTCACCAACAACACGTCGGTCGCGTTCTCGCTCAATCCCGCGGTCCCGATCACCATCACGTTCCACACTCCCTACGCGGAAGCCTGGGACCAGTATCTCAACGGGAACCTGCAGTATGCGGGCCTGTGGTCGTGCCTGCCCTTCTCGATCTGCACCGGAACCTACTCGCCCGGAGGTTCGCTGGGCACCGTGACGCTCACCATCCCGACCGTCGCCTTGCAGCAGTTGACCGTCGGGAACTCGGTGTTCTCGGTCGGGCTCTCGTAGCCCGAGAGCGGTCTCACGTTCCCCGGCGGCGACGGGGTCCGGCGAGCCATGCCTTGGCCCCGACCAGCGTCCCCCAGGTACGCACGGTCCCGAGCGAGCCGTGGTCCTCGACGGGGCCGGTCCAGGCCGCTCGGGCCTCAGAGAGGCGGAGGTGCTCCACTTCGACCACGGCGCGCCGTCCTTCCGAGCGCACGAGGCGAAACGGGACTGCCGGGAAGCGCTGGCGGAGCGTGCCCTCCCACCAGCGGGGGGACAGGAGGGGAAGGTGTTCCCCCGCGACCTCGAGGCCGAGGTAGCGGGGGCGCGGGTCCGACGACCTAGCGGACGAGGTCGATGACTTCCTCAGACTCACCGGCTGCGTAGCCTCCCTTCTGACCGAGGAGGCTCGTGGCGCGGACGCCCGTGATGATGAGGAGCACCCGGATGGTGTTCTCGAGGTCGGGAGAGTTCTCGACCGAGCAGCCCCAGATGATCCGGGCCCGCTTGGAGATCTTCCCGCCGACCAGTGCGGCGGCCTTCTCGGCCTCGCTGACGGTCATGGTCGGGCCGCCGATGACGCGCACGAGCGCGCCGGTCGCATCCTTCAGGTCGACCGAGCCGAGCAGCGGGGAGGTGAGCGCCTCGGTGACCGCTTCGGTCACGCGGTCGGTGGCACTCTCGCTCTCTCCGAGTCCGATGAGCGCGACCCCGCCGTCCTTCATGACGGTCAGGATGTCGGCGTAGTCTAGGTTCACGAGCCCCGGCCGGGTCACGATCTCCGTGATCCCCTTGATGGCCGTCATGAGGCAGGCGTCCGCGAGCTTGAACGCCGCGTCGAGCGGCATGCGCGGGACGAGCTCGAGAAGCTTGTCGTTCTGGATGACGATGGTCGTGTCGCACACGCGGCGCAGGCGCTCGAGTCCATCCTTGGCCTGCTCCATGCGCGCCGCTCCCTCGCCCGAGAAGGGCAGGGTGACGACGCCCATCGTGAGCGCTCCGGCTTCCTTGGCGAGACGTGCGACCAGGTGGGCCGACCCCGTCCCGGTCCCTCCGCCCATGCCGGCGGTGATGAAGACGATGTGGGCGCCGTTCACGAACTGGCGCAGCTCCTCCTCGTTCTCGCGGGCAGCCTCTTCCCCGATCTCGGGACGCGCCCCCGCGCCCAAGCCCTTGGTGGCCCGGCGGCCGATGAGGATCTTGCGGGGCGAATGGATCGTCAGGAGATGCTTGGCGTCGGTGTTGATGGCGCACATCTCGGCGCCCTGGATTCCGTCCTCGACGCATCGGTTGATCGTGTTCGAACCACCGCCTCCGCATCCGACGATCCGGATGTTGACCTTCAGCGTCTCGGCCAACTTCGCGAGTTCCGCGTCGTCAGCGCTGCCGTAGGCCGGCAAGGTCGGCTTCTTGTCGTCGACCAGGGCTTGGTTCTCCTGGTGTTTCGCGATCGCTTCTTGGATGATGGACTTCATAGGTGTGTACCCCATCCTGTTTGTCAGACGAGCGTCATACGCTCTGGGGAACCACTCGGGGGGTTGTTACATAAACGTTTGCGTTCAGCGGAACCGAACCGTCAGCGGTACCTCATGAATCTGGTTTCTCCCTCGAGCCTCGACGGTTGCGGACACCGTCGGACGCGCGGCACGCGGCCACGTTCGGTGGCTCCGGCGGGGCCGGGGAGAAGGGCTTACGGCGCGAAGTAGAGGTCGAGGTCGCGCCAGGCGTACACGGTCTCCTCGAGTGGCTGGTCCCCGATGGTGACGGTCTGCACTCCGACCGGGCGGCCCCCGAGTCGCTCGTAGAAGAGGCGGGCCGGATTCGCGGTAAGGACTCGCACCAACATCCCCCGCAACCCTCGTTCCATCAGGGAGCGGGCCACACGTCGGACGAGCTCCCGTCCGATCCCGCGTCGCTGGTGCTCCGGTAGGAGGTACAGGGAGATGAGCTCCCCTTCGTACCCCAAGTTGGGAGGGCGAGCGGGACCCCCGACGGCGAACCCGACGAGGCCCGCGGGCGCCACCTCCGCCACGTGGACCACGTCCACGGGAACTTGGGAGAGGCGTTCGCGCCACCGTGTTTCCCGCTCGATCAGCTGTTGGGGTAGGCTATCGAGCCACTCCTGCGGGTCGATTCCCCGATAGGTCACCATCAGGACCCGGATGTGAATGTCGGCGAGCCGGCCGGCGTCCGAGACCACGGCGGGGCGAAACGTGGCCGGCCCGTACGATTCCGCCGGTTCCATCCGACGACCTCGACGGGGGAACTCCTGTCGGATAAAGGGCCTCCCAGGCGAACGGCGATGTTCGGCCGTCGGCCGGGTCGAGCCCCGCGTTTCCGACGAACAGGGTCACCGTCGTACCACCGGGGCTGATTTCTCGCGGCGGGTTTATCCTCCCTCGGAGTGTGGGCGCCCCGTGGAGCCCTACTTCCGGGCGATCGAGTCCGAAGTCGACCGGGCCTACACGGTCGCCGAGCGAGCCCGAAGCGAGGGGCTCGACCCGGAGATCCACCCCGAGATACCGCGGGCCCAGGACATGGCCATGCGGGTGGAGAAACTCCTCGCCCATCTCCGGATCGAAGGTATCTCCGAGGAGATCCGCACGCTAGGCGCCACCCTCCCGCGAGAAGAGGTCGCCGTGCGGATCACCCGTCGACTCGCGAACGACACGTCCCGTGGGGGCTCGGTCGCCGACCGGGTCGACGCAGCGCTCCGAGTGGGCCTCGCGATTCTCACCGAGGGGATTCTGGTGGCCCCCCTCGAGGGCCTGGCTGAGGTCCACGTTCGGGACGGACCGGGAGGGCAGTACATCGAGCTGTACTACGCCGGACCGATCCGGGCGGCGGGCGGTACGGCGCAGGCCCTGAGCGTGCTCCTGGCCGACATCGTCCGCCGCGACCTCGGGCTCGCCCGGTTCCGCCCCGACCGCACGGAGGTCGAGCGATACAAGGAGGAGATCCCGTTGTACAAGTACCACCAGCACCTCCAGTACGTGCCGACGGCCGAGGAGATCGCCCTCGTCGTGGAGAACGTCCCCGTTTCGATCTCCGGAGAGTCCACCGAGGGCGACGCCGAGGTCAGCGCCTTTCGCAACCTGGCCCGAGTGCCGACCAACGGGATCCGAGGGGGTGCGTGCCTGGTCATCGCTGAGGGACTCTGTCAGAAGGCCGCGAAGCTCCGGCGGATCGTCGACAAACTGGGGCTGGACGGCTGGGAGTTCCTCGAACAACTCGGCCACCATGCCGTAGACGACGACGACGCCCAGACTCCGAAGTACCTTCAGGATTCGGTGGGGGGCCGACCGGTCCTGGCCCATCCGAGCCATCCCGGCGGGTTCCGGCTCGTCTACGGACGCGCCCGCACGACCGGTCTCGCCGCGTGCGCGCTCAACCCGGCCACGATGGTGATCCTCCAACATTTCGTCGCCGTGGGGACGCAGGTCAAGCTCGAGTACCCCGGCAAGGCGACGGCGATGGGAGTCTGCGACACGATCGAGGGACCGATCGTCGAACTCGACGACGGGACCCTGACCGCGGTGCATGAGGCCGCCCGGGCCACGGACCTCCTGCCCCGAGTTCGCCGGATCATCGACCTCGGTGAGATCCTCGTCAGCTACGGGGAGTTCCTCGAGAACAACCGGCCCCTCGCCCCGGGGGCGTACTCGCTCGATTGGCACGTCGAGGAACTCCTGGCCGCCGGAGCCGACCCGGTCGCGATCGCGCCGACCTCGTACGAGGACGCGGTCCGGACCTCCCGAACATTCCGAGTTCCCCTGCACCCCCGTTGGCTCCTCTTCTGGCATGACCTCTCCCCCGGCGAGATCCGGGCGCTCTCCGAGTTCGTCGAGAGGACGGGCCGATGGAGCGACGGAGCCCTCGAGCTTCCGCACGATCCGGGCTGGAGAGAGGTCCTGATCCGGCTCGGGTTCCTGATGGGTCCCTGCGGCCCCGACCGATGGCGCGGGGAGCCGGACCCGAGCGACGCCCTCGTGGGCGGTCTCGGTCTCGAGGTGTCGGAAGGCCTCCTGTCCCGGCAGCGGGACATCGACCCGGTCGACGAGGACCCGCTCGTCTACGTAGGCCGTCTCGCCGGCGTCACGGTCGGGAGCCGGGCCCCCTCCCGGATCGGGGGACGCGTCGGACGACCCGAAAAAGCGTACCAGCGCACGATGGAGCCCAACGTCCACGCGCTGTTCCCCGTCGGGCCAGCCGGCGGTTCGACCCGGTCGGTCCCCGAGGCCGCCCGTCAGACGATGCGGGACGGAGTTCGGGTCGACCTCGGGGTCCGCCTCTGTCCGTCGTGCCAGCGGACCACTGTCTGGAACCGGTGTACCTGCGGGACGCACACGGAGCCGGACGGCCGGGTCGTCAGCGAGCCGCTCCCGATCGCCCGCCTCTGGAGCGATGCGGTCGCCCGCCTCCACATCGCGCACACGCCGGTGGTGAAGGGCGTGAAGGGGCTCACCTCGCCGGGGAAAGTGCCCGAGCCCATCGAGAAGGGGATCCTCCGGGCGTCCCACGGGATCTCGGTCTACCAGGACGGGACGGCCCGGTTCGACCTCACCGACCTCCCACTCACCCACTTCCGACCGGGCGAGGTCGGGACTCCGGTTCCGACGCTGCGCGCGCTCGGGTACACGCACGACTGGCTCGGCCAGGAGCTGACCGACGAGGAACAGTTGGTCGAGCTCCTCCCGCAGGACCTGGTCGTCGCCCGCACGTGCGGGGACTACCTGACCCGTCTCGCCCAGTTCGTCGACGACGAACTCCTCCGGCTCTACAACCTCGACCCGTTCTACCGGGCGAACCGTCCGGGGGACCTCGTCGGGGCGATCGTGATCGCCCTCGCCCCGCATACCTCGGGCGGGGTCACGGGACGGATCATCGGGTTCACGAACGCCGAGGCGTGCTTCGCCCACCCCGTGTTCCACGCGGCGAAACGGCGGAACTGTGACGGGGACGAGGACTCGGTCACGCTCTTGCTGGACGCCCTCCTCAACTTTTCCCGGTCGTACTTGCCGGACAGCCGGGGCGCGTTGATGGACAAGCCGCTCGTCCTCACGACCCGGCTCGAGGCGACGGAGGTCGACAAGGAGGCCCACCACGTCGACGTAGGGGACCACTACCCGCTCGCCCTGTACCGGGCCGCGGCCGACCGCCGACCGGCCAAGGAGGTCGAGGCGATGATCGAGCAGGTCGCGGGCCGGCTCGGGACCGAGCACGCCCTCTCGGGGTACGGGTTCACGCACGACACGACCCGGATCGCGGGGGGCCCGGTCCGCTCCGCCTACCGGGACGCCCGGTCGATGAACGACATGGTCGAGCGCTCGATCCTCCTCGCGGCCCAAATCCGGGCGGTCGATGTCGCGGAAGCGGTCACGCTCGTCCTGAACGCTCACTTCCTGCCGGACCTGATGGGAAATCTCAAGAGCTACGCGACGCAGAAATTTCGATGCAAGGTCTGCGGCGCCTCGTACCGCCGGCCGCCGCTCGCCAGCCGGTGCGTCGCGCTCCGGCCGGGCGGCGGACGGTGTGATGGCGAACTCCTCTCGACTGTGTATGAAGGGTCGGTGCGAAAGTACCTCGCCCTCTCCCAGCGGCTCGGCTCGATCGAGGGGATCACGCCCTACGTTCGCCAGCGGATCCAGGTGCTCGCGGACTCGCTCGCGACGCTGTTCCCCGGTGCCGCCGCCCAGCGGACCCTTGACCAGTTCCCCCCCTCCGCCTCGCCGATGAGCGTCGAGCCCTAGCGGCCGGGGCCGCGCCGCGGAACGTCCAAATAGCCCTCCTCCCGTGGACGGGCCGCGGGCTTGTGGGGTAGTCTGGACTATCCTGTTGGCCTTCGAAGCCAACGACCTGGGTTCGAATTCGCCGGCGACCCCGGCGACGAAACTCCCAGCAAGCCCGCTCCGGCGCCCTACCGGAAGTACGCGGCCGCCTGGCTCGAGTCGTTCCGCTTCTCCTCTTCGGGCTTGGCCGCTTCGAGGATGTCCACCGCGAGCAGCGCGGGGACGGGGACGAGACGGATCCGTCCCTTCTCCTCGCCCTCGCCGCCGTCGAGCTCGATCGCGAGCGTGTTGTCGCCGCCGATCGAGACGAGGCCCCGGAACCGGCCGACCGAGTCGATCGCCTGGTCGTCCGGTCCCGCCGAGCGGACCCGGACGTGGGAGCCCGGCGTCAGCGCGATGGCCGGTTTCTTCGCGGTCCCGGTGTCGCTCATCGTCCGCCTCCCCGTTCCCGTACGGCGATCTTCGGCGGGGGAGTCTCGGCAGCCTTCGTCTCGATCAGACCCTGCAAGTGATTCACCGTTTCTCGGTAGCGACGCAGCGCGTTCTGGGCGTTCGCCTCGGTAAAATCCCAGGCGCGGGCGAGGTTGCCGTACCGGAGCCGGTACCCCTTCCTCCCCTTGCCATCGGCGACGCCTCCGACCTCTTCGAGGAGGTCGAGCGCCTTTAGCTTGTTGATGTGCCGGTAGATGGTCGGCTTGGACGTCCTGAGCACCGCGGTCAGCTCCTCGATATACCACGCGCGCGACGGGTCGCGCAGAAAGCACTCTCGCACGAGGCGGTAGGCCAGGCTCTGGGCGACGGGGCCCTCCGCCCCCCGCCCCTCCTCGCCTTCGGGGAGGTACCCCACGAGCCGGAGGAACTCTCGCAGGACCTCGTCCAAGTCGTGGATCGGGGTCAGCGGGGTGCTGTAACGTAATGCGATTTCGAATGGCATGCCGGGTGGGTGCCCCAGCCACTCATCGGATAATAAGGCCGGGGCTTGGCGCCGGGTTCGACGCGCGAAACGATAAGCGGCCGTGCCGAGATGGGCGACCGTGAACTCCTTCGAGCTCGTCGTTCCAGAGACGGCGGAGGAGGCCGTCGCCGCCCTCCAGGCGCTCGCACCGGGAGAGGCGGCTCCGATCGCCGGGGGCACGGACCTCCTGATCGACGTCGACGAAGGGCGCGTCGCCCCTCGGCGGGTCATCTCGCTCCGTCGCCTGCCGTGGAAGACCCTGGATTGGAATGCGGGTGCGCTCACCGTGGGGAGCACCCTGCCGCTCCGCTCCCTCGAGGAGGACCCGCAGGTGCGGGTCTCGTACCCCGGCCTCTACCAGGCGGTGCGAGCGGTCGGCAGCGTCGCGCTGCGTCACCGTGCGACCCTCGGGGGGAACCTCGTTCGATCGGCGCCGGCCTCCGACCTGGTCCCGGTCCTCCTCTCCCTCGACGCCGAAGTCGACCTCGTCGGTCCCAGTGGGGACCGGCGGGTCCCGGTGGACCGGTTCGTACAGGCTTCCCGCCGGACCGACCTCCGTCCCGGCGAACTCGTGCGCTCGGTCTACCTCCCTGAGGCTCGCCCTTCGGCGTTCCTTTGGCAACGCGTTCGGCCCTCCAACGACATCTCCCAGGTCGCGGTCGCCGTGGCCTTCTCTCCCGCTCAGCGACGGTGGAAGGTCGCCGTGGGCGGCGTCACGCCGCGGCCGACGCTCCTGCCCGAGGCCAGCGACGTGCTCGGATCCGGCCGACCGACCTCGAGCGAGGTTCGTCGCGCGTCGGAGATCGCGGCCTCACGGGCCGCCTTCGTGACCGACCGGAGGGCCTCGGAAGAGTATCGTCGACACCTCGTCGCCACGCTCCTCGAGCGGGCCGTCGGCTCGGCCGTGAACGGGGGGCGATTCCCGGCATGACGTCTCCTCCGCTCCGGTTCCAGGTGAACGGGCACCCCCAGCACCTCGCCAATGTCCCCGACTCGGAGCGACTCCTCGACACCTTGCGTTGGCGGCTCGGCCTCAAGGGAACGAAGGAAGGGTGCCGGACCGGTGACTGTGGGGCGTGTACGGTCCTCGTCGACGATCGGACGACCCTGTCGTGCCTCACCCTGACCCACGAGGTCGACGGAGCGAAGCTCACGACCATCGAGACGGGTCCCGAGGATCTCGTGGTGACCCGGGTGCGCGCCGCGTTCGACCGGGCCGGTGCGCTCCAGTGTGGGTACTGCACCCCGGGGTTCGTGATGGCGCTCGCCGGACTCTTGAAGGAACGAGGCACCGCGGCCGCTCGAGAGGAATTGCTCGATGGACTCGGTGGAAACCTGTGCCGATGCACCGGGTACGCGGCCATCGTGCGAGCGGTGGACGAATTGCGAACCGAGGGGCCGTGAGCGGCGCGGTACGGCCGGACGCCGTTGTCAAGCTCGCCGGGACGGCCGTCTACGGGATGGACCTCGATGTCCCCGGAATGCTCTGGGCCGCCCTCGTCCCGGCCCCGATCGCCCACGGAAGGATCGTTTCGGTCGACCTGCGGGCTGCGCGGGCGCTTCCCGGTGTCACGGTGATCGGCGCGGACGACCTCGCGCGACTCCTCGGGCCCGGGGAGAGAGATGCGGAGCGTCCCCTCTTTCCGCACGAGGAGATCGTTTACCGAAACCAGCCGATCGCGGCGGTCGCCGCGCCTTCCGAGGCCGAGGCGAGGGCCGCCGTCGCGCTCGTGCGCGTCGAGGTGGACCCGCTCCCCATCGTCGCCGACCTCGAGACCCGGTTCCCGGAGTGGCCCGGGTCCGAGGCCGACGCCGCCCCCGAGATCGCGGCCCACGTGCGGGCGCGCCACGGGGACGTCGAGGCCGAGTTCCGCGGCGCCGATCGCGTCGTGCGGGAGACCTACCGTACGGCGAGCGTCCACCAGGTGGCGCTCGAACCGCACGCCTGCGTCGCGGAGATCCGTGGGGACGTCTGGTACGTTCGAACCTCCACCCAGAGCCCCTTCGGCGTTCGGGAGGACACCGCGTCGCTCCTCGGGATCCCGGAGACGTCCATCGTGGTCGACGGAACCTGGGTCGGGGGCGGGTTCGGCGGGAAGGGGAGTTCGTTCCTCGAGCCGTACGCGCTCCTCCTCGCCCGCGCGACGGGGCGGCCGGTCCGGCTCGCGTTGGGGTACCGGGACGAGTTCCGCCTGGGCCGGACCACGCTGCCGGCCGTCATTCGGATGGAGACCGCGGTCAAGGACGGTCGGATCCGGGCGCGCCGCGTGCGCCTGCTGCTCGACGTCGGGACCTCGCTGCCGGGACGGGATTTCGCTACGGGGTACTCCATCGGATTCTTGCTCGGGCCGTATCGGACCGAGGCGTTCGAGGTTGAGGGGTACGCCGTTCGGACCCACAAGCCGCCGTTCGGACCGCACCGGGCCCCGTTCGCTCCCCAGTGCGCGTTCGCCGTCGAGTCGCACCTCGACCACGTCGCGCGCGAGCTGAACCTCGATCCCGAGGAGTTTCGCGCCAGTCACCTCTGGCGCGAGGGGGATACGACCCCCCTGGGACAGCCGGTCGGGCCGTTCGGCATCTTCGCTGCGTTCGAGCGGGCCCGGGCCACCGCCCGTGCGTGGCGGGCCGAGTCCCCTCCCGGCCACGGGGTGGGCGTGGCGTGCGGGTTCTGGTCGACGAGCACGGGTGCCGGCGGTGAGGTCCGACTCCGGTTGTCGGGAGACCGACTGGTCGTCCATGAGGGATCGCGAGAGATCGGGAGTGGGAGCGTCCTCGGTGGCCTGACCGCGGTGGCGTGCCGCGTGACCGGGTTGCCCCGGGAGCGGGTCGCGATCGAGTACTCCGACACCTCGAAGGCGCCGTTCGACTCGGGGGTGTTCGGCAGCCGGACCCTCGGGGCCCTCGGGCACGCGGTCGAGGAAGCGGCGGTGGCCTTGCGACGTACGCTCGCCGAGCGGCTCGGGGCGCGCGGGCAGGCCGACCTTTCGGTCGATCGCGGGGAGATCTTCGCGGAGGCCGGGGGGCACCGGGCCTCGGTCGGGTCCCTCGTGACCGCCGAAGAACGAACTGCCGGCGGGATCCTCGCCGAGGGTCGCCACTTCGCCTCGCCCCGGGCAATCGACGAAAGTCGGGTGCTCCAGGGCTCGTTCTATGCCTATACGGATTTCACGGGAGGGGCCCACGTGGCCGAAGTCTCGGTCGACCCCGCCACCGGAGCGGTGCGCGTCGAGCGGTACGCTGCGTTCCATGATGCGGGGGTCGTGGTCGACCCGGGGGCGGCCCAGGCTCAGGTCGAGGGTGGGGTCGCGATGGGACTCGGTGCGGCGCTCACCGAAGAGGCGATCTGGTCCGAGGACGGGCGACTCGAGAACGCCGGGCTGCTCGACTACCGGATCCCGACGCTCGGCGAGATCCCACCCATGACGGTCGAGTTCCTAGAGGGGTTTGCCGGTGCGGGTCCCTTCGGCGCCAAGGGGCTCGGGGAGCCGCCGATCGTACCCGTCCCTGCGACCGTGGCGATCGCCGTTCGGGAAGCGTGCGGCGCGCACGCGACCGAGTTGCCGCTCTCCGCCGAGCGCGTGGCACGAGCGCTTAAGCTCCTCTGACGGTGCCCCCCGCGATGGGGCTCCCGCGCGAGGAGATCCGCGCCCTTCTCGAGCAGTACCCGACGCCCCCGGTCGTGGCGACCGTCGGTTCCCATTCGGCGATCGACATTGCGGACGGGGCCGTCACGGAAGGGCTCTCGAGTCTCGTGCTCGCCGAGTCCGGACGGGAGGCGACGTACGCACGGTACTTTCGGACGATATCCGACTCCGCAGGCGTCCGCCAGCGGGGCTGCGTGGACGAGGTCTGGGTCTACCCCAAGTTCTCCGACCTCGCCCTTCCCGCGTCCCAGGAGCGGCTCCGGGCCCGGGGGGCGCTGCTGATCCCGAACCGGGCGCTGAGCTCGTACCTCTCGCTCGACACGATCGAGCGCGACCTCCGAGTCCCGATCGTAGGGAGCCGGTCCATGCTCCGGATCGAGGAACGGACGGAACGCGAGAACTACTACACCCTCCTCCAGTCGGCCGGCATCCCGACGCCCGCCGCCCTCGCCGGACCCGAGGCGATCGATGGGCTCGCGATCGTGAAGCTCCCTCACGCAACCCGCCGACTCGAGCGGGGGTTCTTCACCGCGGCCACACCGGCGGAGTACCATGCGAAGGTCGAGCGGTTGGTGACCCGAGGGACGGTCGCTCGAGACGACCTCCAACACGCGCGGATCGAGCGGTACGTCCTCGGGCCCGTCTTCAACTTCAATTTCTTCTTCTCTCCGCTCGTACCGCGGGCGGACGGGCTCGAACTCCTCGGGGTGGACGAGCGACGTGAGAGCAACCTGGACGGACTCGTCCGGTTGCCGGCGGCCCAGCAGCTGGAGTTGCCCGAGACCGATCGGATCCCCGAGTTCACGGTGGTCGGACACGGGACCCTGACGGTCCGGGAATCGATCCTCGAGGAGGTGTTCCGGCTCGGCGAGCGGTTCGTGGAGGCGGCCCGGAGCCGCTACCCCCCGGGGATCCTCGGGCCGTTCTGTTTGCAGACCTGCCTCGACGCCGCCGGTCGTCCGGTCGTCTTCGACGTGGCCGCCCGGATCGGGGGCGGGACAAACGTGCACCTCGGGCTGGGTCACCCGTACGGGAACGCGCTCTGGCGCCGGCCGATGAGCACCGGGCGACGGATCGCGCTCGAAATTCGTAGGGCCGCCGACACCGGTCGGCTGGCAGAGGTCGTGACGTGATCCCGGCCGCGACTCCGCGCGTCGTGCTCCACCAAACCCCTCTGGCTGCGTTTCACGCCCGCCACGGGTCGCACCCGGTCCCGTTCGCCGGATGGGAGATGCCTCTGTACTACACCAGCATCCTCGCCGAGCACGACGCGGTTCGGCAGTCGGTCGGTCTGTTCGACGTCTCCCACATGGGGATCCTCTCGCTGTCCGGAGGCCATGCGGCGGAGCTCCTGGGCCGACGGACGACCGCGGACGTCGGGAAGCTCGCCCCGGGGCAGGTCCGGTACACCTTCCTCCTCGAGACGGCCGGCGGGATCGTGGACGACCTGCTCGTCTCCCGGCTGGATGACGGCACCGACCTCTCGCGGGAATACCTGGCCGTTCCGAACGCGGCCCGGGCCGACGAGGTCGAGGAGATCCTCCGACAGCACCGCCTGCCCGACACGAAGATCGTCCGCTGGAACCCGAAGACGGCCTTGCTCGCGGTCCAGGGTCCCCAATCGCGCGAGGTGTTGGAACGCACGCTCGGATGGGACCTTTCCGGCCTCGCGTACTACCACACCGCGTGGTTTCCCCGGGCGACCGGCGCTCCGGACCTCCGGGGACGCCTCGGCCTCTCCCTCGCGGAAGGACTCGGAGAGTTCCTCCTCGTCAGCCGCACCGGGTACACGGGCGAGCTGGGGTACGAGGTCCTCCTTCGGGCCGAAGAGGCGGACGCGTGGGCCGAGCGGCTCGTCGCGGCGGGCGCGGTGCCTTGCGGTCTGGCGGCCCGGGACATGCTCCGACTCGAGCAGGGATTCCTTCTCTCGGGACAGGAGTTCCACCGGGACCACACCCCCCTCGAAGCCGGCCAGGAACGGTTCGTCGATTTCGGTCACGAGTTCGTCGGTCGAGAGGCGCTCGAGAAACAGCGGGCCGAGGGGCCGGCGCTGCGGTTGGTGGGCCTCGAGGTGGTACAAGAAGATGCGATCCCCCGCCATGGGACCCCGGTGCGGGTCGGCGAGACCGCGCTCGGGGAGACCACCAGCGGAGGACTCTCCCCCTCCCTCCACCACGGGATCGCGCTCGCCTATCTCCCTCGGGAGCACGCGGTGCTGGGGTCGGACGTGACGGTGTCGATCCGGGGCCGGGACGTCCCCGCCCGAGTCGTGGCCCTGCCCTTCCGGTCGTCTCCGAAGAAGTCCTGAATCAGGTCTTCCCGACGCCCCGGGTGCCGGGGAGCATGGCCGCGTCGAGGGGGAGCCCGCGCGAGGCCATCTTCTCGGGAGGCCGGTCGGCGGTGGCGTAGAGCTCGAGGTAGGGGACGAGCGCGTTGATGAGCCGGTTCTCGGCCTTTCGCAGGTGCTCCTCGAAGGTGGAACGGCTCAGACCTTGGGCGTGCGCCAGGTCCTCGGTCGTGACCGAACGAGGGGTCGAGTAGTACCCCGCCCGATGGGCCCGGAGGATCGCGTCGACCTGGCGACCCGTCAAGTCCCCGAAGAGCGAGCCCGCCCAGATGCTGGACGGGAGCACGTGGAGGGGGAGCTCCCGCTTCTGGAGGAGGACCGTCGGTCCGAGATTCCGCAGCGCCTTGAACAGGACCCGAGTCCGCTCCGGGTCGAAGCTGAGGAACCGGTGATAGGCCCACCCGTCCAGGAACACGGCGGGAGGGCTGGTGAGGCACTGGTGGTCGTCGAACACGTTCCACATGCTCTGGTGGCGTCCGCACGTGCACTCGAGCAGGAAGATCCGCCCGCCCCGGGCGTCGACCCATTCGTCCACCACGTGGCCCGCGTCGCGGATCGCCTGTTCCACGACCTTCAGCACGGCCGGGTCCCGCGTGGGGACCTGGAGCAGCTCCCGATTCCAGATGCACCACATCGAGAGGGCGGTGCCCGGAAGCTTGGCCGAAAGCTCCAGGAAGGGGTTGTCGTACTGATTGCGGAACGTGACCTCCCAGAGCGACATCGGCCGGGCATGCCAGGGGCTCGATATATCGGACGACCCGTCTATCGGCGGCCTTCGAAAGGGGGTGGCGGGTACCCCGGCCGGCCGTCATACGGCGGGAGGAGTTCGCCCGTCGACCCGGAGCACTGACGCTAAGATCGTCGGAAGAACCCTGCTCGTACCCCGTGGCCCAACCCCGTTGGTTCCGGGCCGGATCGGTCGGCGGTCGGAGCCTGGACCGCAGGGGGCCGAGGACGCACCGTTCGGACCGACGGGCGGGGCGACGACGTGCCGGCCTCCAGGCCGTCGCAGCCACCGTCGGAGTTCGCGAGACGCTCCGAGAGTTCGAACGGACCGGCGACGGAGCGTTCTCGCTGCGCGAGCGTAAATACTCGGACCCCCCCACTCTGCCCTAGAGTGATGTCGGCCGATCCCGGGAACGGCCTGGCGTTCGTCGGCCGGGTGGAGGCCGTCGAGGCGCTTCACCGAAGATTCGAGGACGCACGCGCCGGCCACGGAGGGGTCACCCTCCTGGTCGGCGACACCGGCGTCGGCAAGAGCGAACTGGTGAAGGACCTGGTCCGGACCATTCGCGAACGGGGTGTCTGGGTCCTCGAAGGCCGAGCGGCTCCGCTGGACGCCCCACCCCCGTTTGCGCTCATCCGGGCCGCGATCGAGAGCGCCCGAGGGGTGGAGGCGCCGACCGCCGCCGCCGGGCCCGGAGGCGCCCCGGAGGGGTTCTTGATCGGGTTCGCCCCCCGGTTGGACGATGGGGCGTTCGCCGCCCCGGTGCAGATCGAGGACCGGTTGCTGGACGCCCTCAACTCGGCCGACGATCGGGGTTCGGCCGGCCGGCTCTCCCTCCTCAACGGGATCGCGGCCCAGTTCCTCGAGTTCACGCGACGGGGGCCCACGGTGCTCGTCCTCGAGGACCTCCACCGGGCCGACGAGACCTCCCTCGGGGCGCTCGAATTCCTCGCGGGCCAGTTCCAGAACCGGCCGCTGTGGATCCTCGCGACCATCCGTTCCCCGCAATCCCTTCCCGAGGGGAGCCGGCGTCGTATCGAGGCCTACGAGGCGGCCACGCACGCCGAGCGGATCGTGCTCCGACCGATGAACTCGACCGAGGTGGCGGAGTATCTGTTCCGCCGGGACCCGAACCGGGTCTTCACCGCGGAAGAGGTCGCTCGCCGATTCTCCGAGAGCGGCGGGAACCCGTTGCTGCTCGAACAGCTCGAGCGACGGCTCGAGCCCTCGCGCGCGCCCGCCCCCGCCGGGGCACGGGACCCGTCGGCTCGGGTGACCGTGCCGGCGCTCGACGAGATCGCGGGCCGGGTCGCGGCCGCGGGCTCCGTCCTCGGTCCCGAGTTCTCGTTCGCCCTCCTCCTTCGGGCGAGCGGCGAAGACGAGGAGACGCTCGCCGAGGCCGTCGACCGGCTGGTCGGCTCGGGGGTCTTCCTCGAACGCCCGGGCGAGCACCTCGCGTTCGCCGACGAGCGGGTCCGCGCCCGGGTGTACGAGGACCTGAACGAGAGCCGTCGCCGCCTCTTGCACCGGCGGGTCGGAGAGGCCCTCGAGGCGACCGGCAGCGCGGACCTCCCGACCATCTACGCGCTCGCCCGACACTACCACCTCGGAAAGGTGGACGAAAAGGCAATCATGTACAATCGAACCGCCGCCGAGGTCGCCCTCCGGGCCGATGCGCCCGAGGTGGCGGCTGAGCATTTGGAGCGGGCGCTGGAGAGCCACCGACGGTTGAAGCCGGACGACTGGGAGGGCGAGACGGAGCTCGTCATCGAGCTCGCCCAGCAGGTCGACCGGGTCGGGCGACTGGAAGAGGCCGAGAAGATCATGCGCCACCATCTCGCCCGCCGGGACCTCAAGGCCCGGGTCTCCCCGGCGGTCTATGCGCTCACCGAGCTCTACCTCGCCCGGATCCTCACCGACCGGGGTGAGTGGCCCGAGGCCGAGCAGACGATCGCCAAGATCCTCGACCCCCAGAACGCCGCCCTTCTGGAGCCGCACCCTACGGTCCTCATGGCGACCCACCGCCTCCGCGGCGAGGCGCTCTACTACGCGGGTCGCTACCCTGATGCCCTCGCCGAGCACAACGAAGAGTTGCGGCTCGCCGACGCCACCGGGAACGTACGGGCCCGGGCCCTCGGCGAGGTTCGACGCGCGAACGTCCTGGCCATGATGGGACAGGAGGAGAGCGCGCTCGCGGACGCGCGGAAGGCCGCGACGACGCTCGAAGGGCTCGGGGACGCGCACGAAGCCGCGTACGCGCACTTGTTCGTGGGCGTGGTCATCGCCGGACTCCCGGCGACTCCGCCCCGGTACGCCGAGTCGATCCGGGAGTTCGGCGAGGCGATGCGGCTCGGCGAGAAGGCCCGGGACCCCCGGCGCGTCGCGTGGGCGCTGTTCAACACCGCCGATGTGCTGCGCGAGATGGGTCAGATCGAGGAGGCGGCCGAACAGAACGGTCGCTCCCGGGAGATCCTCGAACGGATCGGGGACCGGTTCGGTCTCGTCAACGCGATCATCGTCCAGGGGAAGATCCTCACCGACCGCGGGGAGTACGAACGGGCGGAGGTCGAACTGCTCGACGCGTACCGGCTCGTCCGGGAGCTGAAGGCCCCGGCCGACGAGGTCGACGTCGTCCTACGGCTGGCCCAGCTCTCCTACGCGCGGGGGGACCGGGCGAGCGCCCGCCGTCGGGTCGTCGAGCTCGAGCGGAACCACATCTCGACCCTCCGGCCCGACCTGGCGGTGGAGTTCGAGCGGTTGAAGAGCACCCTCGCGGCGAAGGAGGGGGCCGATGGGGCGGCCCAGTAGATCCGGTCGGGTCGCCCCGACTTCGTACCGCTCGCTCGCGCGGACGACGCTCGGAGAGGACCGGGCCGGCCACGACCGGACCACCCGATCCCTCCTTCCCGTCCGCGTTCCGGCCACGGCCGACGTCGTCGTACAGGCCCGGGGCGTTCTCTCCGGCCTGGAAGCCGCCCGGGCGGTGGCCGCCTCCGCGAGGCTTCGGACCGGTGGCCGTCTCCGGGACGGGGCGACCGTGCGACCGGGCGACGTTGTCCTCACGCTCGAGGGGGATGCCCGCGCGATCCTCGCGGCGGAGCGTTCGATCCTCAACCTCCTGATGCATGCCAGTGGGGTCGCGACCGCGACCGCGCGCGCCGTGCGGGGCACGCGCGGGACCCGGCCGAACCTCGAAATTTGGGCGACTCGAAAGACCCTGCCGGGGCTCCGGGACCTCGAGAAAGCGGCGGTATCGCACGGGGGCGGACACTCGCACCGGAGGGACCTCTCCGACGGCCTCCTGATCAAGTCGAATCATCTCGCCCTCGTTCCGCTCGAGACGGCGATCGCTCGGGTACGGGGCCGGGCCCCCATCGGCGAACGGGTCGAGGTCGAGGTTCGCACCCAGGGGGAAGCGCTGCGGGCCGCCCGCGCCGGCGCGAACGCCCTGCTCATCGATAACGCGTCGCCGACCCGGGCCCGCGCCATCGTCCGTGCCCTCGAGGCTGCAGGGCTCCGCGCGAGTCGATGGATCGAGCTCTCCGGGGGGATCACGCCGGAGACGGTGGCTCGGTACCGACGGGTGGGCGCGAACGCGGTGAGCCTCGGCTCCTTGACCCATTCGGCGCCAGCGTTGCCGTTCCACCTCCGACTTCGGCCCGTCCGCTTAAGTCACCTCCGCCCCTAGACGCGACGGAGGTGGGCATTGTCGCTCGAGGCCGAGGTCCGTCAGCTGAAGGACGACCGGCACGCGGTCCTCCTGGCGCACAACTACCAGCGTCCGGAAGTCCAGGACGTCGCCGACTTTGTCGGGGACTCGCTCTATCTCTCCCGAAAGGCGATGGAGACCGACCGGCCGGTCATCGTCTTCGCCGGGGTACGCTTCATGGCGGAGACCGCGAAGATCCTGAACCCGAGTCGCACGGTCCTCCTCCCGGACCTGAAAGCCGGCTGCGGTCTCGCCGATTCGATCACGGCCGACCTGCTCCGGGATTGGAAGGCCCAGCATCCGGCGGCGGTCGTCGTGGCCTACATCAACACGTCGGCCGAGGTCAAAGCCGAGGCCGACTACTGCTGCACGAGTTCGAACGCGATCAAGGTCGTGAGCGGGATCCCGGCGGACCGGGAGATCCTGTTCCTCCCTGACATGTTCCTCGGCGACTACGTCCGCCGGAAGACCGGTCGGAAGATGCACCTCTGGGTCGGCGATTGTCCGGTCCACGCCAAGATGCGCCCGGAGGACCTCCTCCGCGCCCGGGCCGAGCATCCGGGGGCGCCGGTCCTCGCCCATCCGGAATGCGGGTGCGCAAGCCAGGTCCTCCCCCATGTCGACCACGTCCTGTCGACCGACGGGATGGTCCGGTTCGCCGAGGAGACTCGGGCTCCGGAGGTACTGGTCGCGACCGAGGTCGGGATCCTGCACCGGATGCGCCAACTGAACCCGACCACCAAGTTCACGCCGCTGGACGAGGGGACGGTCTGTCCGTTCATGAAGCAGATCGACCTCACGGACGTTCGGGATTCTCTGCTCTTGGGCCAGCACGTCATCGACGTGCCCCCCGAGATCGCCGCCCGCGCTCGGCTCGCGCTCGAGCGGATGGTCGCCTCCTAGGCGGAATCCCCGCCCCTAGAGGCGAGGAACGATCGGCCCGAGATGGTGGAGGTAGAGGAGGTAGGCCGCCCCGAAGAGCGCGAACGACCCGAGGAAGACCACGAGGACCGCGACCCAGGACGGTTTGGTCGTGAGGTAGAACTGGGTGCTGAGCGGGTTCAGCCGCGCGGAGAGGAAGGAGCCGCCGGCGCACAGCAGGAGGAACCCGATCAGGGCGGGCAGGAGTACCGTGAATCGGGCCAGGTAGATCCCGACCGCGACCAGGACGACGGCCACCGGGATGGCCGCATTCGAGCGTCGGGGGGGTCCCGTGACCTCGCTCCGTGCGGGTCGCATGCGGCGGGAAGCTCCCGGCGACACACCTCGCGCCTCGGGGTCGGTCTACATCTATTTCGACGTCCATTCGCAGCGGGTCGCCCCCGGGACATAGGCTAAAAAGGGGCCTCGGCTGCGTTCTCCTCGTGACCGGGGTACCCCGACCCGTCCAGGCTCCGGAGCCGCCGGTGCGCCTCGCCCGCCCCGGCGCGGGACCCACGGCACGGTACCCCGAGCCTCCCGTCTTCCGGCCGTCCCCCAGTTCCGGACGGGCCTGTGTCAACTGCTCGGCCCCCGTGACCGCGCGGGCGGCCCCGCCTCTGTGCTGGGGTTGTGGCCGGACCCTGTGCACCAACTGCTATTGGAAACACGGGCTGACCCCCGCGGCCCATTGTTGCACCAGCTGTCTGGCCCGGGGCCTGAGTGCGCCCTCCTCCATTTCGGGGGGCCGGAGCGGGGCGCCCTCCCTCAGTCCGCGGCCGCCTTCCGGCCCCCGCTGACCGGCGCGTGCGGGTCGGCATTTCGCACTTGGCCGGGGCCCGCCCCGGCGCGGCGAGCGAACCGAAGGGCGATCGGACCCGTCGGGGAACCGGTGGGTTCCTCGACGCCGGTGGGCAGGGCCAGCGACAACCCCGTTTCCAGGGCGGACCGCGCCCAGGTCGAGTCGAGTCGCTCCGGTCCGGGTCCCACTTCGACGGCGGTCCCAACCGCCCGGGCGAACTGGATCCAGGCCCGGGCCGCTTCTGCTCCGGCGGGATCGCGGGACCCGACGTGGGCGACCACCGCGAGGGACCACGCCCGGCCGACCGAGGCCGGTGGAGGATTCGGCGCCCGGGAGGTTGGTCGGAGGACGGTCCAGTCGAACACTTCTCGGCCTGCGGAGGTGGGGCCGCTCGGGACGTCGACCTCTCGCACGAGGTGGAGGCGTAGCTTCGGACCCGCGGCCTTCCTCAGCCGCTCCTGGGTCTTGGAAGGGAGGGTGAAGGGCCGTCCGTGGTCGTCCAGCCCCTCCGCCACGAGCCCCAGGTACGCCAACCCCCGGGCACGGGCCGATGTGACCAATGGCTCGACGGAGGCCGCCTCCGCGTCGGGGGCCAGGTGCACGTGCAGGTCGCCCCGAAGAGCCGACTCCGAGACGAGGGGAGGGAGAGGACCCTGGGCGGCGAGGTCGACCTCCCCGCGAGCCTCGCGCAACTCCGGAGGGATCCACGCCAGCCCCAGCGCGGCGTAGACCTCCTCCTCGGTGCGACCGGCCAGCCGCTCATCGCCCCGGTACACCCCGTACTCATTGACGCGCAGGCCGCGCTCTTTGGCGAGCGAGCGGACGATGACGTTGTGGTCCTTTGAGCCGGTGAAGTACTGCAGGGCCGCCCCGAACGCCGCCGGCTCGACCACACGGAGGTCGACCTGCAGACCGTTCGTGAGCAGGACCGTCTCCTTGGTCGCCCCCCGCAGCCGGACCTCCCGGACCTCGGGCAGGGAGGAGAAGACATCGAACGCGCGGGTCGGGTCCACCGAGGTGACCAGCAGGTCGAGGTCCCCGACCGTCTCCCGACCCCGACGGAAGCTGCCGGCGACCTCGATTTGCTCGGCTCCCGCCCGTTCGCGGAGACCCTGGACGAGGGCCTGAGCGATCGGGTAGGCCACCTCGATCGGCAGCCGGGCCCCGGCCGGACCCGCCCGGTGGCCCTCGACGGCGCTTCGGATCTGCGCGACCTTCTTCTCGCCGAAGCCCTTCACGCCGCTGAGACGGCCAGCCGTGAGGGCCGCCAGAAGTTCGTCGGGGGTCTCGATCCCGAGTTCCACCCAGAAACGTCGGGCGGTCTTGGGTCCGAGTCCGGGGATCGCGAGCATCTCGGCCACACCGGGCGGGACCTCCAACCGGAGCCGATCGTAGTAGGCGATCTTTCCCGAGGCGAGGTACTCTCGGAGCTTCTCCTCGATCGCCTCGCCGACGCCCGGGATCGACCGGAGCTCCCCCCGGGCCGCGACCGCCGACAGGTCCTCGGTCAGGCTCTCGAGGGACCGCGCGGCCCTTCGGTACGCCTCGGGCTTGAACCGCTCGCCCATCACGTCCAGCAGGTCGGCAATCCCCCGGAAGATCTCGGCGGCCTCCGTGTTCGACGGCATGGCCCGGCCCCATCGTACGAGGCGGGCCTTAGTTGTTACGTGAGGTCATGGGACTCGATGGAGCCCTGCGTCCACCATCAGGCGGCGCGCCACGGGTCGGTAGCCGAGCCGCTCGTAGAGGGCCCGGGCGGGAGCACTTTCCTCGCGGACGTAGAGGGCGCATCGGGCCGCCGCCCGGGTGGCCTCGACCATGACCGCCCGAACGACCGCCCGTCCCCAACCTTGGTTGCGGACCTCGGGCGCGACGTACACCCCGCCCACAAACCAGAGGTGGGGGAGACGCACCGCCGGACGTGCGAGCGCGACGATCTCCCCTTCGAGGAATCCGGCCCACACGGGCTCTTGTCCGGGGTCGGTCCCCACGTACCCCGTCGCGATCGCGTCGGTCTGCCGACGCGCAAACACGTCCAGCAGGGGCCGCTCCGCCGAAGAGAGTCGCCGCACCCGCTCGTCGAGCGGTCCTGCGGGAGGGGGCGCCCCCGGGGGGGCCGCCTCGAGGAGCAAGGGGTGAGTGACGGCCGGGCCCCGGGCGCGCTCCACCGCGGGACCGGCCCCTTCCGCGCACACGACGACGAGCGGACGGGGTGGGAGGTGCTCGATCAGCGCCTCACTCTCACCCTCCGGCCCCACCCAGTGGACCACCGTGCCTCCCCCCGCGAGGGGCCAGACGAGCAGGTATCCGAGCGTGGCCGTCCCCCGGACCGCGGAGACGAATCGGACCCGGTCCGGGTACTGGTCGAGGTCCCAGAGGGCGTAGGCATGAAGAAACGGGTCCTTCCGGGACTCCCCTTCCAGCCACTCCCGGTCGATCGACGGACGGATCTCGAGGTCCGGCGGCGGCATGGCGCCCTAAGACAACACGGGGTAGTTACGTCTCGGGCCGGGGTTGCATTCCGATGATCATCGGGTCAGTTCCCTCGAGAACCGACCCGAAGTGGGGTCGATCGGTTCCGCGAGAATCCTCCACGGTTCGGCGCTAGGGTAAATCCGCTCACCGGGTCGCACGGGTCGTGCGAACCCACCGCCCGACCCCGGAGCTCCCCTCCCATCTGGAGGCGCTCTACCGACAGTTCCCGTTCGAGCGCTCGCTCTCCGACGACCCCCTGTCCTCGATCCGGCCCCTCGCCCACGATGTCCGTTCGGCCGAGGTGCTGGGGATCGTGGCGGCCACTCTCGCGATCGGGAACACGACCGCCATCCGAGGAGCCCTCGCCCGTCTCCTCGGGCGGACGACCGGTCGCCCCGAGGTCTGGTTGCTGCGCACTCCCGCCCCGGAGCGCGCCCGGATCCTCTCCTCGTTCCGCCACCGCTGGATTCGCGGCGACCAGGTGGACTACCTCGCCCGGGTCCTCGCGGAGTACTACGCGCACCACGCCTCGCTCGAGGAGTCGTTCCTCGAAGGATACTCGGCCGCCGGTTTTCCCGGAGGGCTCGACCGGTTATCCCGAGTCTTCCGAGGGGCCGACCACCGCGATCGTTTGGGGAAGGCGCCGCCGGGGTACTTCGCTCTGTTTCCCAGCCCCCTCGAGAAGCCCCGAAGTCCTTGCAAACGGATGACCCTCTTCGTACGATGGATGGTCCGGGAACGGTACCCCGACCTGGGATTCTGGCGCCGTGTCCCGACTGGCGACTTGCGGGTGCCCCTCGACCAGCACGTCCACTGGATCGCGTACAACCTCGGACTCACGGCGCGCCGAACCCGATCCTGGGCCGCGGTAGAGGAGGTGAGCGAGGCGCTCCGACGCATCGACCCGGTCGACCCCATCAAATTCGACTTCGTCCTCTGCCACACCGGCATCTCGGGGGATTGTCCGAAAGAGCGGGACCTACGGGTCTGCGGACCCTGTTCCGTTCGCCCCGACTGCCGATTGTGGCGTGGGCGGAAAGTGGCCGCATGACGGCCGACGACCCGCCCCTGCCCGTGAATCCCGGACTTCGGAGTCGATTTCGTTCCGCCGGTCAACGGATCGAGTGGACACCCGCTCCCCGATCGCCGCCGCGACCCAAGACCCGTCGGGGTCGGATGGCCCGGCTCCGGGACGAGCAGGCCCGCGTGGAGGAGTGGGGTTCGGAACGGGACGGAGGGGTCATGGTCGATTCGGGGCCCGTGGGAGCGCTCGTCCTCCTCCTGGCCCTCGACCGCCGAGGGGTGCCGTCCGCCCTCGGGGCGGTCCACGCCGGACGGGACCCGGCGTTTCCGGGGGGAGCGATCGTCGCCGTCTGGGGGGCGGGTCCCGTGCCGGACGACGAGCATCCCCGCTTGGACGACGTGGTCGAGCTCGCTCGGTTCGCGCTCGAGTAGCGGCCCCAATGCTTATATTTCTTAATTATTCTGGTCCAGAATAATTAAGGTCCCATGTCGGTGGCAAGTCGGGTTGCGCGCGAGGCGGTTTCGACCAGCGGACCCGACGACCTCGTCGGGTCGGTCCATGAGGTGATGCGGTCGGTCCTGCGGGAACTCCAGCCGACCCTCGAGGACGTGGGGATCACGATGGGCCAGTTCTGGGCGCTCCACCTCGTCTCGAGCCTCGGCCGGACCTCGCTGACCTCGGTCGCGCGTCATCTCTCGGTCGCTCCTCCGACCGTCTGTGTGAACATCGACCTCCTCGTCCGGGATGGGCTGGTCGCCCGGCACCGCTCCGAGCAGGATCGACGCGCGGTCGAGCTCACGCTCACGCCGGCGGGCCGGCGCGCGGAAGCCCGGCTGTGGCGGGCGATCGGGCACGTGATGGAAGGTGCGACGGCGGACCTCTCCCGGGAGGACGTCGCGACCGCCACCCGCGTGTTCCGCGAGATCCGCCAGCGTCTCGACCGTCCTCAGATAGATCCGCCGGCGGAGGACTCGTGAGCGCCTCCCCGTCGCCCCCGCCCGTGTTCGACCGGCGGTACAGCCGAGTGGTCCTCGGCATCCTCGCGGCCATGGCGCTCATGGTGACCTACGTCGAGACGATGGTCCTCCCCGCCTTCAGCAACTTCGAGACGTTCTTCCAGGTCCGGGACGCCAGCACGATCGCCTGGATCCTCTCGGCCTACCTGCTCGTCGGGGTCGTCGTCACCCCGATCTTCGGCAAGCTCGGGGACATCTACGGCAAGAAGAAGATGCTCCTGGTCGCGATGGGCGTCTACGCCGTCGCGGTCAGCATCGCCGGATTCACGCCCAATATCGGGGACCTCATCGGCGTCACCCGTCCGAACCAGATCTACCTCCTCATCGCGGTCCGGGCGCTCCAGGGGGTCGGGATGGCGATGTTCCCTCTCGGGTTCGCGATGTTGCCGGAGGTGTTCCCGCCCGCCCAGGTCGGTCAGGCGCAAGGGGTCCTCTCGGGAATGTTCGCGGGCGGGGCGGCCCTCGGACTGGTCGGAGGGGGTTGGATCGCTCAGACCTACGGGTGGCAGCTGACCTATCACACGGTCATCCCGCTCGCCCTGGTCGTCTTCGTGCTCGCCGCCGTCCTCCTGCGGGAGTCGACGGTCCGTGCGACCCGCAGAATCGACTTCGTCGGGGTCACGAGCCTCGGGATCGGACTCACGTTCGCGATGCTCGGGATCACGGAGGGAGCGTACTGGGGCTGGACGAACTTCACCGGCGGCTCGGTCGGCGGGGTCACGTGGGGCGTCCCCGAGTTCTTTCTGATCGCGGCGGCCTCGTTCATCGTCTTCCTGTGGTGGGAGCCCCGGGCCCCGAGTCCGGTCGTCTCGTTCCAGGAGCTCCGTCAGCGGAACATCTGGGTCTCCAACCTGAACGGGGTGATGGTCGGGATGGCGATGTTCCTCCTCTTCACCATCCTCATCATCCTCGGCGAGTACCCCGCGCCCGGGTTCGGCCTCAAGGAACTGAACGCGGGCCTCGTGCTCGTACCGGCCGTCATCGGGATGATGGCGTTCGGTCCCCTCCTCGGGCGGATGATCAGCCGGTATGGCCCGAAGCCCGTGATGGTCCTCGGCTTCCTGCTGATCACCTTCGGCTCCCTCGGGCTGCTCGCGTTCAACCGGACGACGTACGAGGTCGCGGTCCTGGCCGTGCCGATGATGGTCGGGAACGTGGGGGTGCTCATCTCCATGTCCAACATCATCGTCCTCTCGGTGGACCGACGGGCGGTCGGCGTACACACCGGCATGAACCAGACGTTCCGGAACCTGGGGTCGGCGCTCGGCCCCGTCCTCGTCACGTCCATCCTCGCCGAGTACGGGTACTCGTTCCTCGTGCCCAACCCGAACCCGCCGCCGGCGGTCGTCGCCTTCACGAACTACCATCTCGCGGGCTACGAGTTCGTCTTCGCCCTCACCGCGAGCATCGGGATCCTCGGGGCGGTCGTCTCGCTCGCCCTCCGGAACTATCGGTTCCACGCCGACGGGACCCGCACCGGCGAGGCGAGCGGTGCGCCCTCGGTGGAGAAGCGCGGGGAACCGGCGCCGGTCTCGGCTACGTCCCGGGGCGCCGACTGAACCCGTTCTAGGAGCAGCCGCTCGTCGCGCCGCAGACGGTGCACGCGTAGCACGTGCCCGAGCGGACCATGATCCCGCCGCAGATGTGGCAGGACGGAGAGTCCTCGCTGACCCCGCCCATCGGGCCGGAGCCGGGAACGAACGAGTCGAGCGGTTTCGTCTCGAACTTCACTGTCTGGCTCGGGGATCCCTTCGCGGACGGGCCCGCGGCGGCATGCCCGTTGCCGCCCTCGGCGGCGGCCTCGAGGCCGATCGCCTGCCGGTCGGCCTCGGTCAGGAACTCGAACGCGAGCCACCGCGCGACGTAGTCCGGGATCGATTTCGCGAACCGGATCTTCGGGTTGTTGGTCGCACCCGCCGGCTCGAAGCGGAGGTGGGCGAGCTTCCGGACGAGGTCACGGAGCGGGACCCCGTGCTGGAGCGCCATCGACATCGAGATCCCGAGCGAATCCATGAGCCCGTTGACGGTGGACCCTTCCTTCGTGACCCGGACGAAAATTTCGCCGGGCCGTCCGTCGGGATAGAGCCCGACCGTCACGTACCCGTCGTGGCCGCCGACCTGGAAGTGGTGCGTGAGGGCCTTGCGCTGGTCCGGGAGGCGTTCCCGGGCCGCCCCGCGCGGGTCCCCGACCACCGCCTTTCCCTGGCCGGTCTCGAACGGCTGGGAGGCCTTGCATCCGTCGCGGTAGAGGGCGACCGATTTGATCCCAAGGCGCCAGGCTTCGAGGTAGATCTTCTCGATGTCCTCGACCGTGGCATCGCTCGAGAGGTTGATCGTCTTGGACGCGCCTCCGGAGAGGAACGGTTGGACCGCCCCGAGCATCTTGAGATGCCCCATCGGAGCGATGGTCCGGGTCCCCCCGGCCGGCGCGAGCGCACAGTCGAAGACCCCGAGGTCGTCGGCCTCGAGCCCCGGCGCCCCTTCGATGGTGCCGGTCCGCTCGAGGTACGCGGCGATCTCCCGAATCTCCTCGGGGGCGTACCCCAGCGCGGCCAGACCGTCCGGCACGGTTCGGTTGACCATCCGCATGACCCCGCCCCCGACGAGGTTCTTCGTCTTGACGAGGGAGAGCTCGGGTTCGAGGCCGAGCGTGTCGCATCCCATGAGCAACCCGATCGTCCCCGTGGGGGCGATGACCGAGATCTGGGCGTTCCGGTAGCCCCAGAGCTCTCCGGCCTTGACCGTGTCGTGCCACCGGTCCGCGGCGGCCGTGACGAACGGGGTGAGGCGGGGGTCGTTCACGGGCACTTCCTGGGCGGCCCGTGCGTGCTTGCTCATGACCCGGAGCATCGGGGCACGGTTCTTCTCGAATCCGGTGAAAGGTCCGACCCGTTTGGCGATCTCGCTCGACATGTGGTACCCCTCGGCCGAGAGGAGCGCCGAGACGGCCGCGGCGAGCGTTCGACCGGCCTCGGAGTCGTACGAGAGCCCGTAGTGCATGAGGAGCGAACCGAGGTTGGCGTAGCCGAGCCCGAGGGGCCGGTAGTCGTGCGAATTCTGGGCGATGGAGGGGGTCGGGTAGCTCGAGGCGTCCACGAGGATCTCCATCGCAAGGATCATCGTGCGGACCGACTGCCGGAACAGTTCCACGTCGAACGTTCCCTTCGGGTCCAGGAATTTCATGAGGTTGATGGACGCGAGATTGCACGCCGTGTCGTCCAGGAACAGGTACTCGCTGCACGGGTTGGAGGCGTTGATCCGGCCCGAGTTCGGGGACGTGTGCCAGTCGTTCGTGTGGTCGTCGAACTGCACGCCGGGGTCGCCGCACCGCCAGGCCGCGTAGGCCAGCTTCCGCCAGAGTTCGCGGGCCCGGAAGGTCGCCGCCACCGAGTGGTCGGTCCGGTTCGAGGTCTTCCACTCGCCGTCCCGGATCACCGCCTCCATGAAGGAGTCCGGGATGCGGACCGAGTGGTTGGCGTTCTGGTACGCGATGGACGCATACGCGGAGTCGGGGTCGGTGCCGTCGAAGTTGGACGAGTACCCCTCGCGGATCAGGGCGAGGGCCTTCTCCTCCTCCTTGACCTTGCACTCGATGAAGTCGACGATGTCGGGGTGGTCCATGTTGAGGATGACCATCTTCGCCGCGCGACGGGTCGTCCCGCCGGATTTGATGACGCCGGCGAGCGCGTCGAACGCCCGCATGAACGAGACCGGTCCGGAGGCGATCCCGCCGCCAGAGAGACGCTCGTGACTTCCCCGGAGGGCGGAGAGGTTGGAACCGGTGCCGCTCCCTCCCTTGAAGAGGCGTCCCTCGCTCGTGGCGAGCGCGAGGATCGAGTCCATGTCGTCGGCGACCGACTGGATGAAGCAGGCCGAACACTGGGGCGGTTCGCGCACCCCGACGTTGAACCAGACGGGGCTGTTGAACGCCGCCATCTGCTGCACCATGAGGTAGGAGAGGCTCTCCTCGAAGGTCGCGACCTCCTCGTTCGTCTCGAGGTACCCGAGTTCGAGACCCCGCTCGGCCATCCAGTGGCAGACGCGGCGGATCATCCCGTCGACCGAGCTCTCGCGCCGGCCGCCGATGATGCGGAAATACTTCGACGCGGCGATGTTGACGCTCGTTTCGGACCACGACGCCGGAGCTCGGATCCCCTTCTGCTCGAAGATGACCTTCCCTTCGGCGTTCTTGATCACAGCGTCATGCGTGCGCCAGGTGACGGAGTCGAACGCGGTCTTGCCGCGGGGGACGAGTCGAGGGACCGGAATCGGTTCGCGGCCCATCCGGCTGACCGGCCGCGGGACCGATGCGTCGGACGAGGACGTTGGGCGCTTCTTGGATACGGCCATTGAGGACCACTCCGGAGAGTCGAACGAGGTGTCCGATCTCAAGCGACAGTCCCACCGCGCGCAGACTAATCCCTGTTCGACCTCGTGGTCGTGAAACGCTCTCGGAGAGAGAGCGTTCCACTTCCGCCGGTGATGGGATGAGGCGCGAGGGGTGCCGCCCGGGACACCTGTCTTAACCCTCCGGGTCCGTCCAAGCGCGCTCTGCTATAAGGACACTCTGCCGGAACTGTCGGCGAAGACGACCGGAATGCGTCGGCCGAACCGTCCCGACCGTTCCGGAGTAAGTCCGGAGCCGCACCCAGACCCGACGCGGACCTCACGAATTGGTCCGAGAAGAAATTCCCCCCCGGCGGAGGGCCCGTTCGCCGACGAGGGTCTAAGTAGCGGGCCGGCCGAGATGACGTACGGTGGCGATCTCCCCGATCCTCCCCCGCGTCATCGCATTCTTCCGCCGCCATCCGGTGCTCTTGCTCTTCGCGTTCACGCCGGGCATCCCGGAGTACCTCTCGGGCTCGACCGCCGTCTGGCCGGTCGTCCTCGCACCGGGAGGGTTCTTCCTCTTCCTCGCCCTCAACCTCGGCCTCTACGGACCCGGCGTCCTTCTCGTCCGCGAGGCGCACGTCCGTTGGAACAAAGGTTGGTCAACGGTCCTCCTCCTCGGCGGCGCCTACGGACTCCTCGAGGAGGGAACGGCCCTCGCGACCTTGTTCAACCCGAGGGCCTCGGTGGTCGGAGGGCTCGGCACCTACGGGCACGCCTACGGGGTCAGCTGGGTCTGGCTCCTCGGGGTCCTCGGTGTCCACATGGTCTACAGCGTCGGACTTCCGATCGTGCTCCTCGGACTCGCGCTCCCCGCGACGCGGGGTCGGCCCTTTCTGACGGGGTACCGACTGTCGCTGACCGTCGCCGTCTACGCGCTCGACATCTCGGTGCTTGCGTACGCCGTTCACTACTCCGCCGGCGCCCTCCTCTTGGTGCTCGCTGCCGTCGCGGCGGGTCTCTTGTGGGTCGTGGCCTGGCGTTTGCCCGCCGGGCGGCTCGACCCGCCGAGTCCCGGACCCCGACGGCTCCCTCGGACTTTTTTCCTTCTCGGTCTATCGTACTTCCTCCTCCTCGTGGCCGTCCCCGGATTCCTGGGGGACCTCCACCTGCCCGCGTTCGTCGCGGGGGGCGTCGACCTCGCCCTGACCGCCCTCCTCTTCCTGGTGATCTGGCAGGGGATCGGTCGGGCGGCGAACGAGCCGCAGATGATCTCCCTCGCGGTCGGGATCCTCCTCCCTCTCCTCGTCTTCGGGTTGTTCGCCCAATGGTTCCTCCCGATCGTCCTGCTGCTGGACGCGGTCGTCGGGCTGTTCTTCCTCACGTTGTGGCGGCACTACCGGCCGGTGTCGGGACCGCTCCCCGTTCCGGTGGGCGTCGTCCCAGCCTGAGGGCCTCCGCGGCCGCGAGGGGAAGCGTCCCCACTACCGGGGTGGAGGAACCGCTCGCGCCGCTTCAGGAGGGGGCGGAAGGACGCGCATCGTGCACGGCATGATCGACCCACACTCCCCGCAGTAGAGTCCTTCCTCCGCGACCCAGAGGAAGGCGCCGCACCGCTCGCACTTCCGGGGATCGTCCGGATCGTTTCGGCATCCCATACGAGGTTCTCGGCGATAGGAATCGTACCGGCTATAAGGAACGGTGGTCGGTACGTCCGGGCGAGAAAGAAAGAATCGGGGTGTCGATTGGGCCCTCTCCCGAGGGAGAGAGCCCCAGAAGGGGTGGGGCCTATCCTAGGCGTTCTTCATCTTGGCGCGGGAGATGAAGCCTTTCTTGTCGAGGAAATACATGTACCCGTCGGCCCGGGTGATCTTCTCCGTACCGACGCGACCCTTCTTTCCCGACTTGTTCAGCTTCGTGGGTGTCTTCCAGAGGTACCCGTCTTTCCCGAGGTAGTACAGGTATCCCTTCTCTCGCTTGGATTGCTCTTTGCCTACGCGTTCCGCCATGTGGGCGACCTCGACCGGCGAGAGGGAGAGCCCCACTATTTAGAATTACTGACGGAGTGTCCTCGAAGAAACCGGTTTTCCCTGACGGAAAACGACGTTCGGACGCACGTCGAACCGGTACCCCAGGTGGTCGGCGTCGGGGACCGGGAAAATCGCAAAATCGGCCGGGCGTCCGACCTCGACCCTCCCCGCGTCCTCGAGACCCACGGCGTGGGCGGCGTTCACGGTCGCCGCGGTGAGCGCCTCCGCCGGTGAGAGCCGGCCGCCATGGACCGCGAGGGCGATCGCGAGCGGCATCGACTCGACCCAGGAGTTCGGAGAGCAATCGGTCCCGAGCGCCACCGGCACTCCGGCGTCCACGAGCTCGCGCGCCGGCGACCGGCGGGACGCGGTGGACGCGAAGGCCGTGATGGGGAGGAGCACCGCGGTGACTCCGGCGCGTGCGAGCGCGACCATGTCGTCGGTGTTCGCCGCGAGGAGATGCTCCGCCGAACGGGCGCCGAGCCGGGCCGCGAGGCGTGCCCCGCCGGAGCGAACGAATTCGTCGGCATGGACCTTCACCCCGAGGCCGAGCGACATCGCGGCCCGGAGGAGCCGCTCGGACGTGCGCACCGAGAAGAACCCCGGTTCGCAGAACACGTCCACGAAGCGGGCGAGGCGTTCTCGCGCGATGACGGGAAGCGCCTGACGGATGAGGCGGTCGACATACGCATCGCCGTTCCCGTGGGCTTCCGGAGGGATCGCATGCGCCCCGAGGAAGGTGGGGACCAGCCGGAGGCCCGTGCGTTGGGCGAGTCGAGGGATGAGACGGAGGAGCTCGACCTCTCCGCGGGGAGTGAGGGAGTACCCGGTCTTCACCTCGACCGAGGTCGACCCGGCGAGCGCCATGGCTCGGAGTCGAACCGTCGTTTCCTCCAGGAGTCGCTCCGGTGAGGCGCGCCGCGTCGCCCGCACCGTCGAAAGGATGCCTCCGCCCCGGCGGGCGATTTCCGGGTAGGTCATTCCCCGGGCCTTGAGTTCGAGTTCGAAGGCCCGGTCCCCAGCGAAGAGGACGTGGCTGTGGGCGTCCACGAGGCCCGGCACCAGCGTGCCTTCGGCCGCGTCGACCCGGGCTCCTCCCGGTCGAAGCCGCACGGAACGCGAGGCCCGTCGTTCCGGCCCGATCCAAGCGAAGCGGCCGTCCCGGACCGCGACCGCCGCGTTCGGTACGCGGGTGAGCTCCCCGGCGGAGGCACGGGTCCGCGGGATGGGCCCCCGTGCGAGCGTGGCCGCCTCGGCGATCCCGGTGACCAGGAGGTCCGCGACAATCATGGCTGGTGGATGAGGTGGTCGAGGAGGTCGCGCGCCGCGTGCGAGCCGGGGAAGACGATGCGCGCTTCGTTCTCGAGCGGCTCGAGCTCCTTGTACCGGGAGGAGAAGTGGGTGAGGTAGAGGAGCCCCACCTCGGCCGAGAGGGCGAGTTCGGCCGCCTGACGGGCGGACGAATGTCCCCACGCGTTCGCCTCCTCCTCGAGGTCCTGCGCCGCCGTCGCCTCGTGGATCAGGAGCGTCGCGCGATGGGAGAGACGACGCACCTCGTCGGAGGGCGCGGTATCGCCGGAGTAGACGACCGAACGTCCCGGGCGCGGAGGACCCATCACCTCGGAGGGCTGAACGAGCCGCTCCCCCACCCGTACCGACTCCCCTGCCTCCAACCGGGCAAAGTCACGGCCCTGGAGGCCGAGCGAGTGCGCCAGCTCTCCGTTGAACCGTCCCCGCTTCGGCCCCTCTTCGACCCGGAAGGAGAGTGCGGGCACCGGGTGATCGGCCTTCGCGGTGCGCACCGTGTAGCCGTCCAGCTCGACGGACTCGCCCGCTTGGAGGGGATGGACGGTCACCGGGAACCGGAGCGTGAAGTATCCCATTCGGAGCGCCCGCCCGACCATCTCCTCGGCGTCCGGAGGGCCGTAGATGTCGATCGGCTCGGTCCGGTTGTTGAGTCCCATGCTCTGGATGAGTCCCGGCAGGCCGAGGAAGTGGTCGCCGTGGAAGTGCGTGAGGAAGATCCGGCGGACCCGCATGAACGAGGCCGAGGACTGGAAGAACTGGCGTTGGGTGCCCTCGCCGCAGTCGAGGAGGATGAGCTCCTTCTCGGTGTCCAGCGCGATCGCACTCGCCGAGCGCTCCTTGGTGGGCCATGAGCCGGCGGTCCCAAGGAAGGTGACCCGCATCGACCCACGCAGGGGAGTCCGAGTAAAAGCGGGATGGGCGGGCGCCCGAATCCGATCCGGACCCCTTGGGTCAAGGTGGCACAGGGGGGAAAAGATGGAAAAGGACCCGTGGGGTCGGTCGGTCGAATGGTTGACTGGGACCGCGTCGAGCAGCTCCGCTCGAAAGGGTGGGACTGGGACGAGATCGCCGAAGACCCGAAGGTCGCCTTCCAGGCCGATTCGGGGTCCGGCGAACCCGGCCGTGCGCTTCGGGTGCTCTACCACCGCCGCCGTTCGAAAGGCACTTCGAAGGCGAGTCCGGACAAGAAAGGGAAGCAGAACGTCGACGCCACCGAGTCGCGGTGGACTCTCCTGCGCGTCGGGTACGTCCTCGTTCCGGTCCTGGCCGTCTGGTTCGCGGTGGCCTACCTCGCCCCCTCGCCGGTCGGTCTCGTCCTGCCCGCGATCCCCTACGTCGCTCTCGGGCTCGCCGTGGCCGCCTTCATCCTCATCTACTCCCTGCTGCGGGCCGAGCGACGGTGGACGAAGGTCTACCGGAACACGGTCATCGGCGCGATCGTCCTGGGTCTCGTATTCACCGGGGTGGTGACGCTGGCGGGGAACCTCATCTTCGGCTGCCCCTATCTCCCACCTGCATCGGCGCTCTCCTCCCAGCCAGGTCCGGGCTGGATCTACGGCTCGATGACCCCGTGGCAGGATGGCGGGAAGCCCGTGGTGTACTTCTACGGGTCCACGTGGTGCCCCTTCTGCTCCGCGGGGAGTTGGACGATATGGAAAGCCCTCTCCGAGTTCGGTACTGTGAGCGGTACTCAATTGACGTATTCGAGTCCCTCCGACGTGTATGCCGAGACCCCGGAGATCGTCCTCGCCAACGCGCAGGTGACGAGCAGCTCGATCTCCTTCCAGGTCAATGAAGACTCGTCGGGTGTACGCGGAACCTTCCCGCCCACCATCGGCTGCTACGCCGCCGCGTACTTCGGGGCGTACGCCGGCGGAGGCATCCCGTTCCTGGTGGTGAACGGCCGGGCCGTCCACGTGGGGGCGCTGATCAACCCGGCGGGGCTCGGACCCTACACGCTCTCGAACAGCTCGACCGGCAACTCGGCGGTCTTCCATCAGGTCCAGAGCGAGAACGGGACCGCGTGGAACGCCGTGAGCGGCCAGTCGTACTGGATCATGGCGTACATCGCGAAAGCGCTCGGGGCTACCTCCGCACCCGCCGTCGCGGCCCTCGCGAAGGAGTACAGCTGGTCCCCCTCCACGACGACCGCCGTGACGAACTACGTCGCCCAAATCAGCTAACCCGATGCGGACCCGGTCGTTCCGCGCGCTCGTCTACGTCGGGGGCGGTCTCGGACTCATCGCCGCGACGTTCGCGGCCGGCGAGTTCTTCGACGCGCAGTTGACGAAGGCCTGTTCGGTCAACGGATTCTTCTCCTGTTCGCTCATCGCCGAGAGCGGAAAGACGTCCACGCTCGGGATCCCGGATTGGATCTGGGGGATCGCGGGGTTCGTGGTCATTCTCGCCCTCGCCGTCCTTGCGGAGCGGCGACGGAAGGATTCCCGGATGGCGTACGCTCTGCTCGCGGTCACGACCGCGGGCGTGGCCCTCTCGCTCTATCTCCTCTACGTGGAACTGGTCGAGATCGGCGGACTCTGCCCGGTCTGCGTGACCGCCTACCTCCTGGGCGGGGTCGCCTGGGTGGGCTCGGTGGGGCTCGCCGTACGGGCGTATCGTCGCGACCACCGGGCACCGGAGACCGAGGCCGTCGGCCCCTAGCGCCCGCCCGCTTCGACCTCCCGATTCTCTCTCGACCGGCGGGCAAAAAAATCAGGTGGCTCGGGTTATATACCCGACCCTTCTCGGCCGCGCGGGTCACCCCCATGGCTTCCGATTTTGCCACGCTCGCCGCCGGGATCGCGATCGCCGGAGGACTCATCGGAACGGGCATGGCCCAGTCCGGGATCGGCGCAGCCGGGATGGGGATCTACGCCGAGAAGCCGCAACTATTCGGTAAGGTCCTGTTCTTCTTCGTGATTCCGGAGACCCTCTGGATCATCGGATTCGTGCTCGGGTACATCCTCCTCACGGGCATTCTCTAGTCGAGCGGGCCCGATGACCCTCGAGCTCTTGGTCGCCGAGATCCGGGCCCAGGGGGAGCGGGAGCTCCTCGCGGAGTCCCAGAAGTACGAGGCCGAGAAAGCCCGTCTTCTCGCCGAGCGGACCCAGCGGGTCGCGGCGGTCCAGAACGACGTTCGCACCCGTACCGAAGCGGAATCGCGCCGGGAGCGGGCCACGCGGGT
>JAKIWQ010000039.1 GCA_022749935.1 Thermoplasmata archaeon | reverse complement strand
CGGCCTCGTCGATCGTCCGGTAGAGCTGGTGGGGCTCGAGATACTCGAGGGGTCCCCCCGACGCGTGCGCGACGGGGGCCAGTCCGGCGGCCATCGCTTCAAGGAGTGCGATCACGAGCGTGTCATTTCGGGACGGGTTCACGACCACTTTCGACCGAGAGAGATACTCTCGCTTGGAGGCCTCGTCGAGATTCGGAAGGAACTTCACGTTGCCGGCCCGGTTCCTTCGGCGAAGTTGCTCGAGGTACGCCCGACCGTGGGCGGGGAGGTACCCGATGACGGTGAACGAGACCTCCGGGAGCCGGTCGGCGATCGCGAGGACGTCCTCGAGATGCTTCACGGGAACGATCCGGCTGATGACGAGCACGCGACGGCTCCGCGGGCGGGAGCGCATCGCGACGAGCGCCGCGAGTTCGGGCGCGGGGATCGCCGGATACACGACCCGGGACTCGCGGCCGAAGTCCTCGAGAATCTGACGCTGGGTGGTCCGCCCCGTGGCCAGGATCGTGCCGATCCGGTCGAGGGCGTTCATCGCGGCCCGGTCGAAGAGCGGCCGCACGATCGGGTTGTAGTAGAGCCACTCAAACGGTGGAGGCCAGAACCCCCGGGCCGGGCGGGGACCTACGCCCATGAGCTGGCGCAAGGGGACAGTCCGACCCTCCGGGGGTGTCGGGGGTCCCATGTAGGTCAGGTCGCCCGGGACCGGGAAGTATCCCGACCATTCGGTAAAGACCACGTCGTTCCGACGCATCAGCCCCTCCGCGAGAGGCCGGGCGAGCGGGTAGAACGGGTAGTAGAGGGCGGATTGCTTGGTCCCGCCTCGGGCGAACGCATACTCCTTTACGTTAAAGTGACGGCCGAGCAGGTCGTACATCAGCCGGTTCATCCGGTGCGCGCCCGTGTTCCCCCGGGAGGGGGTGACATGGACGATCGCGAGGGATCGGACCCCCATGCAGGTCAGGCCCCGGTGTTGCCCTCGGCCGGAGCGGTCTGGGCCAGGCGAATGGACACGAGCGAGAGGGCCCCGCTCCATTGGATCTCGTAGAGCGTGAACGCCATCCCCGGGTAGTACTGGGCGAGAAAGAGCGTGTAGGAAAGGGAGACCGTACCGTTGACCCCGGTCCACGGCGCCCCGACGATCGAATTGTTCTCGATGAGGGAACGACTGTAATTGAACCCGATCCCGAAGTACAGTCGGTCGGTCGGCAGCGGATGGTCGACGCGGAGCGTCAGCGTGATGGTGTAGATCCCGGGCGCGAACGTGCTGTACGCGCCGTCGATGGGGAGCTTCGGTCCGTCGAAGATCTGGTGCGCCGGCCGCGACGGGCCGACGCCGAGAAAGTCGGACGGGTAGAACGTCTGGACGAGGGGGACGTAGAACGCCGGAGCGCCGGTCCCGTTCGCGCTCAAGAGGAGCGCGCCGTCCGCGTCGGCCACGACGTGCCAGCCCTGCGCGAGGAAGTAGTTCGACCAGTTGACCATCGACCCCGGGACCGCGCCGAACGTGTTCAGGGCGTAGAAGTTGTAGTCGTACGGGTCGTTGATCAGGTAGTCGAGCGGCTGGCCGACCGTGTAGTAGCCGGGGATCGTCCACGTCGTTCGGTTGAGCAACTGCGGCAGGTTGTTCTGCACGAGGACCCAGCCGGTGCCGGGGACCATATTGATCATCTGCTGGAGGTCGCGGGCCGCCGATTGGTTCGAGTCGACCTCGTAGGGCACGTTGTAGTACCCGCCGCCGAGGGTCCGGTTCTCGCGGAGCTGGGGATTGAACGGCCCCCAGGCGGCGAAGACCGAGCTGCACACGAGGGTGACGACCAGGACGCCGACGGCGATCGAGCGGTCGTTCGGCCGGGCCCATCCGTACCGCCGACGGGTCGGGCGGGGAGTCACGGTGGGAGTTCGGGCACGGATCCCCCAGGGGCGCTCGAGGCCCCGCAGCGCGGCGACGAACAGGACGGGAATGACGAAGCACGGATACTGGTTGTTGAACGGGAAGAGGAAGCCGGCGAAGCTCGTCGTGAGGAGCGCCGGGCCGAGGTACGGGACGATGGCCCATCGCTCTTCGCGGGCCCAGAGGGGCAGGGCGAGGAGGGGGCCGAACATGAGCACGATCGTGGCCATCTTGTTCGGCCAGTTGTTGAACGGGTTGAAGGGCAAGGCGCGGGAGATCGTGGACCCGGACGCAAAGCTCGTTCGGGTGGTGAAGAAGAGGAACTGAAGGAAACCGTACGTCAGCGCGATGCCAAAGAACAGGGCCAAGCCGGCCGCGAGGAGGAAGACTCCTAGCAGGACGCGCTCCCGGGGGAACGGGGCCCGCGCCGGGCGGGGTCGTCCCCGCAGACGGTCCCAGAGCCCCGTCCGGCCCACCGAGGGCTCGAGGACCATCCCGAGGCCGAGGGCCCCGATCACGAGGGTCGCTCCGGCATCGGTGAACAACGACAGGACCCAGAATCCGGCGGCCCAGCGGAGGTGGCCGCGCCGGTACGCCCAGTACCCAAAGAGGAAGAGCGTCGGGAACAGCGCCTCGTAGTGGACCGGAAACCAGAGCGGGCCGGAGAGCGCCGGATAGGCGAGGTACGCGAGACCGAAGGCGACGCCGACCCAAGGTCGGTGGACCTGGTCCTTTGCGATCCAGTAGATGGGAAACACGCCGAGGGCGAGCCAGACCGCCTCGAACGCGATGAGGAACAGAAAGAACCCGGATTGGGAGGGGATGAGCCAGTACGGGATCAGGAAGGCGTAGAGGAGGAGGTGGGTCGTACCGGGTCCGGCCTCATTGATCGAGTACCCGTGCGCCGCGGCCCAGATGATCTGGTAATCGACCCCGACGTCGTAGACCGCCAAGTGGAACGCCAGGTACCGGGTCCAGCTCAACTCGGTCCACCAGACCGAGAAAATGACCACCGCGGCGACCAGGGTCGCGAGCGCGAGCAGTTCGATCTGGGGGAGGCGCCGAAGTCGCGCCACCCACCGAAGGACCCCCGGGGACCCGTAGACGGGGTCGGGTTCGGGAGGCTCTCCGTCGGGTCCCGATCGCGAGGGACCGTCCACGGCAGCCGACCGGTTCCCGGATTACTGGGCGAGCGGAAGGAACCGTTCGGTGGGCCGATCCGCCCCACCGGATCCGGCGATGCCGAGGAGTTGGAGGGCGGTTCGCTCGATCGTGAACAGGGTACTCTGCTTCCGATACGCCTCGAACCCCATGCGAGCGCACTCGCCCCGGTTGGTGAGCATCGAGGTGATCAGGTCGGCGAGTCGTTCCACATCGCGCGGCGGGAACACCCGGCCGGTGATCCCCTCCCGGACGAATTCGGTGATTCCCCCCGAATCGGCCACGATGGACGGGACACGGTGGGTGGCGGCTTCCAAGGGGGCCATCCCGAACGGCTCGGCGATCGCGGGGTGGACGAGCACGGACGCCTGTTCGTAGAGGTCGGCGAGGGCGAGGTCGGTGACCGCGGGCTCGAATCGGACCCGCTGGAGACCGAGGTTCTCGGAAAGTTCTTCGCATGCCGGTCGGGTGGGTCCGTTCCCCACGAGCACGAGTTGTGCGTCCCGAAACTCGGGGCGCGCTTCGACCAACGACCAGGCACGCAGCAGCGTCTCTTGGTCCTTGTGTGGGATGAACGCCCCCACGCTCAGTACGGTCAGCGCGTCCGGAGTTCCGCCCGAGGGTTCGGGGCCATCCGGCAATCCTTGGTAGACCACGCCCGGAGGGTCCCGGAGTCGGTACACCTTCTGGAGCACTTGGGACGTGAATGCGGAGTTTCCGAGCAAGACGCGTGCCCGACGAAGGGACAATCGGTCCCAACGGCGGAGACCTCCCACCAAGAACCGCATGAGGAGGGGCCGATTTACGACGAACGAGGCCTTCGGTCCGTACAATTGAGAAACGGTCGAGCGCATTTCAGGATACGACACCAGGGAGCGATCCCCGCTCAGGTACTCCTCCCAGAGTGGGCGCAAGGGCTCCCCCAGGTACGCGACGCACCGGTCGCCGTAGAGGGCGGTGATCATGCCCAGCAGGATCGGTTCGACGTGGTGGTAGATTAGGATGGAGCGGTACCGCTTCAACTCGAGCAGGGTCTGACCGTAGGCCCGAATCGTCCCGATCGGGTCGGCGGTCGCGGGGCCCCGGTAGAGGTTCCCGAGCGCTTCCAATTCCGGGAACGACGGACCGGAATAGTACACGTCGACCTGCTCCCCCTGCTCGCGGGCCGCCTGGACAAACCGTACCAGTTGCCGTTCGGCTCCGCCAATCCGACCTAGCGCGGTGTGGATCACCACCCACGCGGGGCGGTCTTCAGGTCCCGGCATCCGTAGTCCCAGACTTGCCTCTCCCTGCAACCGAGGGGGGTTTAGCAGGGTTCGAGGCGCACTTAGAGCCGGCGGGGAGGATAAAAACCCTATGGGTTGCTCCGAAGGTCAGCGGCCAGCGAGCCGACCGATTGCGAGGTGCCGGAGGGGAGCGCATCGGCATTCCCCCTAGAGTTCGCCACGGGATTATAGCCCGTCTTGTCGGGCCCCCGTTCCCGCCGTCGGACGGCATGAAGGGATGACCGCGCCCTTCCTAGCGCTCTCTTACTTGGCACTCTTTCCGGGCTCCCGGGGCTGGTCACCCTTCAAGTAGGTGGACTCCTACGGGGGGTTATCCGGCATCGGGTGTCGGATAACAGTTGGTGAAGTACCGTGGCAGGAAAGTTGGGATCTTGGGTTGCACTCGGCGTCGTGATCGTGGCTGCGTTAATGCTGGGGACGGTCGCCAGTGCCGTCGCGTCAGCGCCGGGCCATTCCCGTCCGCTCACGACGTACACTTTGGCCGTGACCGAAAGCGGATTGCCCGGGGGGACCACCTGGAGTTTCTACTATTACGGCACTGCCACAACGTACACCGGATCCACCGCGACCATCAAGGTCACCGGGCTTTCCGCGACCGGTGCCTACGTGTACACCAACCCCGTCACGGTCGGCTCGACCGTGCGATACCAGCCCATGCCGTCGCAGTACACCTACGTCACGATCCCCAACACGCTCCACGTGACCGTGTTGTACCAGACTCAGTACTACGAGAGCTTCGCCGTTTCGCCGACCTCGTCCGGAACCGCGAACCCAGGGACGAACTGGTACGCGCTGGGCTCGACCCTACCGATCGCGGCCCAAGCCGCGGTGGGAGACACGTTCTCGAAGTGGACGGCCTCCCCCACCTCCGCGTTCACGATCGCGAACTCCAAGCTCGAATCGACCACGGCCGTGGTGAACAAGGTCGGTACCCTCACGGCCCTATTCACCGTCGCTCACTACGCCCCCATCTTCGACGAGGTCGGACTCCCCGCGTCCACGGGCTGGAGCGTCCTCTTCAACGGCGCCTCCCACGTCGGGACCGGGACCTCGATCACCGTGCCGTCGATCGCGGCCGGCACCAGCTACCCGTGGAGCGTCGCTGATGTCTCTTCGGGAAGCGGCATTCAGTACGCTCCCAACCCGGCCGGCGGTAACATGAACGTCCCCTTCCAGGCGAGCCAGGAGATCGTGTTCGTCAAACAGTACAAGATCACGATCGCGATCAATCCCTCTCCGTCGGGCTCGACGAATCCCGGAGTGGGTTTCGCCTACTACAACGGAGGCATCAACATCCCCATCTTGGCCTCGAACGGGGGCGGCGACGTCTTCAGCAAGTGGACGGTGGACCAGACGAAGCTCGGGCTGGGAAACGTGAAGTCGTCGGGAACCAACGCGACCGTGAAGTCCTCGACGAAGCTCACGGCCAACTTCGTGCCGGGAACCCTGTGCACGACGTGCTCCGTCACTTTCTCCGAAATCGGACTTCCGACCGGCACCCCCTGGAGTGTCAGCTTCAACGGGGGCGTCTACCTCAGCTCGTCCCCTTCGATGACCGTCACGGGCGTCACCACGGCCTCCTATTGGACCGCGGGTACACAGATCGGAGCCGGACAGTCGGGCGTCGCGTACTTCCCGAACGCGCCCAACAGCGCGTACTGGTACGTCGGATCGGCCAGCAAGATCCAGGTGGTCTATCAGAAGTTCGACTACGTGTCGTTCGACACCCATCCGTTCTATGGAACCGGCGCACCCACCGTCTCGACGGGTTGGTTCCTCGACGGGGCCATGAACGCGCTCTCGGTACTGAGCTCGGCCACGTACAACTTCAAGTCCTGGAGCTCGAGCAGCCCGAACGTCACGCTCGCGTCGACCTCAAGCGCGTCGACGACCTTCACGCCGACCGGACCGGCGACCGTTACGGCGAGTTTCGTGCAGCCCACATCCAAGCTCCACTTCCAGGAGTATGGGCTTCCGACGGGAACGGTCTGGGGGGTCGTGATCGGCGGTACGACGTACTACTCGAACACAGTGTACGACAACGTCTCGGCGGTCGGCTGGGGCTCGACCTCCTGGAGTGCCACGACCACCATGAGCGGCGGGGCGGGGATCCAGTGGGATGCCCTCGACTCCTCGGGCAGCGTCGTCGCACCGTATCAGACGTACCAGGCCGTCGTGTATGCGGAAGCGGTTCTGGTGAGCTGGGCGGTCGCCGGTGCGGCCAGCTCCGGCGCGTCCGTCACCCCGAGTGGTACCACGACCTACTACTACATCGGTTCCGTCTGGCCCATCTGGGCGGAGAATGGGACCTCGAGTCCCTCGTCGTTCACGTGGAGCCAAACGGCCGGAACCGCGACGATCGTCTCGACGTCCTCCTACGCGACGTTCGCGACGATCCTGGCCACCGGAACCATCACCGGTAACTTCGCGTAGGGAGCGCCGAACCCTTTCCCGGTGTGGGCGGCCGATCCGGCCTCCCACACCCCGATTCTTTTTCGGACCGTCGTCCCGGGGACGGTTCTTGTCGTACCCTGCACGTGGCTATCGGCGTGCGGAAATGGCTTACCGGGCCGAAGTCCGACGCGAGCGTCCGGGCCCTCTTCCTGAGGGACGCGGAGGAGCGACCGTCCTACGTCTCACGAGTCTGGGAGGTCGTGCAGGTGGGGGGGAGCGGCGGTCTCGGTAGCGTGGGGCCGCTCGGGGGATCCGGTTGTGGAGATCCATCCGCACTCGACTGCCGCGAAAGGTCACGCCTTCCATCTGGAGGCGTAGTCGTTGCTCTTGACCCTCCTCTCCCGACAGAGCGATCCGACCTCCGGCGCCCACGACGCGATGCCATGGCAGGCCCCTCCCCTCCCGGAGCGCCCACACGGTCAAGCGAGCCGCACCGGGAACGCCCCCCGCGGCGGCCACTTGGCCGTAGGTGAGCACCTTCCCACGCGGGATGCGCGCGATCACCTGTCGTAACCGAGCGAGCACAGACACGGGCACGTCCACCGTCGGCGATTCTCGCCCTCCGATATGACCTTGGCCCGGTGACTTCCTCGTGCTGGCGGGTCGAACCGTTCGGGAGGCCGCAATGATCGAGGGGCGGGGCCGAGAGGCACCGGGGTCCGGCACCGAGGATCTCCGCGGTCCTTTGTTCCGCGTAGGACGCTCTCGGCGGCGGGTGCCCGGGGGCGGAGAGTCGTGCTCCCGGGCAAGTTCGTCGGACCGCGGGGTTGAATCTGAACCCTCGGGCGGAGCGGCGGACGTGGTACCAAAATTTCGCCGATCCGCTCCGAAGGGACCAAGGACCCCAAGCTCACGGGGACCGTGACGGTCCTTCCTTATCCCTCCAGTAGAAACCTGATAGACCGGCGGAAGGTTCTTAGACCGCCCTTCGAGATTCGCTTGGCGATGGAGATAGACGGACGGGGCTCGGATCGCGTCGCCCCGTCGCGCCGTCGGCTGGTCGCCATCATGTTCACCGACATGGTCGGGTACTCGGCGTTGGCTCAGGCCGACGAGTCCTCCGCGCTCTCGCTCCTGGAACGACACAATCAGCTCCTCCGCCCCCTTTTCTCGAGATTTAGCGGCCGCGAGATCAAAACCGTCGGAGACGCGTTCTTGGTCGAGTTCGAAAGCGCGCTCGACGCCGTTCGATGCGCCCTGGAGCTCCAGCGATCGCTGCACGACTACAACGCCGCGTCCGCGGACGGAGGTAAGATCCGGATCCGGATCGGAATTCACGTCGGGGATGTGGTGGAGGTCGACGGCGACCTCTTGGGCGACGCGGTGAACATCGCCTCCCGGATCGAGCCGTTGGCGGACCCGGAAGGAATCTCGCTCACCCAGCAGGCCCACGATCAGGTGCAGAACAAGATCTCGATCCGGTTTGCCAAGCTTCCTCCGGTCTCTCTCAAGAATATTCGACTGCCGATGAGCGTCTACCGGGTCGTTATGCCCTGGAGCTCCGAGCGGGCGGACCGGGTCGGCCCCCGGGAGGTCGGCGGCCTCAACCTCGCGGTTCTCCCTCTCAGCAATATCAGCCCCGACCCGAACGACGAGTACTTCGCGGACGGACTCACGGAGGAGTTGATCACCCAGCTCTCCCACGTACAGGACCTCACCGTCATCGCTCGGACGTCGGTCATCCCGTACAAGTTGGCGCCCAAATCGATCGCCCAGGTAGGGTCGGAACTGGGGGTCGACACCATCCTGGAGGGGAGCGTCCGAAAGTCGGGTCAGAGGATACGAATCACCCTGCAGCTGATCGATGTAGACTCCCAGCGTCACATCTGGGCCAGCAGTTACGATCGGGACATCGGCGACGTGTTCGCGGTCCAGACCGACATCGCGGAGCGGACGGCCGGTGCCTTGCGACTCGAGCTCTCTAAGACGCGACGACCCCGCCTCGCCCGGAAGCCCACCGCCGACCCCGTGGCCTACGACCTCTACCTGCGGGGGCTTGTGGCCGCCAGCGAACCGGACGAGAAGGTCATCCCCGAGGCGGTCCGCTACTTCGAAGAGGCCACTCGACTCGACCCGACATTTGCCGAAGCGTTCGCCGCGTGGGCCAATCTCTACGTCATGGCGGCGGGGGACTTCCTCCCCATGCGCGACGCCATGCCCAAAGCCCGGGCCCTCGTCGCCCGGGCCCTCGAGCTGGACCCCGGGTCCTCCGATGCGCATGCCGCGCTGGCCAACATCGTGCTCCAGTTCGACAACGACTGGGGACTCGCCGAGACCGAATTCGAGAAGGCGATCTCCCTCAATCCGAGCAACGCCGTCGCGTACCGCTTTTTCTCCCTCCTCCTGATCGTTCTCGAGCGCTTCGACGAGGCCAAGGAGATGTGTCGACGCGCGATCCGATTGGACCCCGGACGGGATAGCTTGCAGGGAACCTTGGCTTGGGCCGAACTCGAGTCCGGTAACTTCGACGCGGCGTTCGCCTATGCCGAAAAGGCTCGGGACAACCAACCGGCGTCGATCGGGAGCCACGCGATGCTCGGGATGTTCTACCTCGCCGCCGGCCGGAGGAGCGATGCGGTCCGGGAGGCGGACACGCCGCTCGTCGGCGCCAATGACACAGAACGGTTCGACCATGCCCTCCTGAACGCCCTGGTCGGACGACCGGAGGCCGCCCGCTCCGTGGCGGCCGAGGTGGAACGGGGCGAGGCGAAGTCGTACACCTCGGCGTCCCATCTCGCGATGCTCTACGCGGCCCTGGGAGAAACGTCCCGGGCGCTCGACCTTCTCGAACAGGACTACCGGGAGGGGGACCGCATCCTCTGGCTGTACCACCGGGGGGTCTTTTTCGACCCGATCCGGGAGGACCCCCGGTTCGTCGCGCTGCTCCGGCGGTACGGACTCACCGTCCGCAGCATTCGGGGCTCGAAAGTTCCGACGACCTGAGGCCTCGGGCAGCCGGCGCCGGCCCGCGACTGGCGGGCGGTGCGCCATCGGTCGCGAAATGGGCCCGGACGGATTTGAACCGCCGATCGACCGGTTATGAGCCGGACGCTCTAGGCCGGACTAAGCTACGGGCCCACGGTGGGGAGCGTCGAGGCGCCGCCGAGCGGAGTTTGGGGAGACGGGGACCGGCCCCGAGTCCTTTCGAACCGCTGACCTTTCGGTTAACAGCCGATCGCTCTACCGCTGAGCTACGGCGGCACCGAGCCGTCCGAGCCGGCATCGCACTAATAGCCTTTCCGGGCGGCGGGCGCCGGAGGTCGATGCGCGGAGGCCCTCTCCTTGAGGTGGTCGATCCTCCGGCTCATCTCGTCGAGCGATTTGTCGAGGGAGACCCAGAACTCACGGGCGGCGTCCGTCACCACTGCGCCATCGGCACTCGGTTGGATCACACCCTCCCGCTCGAGCAGGTGGAGCGAGTAGCGGACCTTGTGGATGGGTAGATGCAGCGCCTCGCTCAGTCGGATGATCCCCTTCGGCGTCCGGCCGGACAACTGTTCGAGGATGTCGACATTCCGGGCGAGCAGCTCGAGCTCCTCCGAGATCCGGTCGGCTAGCTTCGCCCCGTCCACGACCGGCGGGAGCTCCGTCGGTTCGGTGTGGGGGGGTGGCTTCTCGGTCGGCATCGACGCTCGCGCAAGCCGATTGAGTTACTTCAACCTTCTCCGCACGGCCCGAGTCGTCGGAAGCGGGCGCGGGCTCGGCGGGAGAGCGAGTCCTCGGCGGCCGGGCCGGAGAGTGGTCCCCAGCCTGGGACCGTCGATTTCGGGAGTGCCGCTCCCGCCTCGTACATCTCCCCCTACTCCCCTACGATGGGACAATGACGTCACGCGCCGAGGTCGAATCCGTCCGTGCCACACCCGATGTCGCCCGGCTCCGCGGTGCGCTGCGCGGTCCTGTGCTCACGCCCGAGGACCCTTCGTATGACGAGACCCGAAAGTTGTACAACGCGATGATCAACAAACGACCGGCGGTGATCGCCCGATGTCGAGACCCGGCCGACGTGATCACGGCGGTGGGGTTCGGTCGGGAACAGAACCTGGATATCGCGGTACGGGGAGGCGGCCACAACGGCGGCGGACTGGGAAGCGTCGACAACGGGTTGATGATCGACCTCTCGCTCATGCGGGGCATCCGGATAGATCCGAAGGCCCGGACGGCGGACGTGGCGGGAGGTTGCCAGCTCGGGGACCTTGACCATGCGGCCGGGGCATTCGGCCTCGCGACGCCCGGCGGGATCGTCTCGACGACCGGTGTCGGAGGACTGACGCTCGGCGGCGGGTTGGGCCACCTCACGCGCAAGTACGGTCTCTCGATCGACAATCTGCTCTCGGTCGACGTAGTCCTACCCGACGGGAGTTTCGTCGTCGCCGACGCCGACCAGAATCCCGACCTGTTCTGGGCGGTCCGCGGTGGGGGCGGCAATTTCGGGATCGTCACGAACTTCCGGTTCCGTCTCCACCCGGTGGGGACCGTCCTGGCTGGCCCGACGTTCTGGCCGCTCGACCAGGCGGAGGAGGTACTCTCATGGTACCGCGAGTTCCTGCCGAACGCCCCCGAGGAACTCAACGGGTTCTTCGGGTTCCTGACGGTACCGCCGCTGTCCGTCTTCCCGGAGGCGCTCCACCTCCAGAAGGTAGCGGCCGTGGTCTGGTGTTCCCTCGCCTCCCCGGCGGAGACCGAGCGGTTGCTCGCTCCGGTCCATCGCGTCGGCCGCCCCGGCATGCACGGGGTCGGCCCGATGCCCTACCCGGCGTTGAACTCGATGTTAGACGGGCTCTACCCGCCGGGCCACCAGTGGTACTGGCGCGCCGACTTCGTGCGGGAGATCAGCGATGCGGCCATCGGCGAACACCTCCGGCACGCAGAGGCGCTCCCGACGCCCCAGTCGACCATGCATCTCTATCCGATCGACGGGGCCGCCTCGCGGGTCGGAGCGCAGGATACCCCGTGGGCCTACCGCGACGCCAAGTGGGCGGAGGTGATCGTGGGGGTCGATCCGGATCCCCGGAACGCCCATCGCCTTCGGGACTGGACGGTCGGATACTGGGAGGCCCTACACCCGCACTCGATGGGGGGCGCGTATGTGAACTTCATGATGGACGAGGGGCAGGAGCGCGTGCAGGCCACGTACGGGAAAAACTACCCTCGGCTCGCGACGCTCAAACGGCGCTTCGACCCGACCAACCTCCTCCACATCAACCAGAACATCCGCCCCGTGGGGAAGTGATCCCCACGGGAAACGAGGATGGCTCGGGTCCCGAGTCTTGATAGGTCCGCCCTCCTTGCGGGGCCATGGGCAACGTAGTGGCCTGCCAGTGCGGTTGGACCCTCATCTCTCCCCTCGGCTCGGACGACGTCTACGAGCACCTCAGCCTGCACGTACGGGTCCACCACGCCGGCCTCAAAGTCTCCGAATCGGAGCTCCGCGAGAAGATTCGAACCGTCTAGCCCGCGTCCGAAGCCGACGGTGACCCCACCCGGCCCGCCGCAAGATCGGCGATTCGACGGTCGACCCAATTCTCGTGTGGGGGCTCGAGGATCTCCTTCAGCGTGAGGGCGGCGCACGCCTGCACTTCCGGCACCTCGAGGACCTGGACGAGCGACTCCTCCGGTTCCGCCAGGCTCGCACCGAACATGTCCACGAGGAGGGGGCCGGCGAGCGATACCCTCACCGCCCAGATGGAGGCCCCCATCCGTCGACGCAACCGGGCGAGGACCTCCTCTCGCGCGGCAGTCGGGGTCGTGATGACGAGCCGGTAGAGGACCACGCCCCGTTGCCGCCCGGCGTCGATCATCGGTCGGATTGTCACCGAGCCCGAGGCGCGGATCCTCCCGAGTCGGTATCGGACCATACGGGTCGTGACGCCGATCGCTCCGGCGACCTCAGTGATCGGGGCCCGGGCGTCGTACCGCATCCGCTCGATGATCTTCCAGTCGAGGGGGAGCAGTCGGGCGTCGACCGGTGTCAGCCGGCGTCGCCCCTGCTCGTATCGATCGAGTTCGAACCGATGGGCGATCCGACGATGAAGGTCGAGCGCCTGGTCTAGGTCGGCGCCGGCGGCGGTCACGACGAAGCCGCCACCCAGGAAGTCGAGCGCCTCCACCATTCCCTCCTGCTCCTGCGCGAAGTGAAGGGCCGCGAGCTTCGTGGGCACGTTCACGGCTTCGAATCGGCACGTCACCTCCTCGGACATTCCGAGGAGGGCGAGGTCCGGGGCCGCCTGGTAGTACTTGATGAACCCCTCCTCCTCGAGACGCCGAAGTCGGAGCCGGACCGTCTTCTCGTCCAACCCGAGACTGCGAGCTATCCGGCGGAGCCCGGGGGGCCGGGACGGAGGGATCGCCTCGGGAGGTCCGGAGACCGCCAACGCACAGAAAATCCGTACGTCGTGCGCGTCCATCCGGAAGGTGCCGACGGGGGAGGGCCTTCGGCCTAGATGACCTAGCCCCGGAGTCGCGGGGCCCCCGATGGGACCTGCCCGGGTGACGGGCCCGCCGGGATTCGAACCCGGGTTTGAGGCTCCGGAGGCCCCCGTGATGTCCAAGCTATACTACGGGCCCGCGCGAGGCGAGTCAGCCCACTCGGGCCTAAAGGTTGCCTCCGCCCGTCCGCGCGCCCGGCTCCGTTACGGAACGTTTAGGTAGGCGCGGGCCCTCGGTGAATTCGGCCCTTGGGCATGGAGGTTCCCGGAATGAGCGAGATTGTTCGGTTCTGTTCGATGCCGGGAACCGCGTAGCCGCTCGGTTCCTGGCGCGGGAGCGCCTTCGAGAGAACGACCCCAGAACCCACCACACAACCACCAAGGGAATGCCCAACGCACCGTACCTCGACGCCAGCGTACGCTGGAAACTGTAGTCGGGCGCGATCGCCTTCCGGGAACCCCGGACGGCCGAAGTGGCGGCCCAACTGCTCGACTGCGGCCTCGTGACGGTGGTGGTCCTGTTCATCGGCGCGGGCAAGGAGGCCGACGTGTTCG
>JAKIWQ010000038.1 GCA_022749935.1 Thermoplasmata archaeon | reverse complement strand
GCGGAGGCCGCGTCGTCGCCGCCGTGAGGGAGTCCCCCCGCCCCGAGGATGGTGTAGACCACCGAGACCGTATGCTTGCGTGGGTCGCGCCCCGGGTCGGAATAGACCCCGACGAGCCGGCCGAGTTTCCCGACCAGCCCCGTCTCCTCCTTCAACTCTCGCAGGACCGCCGCCTCGACGGTCTCTCCGATCTCGACGAAACCTCCCGGTAGGGCCCATTCCCCGCGGAAGGGAGTTCGGCCCCGGCGGACGAGCAGCACACGTCCCCGTCGAATCCAAACCGCGTCGACGGCGAGCGAGGGTCCGGGGTACCGCCGGGTCACGGTCCGGCGAGTCCCGCGGTTCGAATAAGTCCGCGGGACGAGGCGCCGGTCCCCTCGCAGTACCTCGGGAACCATTATGTCGCACGGGCCGGTCGGCGGCCCGTCCATGGCGATCGTGCGGAGCAAAGCCCCGCTGCGGATCAGCTTCGCCGGCGGGGGGACGGACGTGTCTCCCTACCCCGAGGAAAAGGGCGGAGCGGTCCTCAATTGCACGATCAGCCGGTTCGCGTACGCGACGCTCGAATCCGGGGAGAAGGGTCCGGGCACGCTGTCGGTCCAATCGCTCGACTACAACCTCGCGGTCGACTACGCGAAGCCCGAGGACCTGGTCTACAACGGGGAACTCGACCTCGTGAAGGCCGCGGTTCGGGTCCTTCGACCGGCCGGCGACGCGAGCTCCGAATCCCTCCGGCTCTTCCTGCACTCGGACGCGCCGGTCGGTACCGGCCTCGGGAGCTCCTCGACCATGTGCGTGGCGATCGTCGGCGCCTTCCAGCGGTACCTTCGGGAACAATGGACGCCGTACGAAGTGGCGGAGCTCGCGTACCGCATCGAGCGGCAGGAGTTGGGGTTCAAGGGCGGCCGCCAGGACATGTACGCCGCCGCGTTCGGCGGGTTCAACTTCATGGAGTTCGGTCCCCACCATACGGTGGTCCACCCGCTCAAGATCTCGGCGCACATCGCGAACGAGCTCGCCTACCGCCTCCTCCTCTGCTACACGGGGACGAGCCACTACTCGAACGACATCATGGAACGTCAGCAGGAGAGCTACGCCCACAAGGAGGGAGCCACCGTACGGGCCCTCGACGCCACCAAGGCGCTGGCGATCGACATGAAGAACGAACTCCTCCGCGGGAACATCGACGAGATGGGTCGGCTCCTGGACGAGGGCTGGCAGCTCAAGAAACAGTTCGCCGAGGGGATCTCCAACCCCCAGATCGACGCCTTCTACGAGAACGCCCGCGCCGCCGGCGCCCTCGGAGGGAAGCTCGTCGGGAGCGGAGGGGGAGGGTACATCCTCCTGTTCTGCGACTTCGCGCGGCGGGCCCAAGTCGCCAAGTCCGTTCAGTCGTCGGGGGGGTCCGTCACCGATTTTTCGATCGAGACCGATGGGCTCCAGACCTGGTCGGTGCGGTGAAGGAGCACTAACCTCCCCATGACGCTCGCGCTGTACCTTCCCGCCCTGATCACCGCCTTCCTGATCACGATCATCGAGATGACGGAGGTGGTCGTCCTCGTCGTCGCGGTGAGTGCGGACCACCCCTCGGCCCGACCCGGGGCGACCGGGGCGGTCGTCGGGGTCGTCGGGGTCTCCGTCATCGCAGTCGGGATTGGGGCCGCGCTCAGCGTGGTCTCTCACTTCTACCTCTTGTGGGCCTCCGCGCTCGTCCTCGCGGCGTTCGGGGTCTTCCTCTTCCGGAGCACCGTCCGGTCGTACCGACGCGCGGCCCTTCCGCCGGGGACCGGACCGCCGTCCAAAGTCGCGGGCGCTCTCCAGTTCGGAACCGGGCTCACGGCCGGCGTCGTGGAGGCGATCGAAGTGGTCATCGTCCTCCTCGGCATCACGGCCGCCGGGTACGCCCTCTCCGCGATCGTGGGTGCGCTCGTCGGGGGCGTCGCCCTCATCGTGCTCGCGTTTCTCGTGCACGAGCGGTTACGGCGGATCAAGGTCCCGTGGCTCAAGCTGGCCGCCACGTCGATGCTCTTCACCTTCGCTGCCTTCTGGTTCGGAGAAGCCCTCGGAGTGAGTTGGCCCGAGGCGGACCTGTTCCTCATCCCCCTCTTCGTCGTCGCCCTCCTGGTGACGCGCGGACTCATCCAGGTGCAGCTGGCCCTGCGAGCGGTTCCCCCGCCCGCCGGGTCCGCCGGCCACTGAACGGCCACGGACCGGCTCGCGTCCCGGGCCTCGGGGTGCGGACGCAGGACTTATGGGCCTTCGGGTCTCAAACCTCCTCGGCGATGGAAGACCGAAGCGAACTCTCGCGGATCGTCTTCGGGAAGACCTGGGTGATCCTGACCCGTGACCTCACGGTGATGAACCCCAACCTCGCCGCCGGTTCCCAGGGGCTCGTCGTCGGGAAACTCGCGACCTACACCCTCAAGGTCGCGTTCCCGAGGGTCACGGTCGGGATCAGCTGGCGGGATTGCGATATCGTCCTGGGGAAGAGCGGCGTGCCCACCGAGGCCGATCAACCCAAGACGATTCCCCAGCCGCGGACGATGGGCGCGGAGTAGCGGGCCGCCCCGGGGTCTCGACGCTCGGTGCGAACGATCCTTCCCACGGCCGCAGGGTTCTTCCCACGAGGAGGATACCCCCCGCGATGCGGTCCGAGCGACGTATCGCCGGGGTGGCCTTCCGCGACCGCATCGGCACGCCCCTCGTCGGGGACGCCCCAAAGGTCCTCCTCCTCGGGAGCGGAGAGCTGGGTCGCGAGATCGCGATCGAGGCCATGCGCCTCGGGGCCGAGGTGATCGCGGCGGATCGGTATGCGAACGCTCCCGCGATGCACGTGGCCCATCGGCACCGCGTCGTCCCGATGACCGACCCCGCGGCGTTGCGCGCCCTGGTCCGGCGGGAGGACCCGGACGTGATCGTCCCCGAGATCGAGCAGATCGCGACCGACGAGCTGGTGCGGCTCGAGGCGGAGGGCTGGACCGTCATCCCCGGGGCCGAATCGACCCGGACCACGATGGACCGGGAGCGGCTCCGCCGACTCGCGTCGGAGAAAGCCCACGTGCGTACCAGCCGGTTCGCCTTCGTAGAGAGCGCGTCCGCCGCCCGGATCGCGGCCCGGGACCTCGGGTTGCCCTGCGTATTCAAGTCGATGATGTCGAGTTCCGGCCACGGGATGACGGTCGTCCGCGACCTCGGCGCGGTCGACGCGGCCTACCGGGAGGCCAGCGAGCACGGACGGGTCGCGAACCCTCGCGTGATGCTGGAGGAGTTCCTCCCGTTCGACCACGAGGTCACGATGCTCACGCTCCGTCACTTCAACCCGGAGGGCCGGGTCGTAACGACCGTGTTCGACCCAGTGGGTCACGCCCGGCCGTCCACCCTGTACCACGAGAGCTGGCAGCCCCAGGCGTTTCCCCCGGACGTTCGTCGGTCCCTGGAGGCCACGGCGTCGGCCGTCACGGACGAGCTCGGCGGCGTGGGGATGTTCGGCGTCGAATGCTTCGTTCAAGGGGGGACGACGTACTTCAGCGAGGTCTCACCGCGGCCGCACGACACGGGCCTCGTGACGCTCGCCAGTCAATGGAACAGTGAGTTCGCCCTCCACGCCCGCGCGATCCTGGGTCTACCCTATACGGGTCCGGAACCGACGGTTCCAGCGGCCGCCCACGTGATCCTTGGTTCGACGGCGGGGTGGGCTCCTTCGTTCGGGGGTCTTTCCAAAGCACTCGCCAGCTCCGGGGTCCGTGTGTTTCTGTTCGGAAAGCCCGAGTCGTATCCGGACCGTCGCCTCGGGGTGGCCGTAGCCCGCGGCCGGACCGTCGAGGAGGCGCGAACCTTCGCCGAGACGGCGGCGCATGCGGTCGAAGAAGCCATCGAAACCCGTTCTCCGGCGACGTCCTCCGCGACTTCGTCGTAGGGGCCGTCGATGGGAACGTCGTCTCCGTCGGGTTCAATGCCTGGGGATCGACCCGCCGCGGTGAAGCGAGGAGGTCCGCCCTCAGGCCCGGGCCGTTGGGCGGAGCCCCGGTTGCTCGTTGCGCTCCGGCCGTCGGAGGAAGTCACGGCTGCCCTCCGGCGGGACCTCCCCCACGTACCAACCGCGTACGCGGCGACGAGCGCTCCGGGCGAGTGGGGGAATATTGAGGCCATCCTCGTCGGGTCGGTAGAGCGCGAGCTCGGTGCGTTCGACGCGGCATCCACCCCGCGGCTGCGCTTCGTCCAGCGAGCCTACACCGGCCTCGACCGCTTCCCCTTCGCGCGGTTCCCTTCACCGATTCGAGTGGCGGGGAACGTCGGAGGGTACGCTCCCTTCGTCGCGGAGGGCGCCGTGGCACTCGGCCTCGCCGCCGCCCGCTCGTTGGTCCCGGCCCACCGGATGGTCGAGGCGGGGCGACTACGCCCAACGCCGGAGGGAGTCACGTTTCGGGGGAAGACGGCACTGATCTTGGGCTACGGTTCGATCGGTCGCGAGATCGCCCTTCGACTCTCGGGATTCGGGATGCGCGTCCTCGGCCTCAACCGCACCGGTCGGATGGCCGAGGGGGTCGCCGCGATGTTCCCGACGGACCGACTGATGGATGCACTGACCGAGGCTGACGTGATCTTCGACGCGCGCCCCCTGACGCGAGCGACCCGAGGGTCGCTGGGGCCCGCCCAGTTCGGACGGATGCGCCCCGAGGCGGTCTATGTCAACGTGGGACGGGCGGGGACGGTCCAGGAGGAAGCACTCTACCAGCATCTGTCGACCCATCCGAAATTTCGGGCGGCGATGGATGTGTGGTGGGAGGAAGAGTACCCCGACGGGCGGCTCGGTCTTCGATTCCCGTGGACGTCCCTCCCCAATTTCACGGGGTCCCCGCACAGCTCCGGGGCGGTCCCCGAGGCGGGGCCGTACGGATTGGCCCTCGCCCTCCAGAACCTCGTGCGGTTTTTTCGGGGAGAGGAACCTCGGTACCTCGCCGAACGGGAGGAGTACACCGAAGATACCCCGAATCCCTCTGCGCCGACTTAGGACGGCCGTCGCCCGGGCCTTCCCCCCGTCGGTGAGCGGTCCCCGGGGGACTATCGGATCCGTTCGAGCGCGAACGAGCCCACGATCAGGGCCCGATTGGTCGCCCGGCACTCGATCCAGTCGTGGGTCTGGACCTCACCGAGCCCTTTCACGGAGAGGAATGTCTTGTCCCGGTCCTGCCGGAAGGCGATCGCCCCATCCATCCGTGTGAGGAGTGCCTCCACCTGCGCTTCAGAGACGGCCCCCCCTTCGAGGGAGTACAGCGCGAGCGCGTCTCGGGGTTTGAGGATCCCGACGATGTTCTGGAGGAAGGAGAAGCCGGCCCGTTCGTCCCCGTGAGCGAGCACGGCGGAGACCCCGAGGAATCCGAACCGGAGCGTGGGGCGACCGTCGTCTCCGTACCCTTTGGCCGCACGAACGAGGCTCGAGAGGATCCCGGCCCGGTCGTCCGACCCCTTGACGACGAGTCGTTGCAACGAGGGGGTCGTCTTGGAGCCCGACGCGTCGATCCACGTCACCAATCCCTGCTGCTCGTACTCCCGGAACTGGGGCAACACCACCCCGAGACTCGCGGCGATCTCGTCCGGAGAGCGGGAGGCGGTCAGGAGGATCGCCGGCTCCCCCCGCCGGAGACCTTCGGCGATGAACGAGTAGAGCACGATCTCCTTTCCCACGAACGCGTCCCCGAGGAGGACGAGGTGCGACCGGGGGGGGAGTCCGCCGAGGAGGAGATCGTCGAGCCGGGGGATGCCCGTGGGCAAGCGGTCGGGATGGTTCGTGAGCGTGGAGGGGCGCAGAGAATCAGAAGCGACTCCCGTGTCCGGCCCCGACAAGGGCGCGATCCCCTGTGGATCGGCGCCGCTTCGCACGATCATACTTGGGCGGGCGGAGGCTGCGACGGAGGTCACCCCCGCCATGGAGAAATCGGCCCCTCTCGCGAGCTCGGCGCGGCGGAGGCCCACCTCGGACTCGCCCATCTCCAAGCGACGCTCGCGGGCGGTGACGGCTTGTTCCCGCACGTCGAGAACGCCTCGAGCCGCGGCGAGCTTTCGCTCGCGATCGGCCATTACAGTTTCCCGGTCGGCGATCCCCTTCGTCGTTCGGTCGACATCGGAGGATTTCTGCGCCACCGTGACCTGCTGCCGCGACAGCTCGGAGAGCCGGCTCTCGTATTCCCGGACGGCCGCTTCATACTGGGTGCGGGAGTCGGTGGCCGCCTTCGTGCCGAGTTGGAGGTCGGACTCCCGCTGCTGCAGGGTGAGTTCGCGGGCCGCGAGAATGGATTCCTTCTCGGCGACGCGCCGAAGTCCGTCTTCCGCGGTCTTTGCACGCTCGGCGGCCTCCCGGGCCTTACGGCCCAGGGTGAGGTTTTGTTCGTCCAGGACCGCCTTGAACTGTTGCAGCCGGACTTCCCGAGCGGTGAGGTCCGCTTCGACCGGCGACGCCGGGACCCCCCCCGTGGGGGCCGTACTCTCCCGAACCGCAAGTTCCCCCTCTCGGCGGAGGATGTCGGCATTCTTCTGGTCGAGCTCGCGACGTCGCGCTTCGAGCCGCGACTCGGTCTCGGGAAGGGCCGCGACCCGACGTTCCAACTCCAATTTTCGTTGGGTGAGTTCTACATCCCGACGAGTCTGCTCCGACTCGCGGTCGACCAGCCGTTGCTCGCGGGTGGAGATCTGGGGTAACATCCGGGCGACCTCCTGCTCCCGCAGTTCGAGGGCTTTGGACTTGTCCTCGATCAGATGGTTTCGCGCGTCCATCTCGGCGATCTTTCCGGCGGAACCCCGCTCCGAGGCCGCGAGGGCATCGGACCGCTTCCGGTAATCCTCCTCGAGGTCGTCGAGCTGCTGGCGCCCCTCGGCGAGGGAATCCCGTTGCCGCCGAACGGACCCGTCGAGATTCTCGAGGTCGGCCTCCCGCTTGAGGAGCGCCGCCTCCCGGAAGTGAAGGGCGTCGTCCTTCTGCCGAACCTCGTCCGCCAAGCGGAACATCCGACTCTGGCCCGACGTGATCAGCTCCCGCTCGTGAGGGCGGGTTCCCGACGAGATCAGGTGGAGGAACGACCCGCTCGTCTGGAAGAGGATCGCGGAGAGGAACAGGCTGATGGACAGCCCGGCGACGCCCGTGGCGGAGTTGGAGGTCGGGATCCAGAGCAACGCGGAGGTGGCGACGGGAAGACCCGCCGCGAGGGCGCTCGACCACTGCCGGACCGACCAGGTCGTCCAGGTCATGACGAGCCCGATCATGGCGACGCTGATCCCGACGATCGTCGCGGGGTAGAACCAGGGGACGATGGCGAGATGGGCAAAGGGGCCGACTCCGGCGATCCGGGTCGCGTAGACCACCACCAAGAAGGCGTTGAGCCCCACGGCGCCGACGGTCGTGGAGAAGTGGGCCTCCCAGGGCCAGAGTTGGAACGCCTCCCACTTGGTCGTTAGTCCGATGGCGGCGATGGCAACCCCGGCCGCGAGGGGGATGAGCAGGAACGCCGAGTCGTTGAGTGCGGCGAGTCCGGTGGCAGCGGCGGGTAGGTTGGGCAGCGTGGGGTCGAAGAAGAGCAGGATGACCCCGTCCAGGGCCAGGGCGGCCGAGATCAGAACGGCATACAGATGCGCCGAACGCCCGATCCGGAGTTGGAGCAGCGCATCTTCCTTAGCGAGTTCGAGATCCTCGGGGGCCGGGACGGTGACCGAACGGGTCGCGGGGGCGGGCGACCGGGTCGAAGTGGGACTTGGGGACGGCGCCATCCTCCCTCGGCCCTGATTATGGGGAGGGCGGGTTACTTAATCATGTCCTTCTGACGCGGGGCGGGCGAGGGCGAGGAGGACCGCCGCAGCGCGGGGCCACCGCTCGGGTTGTCGCCCGACGAGCTCCTCGAACTCGAGGAGGTGGTCCCAAGCCTTCGCATCCGGACGAACGGCTTCCAGCGACTCCGGGTCGGCGCCGAGTGCGGGTGCGATCGCGAGGGTTTCCCGCAGGCCCCATCCCTTCGCGAGAAAGCTGGCGCCGAGTTTCTTCGGGTCGAATCGGCAAAAGGTACCCTCCTCCTTGCGTCGTCGGGGCTCCGCAACATACCCCTCCCGGGCGACACGGGGTACGAGAGCCGCGACGGGCGCTCGAAGAAGTCGCGCGACAGCGCCGGGCGGAAGCCGGGTGAGGTACCGGGAACGCTCCCCGGCGCCCGCGACGACCTCGAGGAGCAAGAAACCACCTGGGGCGACGAGGTCGCTGACCGTGACCAGGAAATCCTCGGCGACGTCCCCGGAGAATCCCAACGCGTTCCCGAGCACGGCGACCTCGGCGAATCCCGCGCGACAAAAGGGCGGCGCCCCGCCGTCCCCTCGGACGAGGTGGGGGGAGTTCGGCCCGGTTCGCTCGACCTGGAGAAGCATCTCGGGAGAGAGGTCGAGCGCGACGCGTTCCGCGTGGGGACGGCCCACATGCCGGAGGAATCGACCCGGTCCCGAGCCCACATCCAACGCCCATCGGCCGTCCGCGGCGTGGCGGTCCAGGAAACGGATTCTCAGCTCGCGGAATAAATCGCGCTGCGCGGTACCTTCGTAGCGACGTCGCTCCCGGTCGACCCGATAGCGGTCGAGGTGCGCGAATCGTTCCCGCGCGGGCTCCGCGGAAACGTCCGGCCGGGGCCGGTCGCGCGCTCGGGATCGCCCGCTCGCGGGGGGGGCTGGGTCGGCCCGGGCCGGGCGCACGCGGGGACGCTCTACGATAGGCTCGCCCTTGCGAATCAACCCGCACCCCTTTATTACCGACCGCCCCTCCGTCCGCCGAGGTCGATTGAATGCCTTACTACGAATGTCCGAAGTGCGGCGGAGGGTACGTCATCGACGTACCCCCGAGCGCTCGCCCCACCTGCGATCGTGACGGAGCTCGCCTCAAGCGCGCGAGCGACGCCTCCTACGAGAAGAACGCCCGTCGGGACTAGCGCACCTCTAGGAGGCGAACGTGTCGGAGCGTTCGACCGTCGCCGAGCGCCGGGGCCCACTCGTCCACCGCTCGGTCCGGCACGGCGCGATCGTCTTGGTGGTGGGCGCGGTCCAATTCGTCCTCGGGATGGCGATCGCCCAGCTCGGGTGGACGAGCTCCTACAGCCTCCTGCACAACTACATCAGCGACCTCGGGGCGGTCAATTGCGGCGTTTGGCCTTCCGGGACGACGCACTACGTCTGTTCCCCCTGGCACCTCGTGTTCAACATTTCGGTCATTCTGCTGGGACTCCTGATCATCCTGGCCGCGCTGTTGATTCGGTCCGCGTTCCCCGCGCGGAAGTCACGGTCCCTCGGGCTCTTCTTCCTCGTTCTTTCCGGGATCGGAGCCGTCGGGGTGGGACTGTTCCCGGAGGACGTGAACCTCACCCTCCACTCGATCAGCGCCGTGCTCGCGTTCCTCCTCGGGAACCTCGCCCTCATCGTGCTCGGGTTCGCGATGTTCCGGGACACTCGGTGGGACGGCTTCCGAGTCTACAGCATGCTCTCCGGCCTCATCGGGTTCATCGCCCTCATCCTGTACCTTACGCACGTCTGGGGTCCCCTGGGAGTGGGCGGCATGGAACGTCTGATCGTCGCTCCCATCCTCCTGTGGGCCGTCGTGGTCGGCGTCCACCTCGCGCGGATTCCGACCTATGCCCCGCCCCGCCTCGTGGATCCGGCGGGCACGTAGGAAGCCCGCCGAGCGATCGGCCCACTACTTCGGGACCCGCTCGAGCTCCGACTTGAGTTCCAGATAGGCGCGTTTCGCCTCCTCGACGCTCGTCTCGTCCTCCAAGGTCGTGACGTCGCCGAGAGGCCGCTCTTCCACCACGTCTCGGATGAGACGCCGCATGATCTTGGCGCTCCGGGTCTTCGGGAGCTTTTCGACGAAATAGATCTGACCGGGCACGGCGATGGGTCCCATGTTCGTCCGCACGTGGAGGAGGAGCTCCTCCCGGAGTTGACTCGACGGCGGGACGCCGGGCTTGAGGATGATGCACGCGACGGGAACTTCGAACTTGACCGCATCGCTCCGGCCAATGACCGCGGATTCAGCGACGGCCGGATGGAGGAGAAGGATGTGCTCGAGCTCGGTCGTCGAGATCCGGTGGCCGGCGACCTTCATGACCTCGTCCGCTCGGCCGAGGAGCCAGAAGTACCCGTCGGCGTCCTGCATCGCGAAGTCGGCGGCATAGTAGACCCCGGGGAATCGGGAAAAGTAGACCTGGGCAAACCGTTCGGGGTCGCCCCAGAGGGTCGTGAACTCGCCCGGCCAGGGGTGTTGGATGGTCAGGAAACCCCGCTCGCCTGGCGGGACCCGACGTCCCTGCTCGTCCACGACCACGGCGTCGACTCCAGCGATCGGCAAGGTCGCCGACCCGGGCTTGAGCGCGTACCTTGCGAGACCGAGTTGGGGAGCGATCATGATCCCACCGGTCTCGGTCTGCCACCACGTGTCCACGATCGGACAGCGGCGGGCGCCGATGTGTTCGTAGTACCATCGCCACGCTTCGGGGTTGATCGGCTCCCCGACGCTACCCAGGATTCGAAGCGAGGAGAGGTCGTGCCGCTTCGGCCCTTCGTCTCCGCGGCGCATGAACCCGCGGATCGCGGTCGGGGACGTGTACAGGATCGACACGCCGTACCGTTCGATGAGTTCCCACCATCGATCCGGGCTGGGAAAATCCGGCGCTCCCTCGTACATCAGCATCGTCCCTCCCCGCAGCGCCGGTCCGTAGGTGATGTAGGAATGGCCGGTCACCCACCCGATGTCGGCGGTGCACCAGAAGAGGTCCTTCGGCGAGAGGTCGAAGACCGCCTGGGTCGTGTAGTACAGCCAGACCATGTAGCCCGCGGTCGAATGGCAGGCGCCCTTCGGTCGACCGGTCGTCCCCGAGGTGTACAGCAGGAAGCTCGGGTGAGGTCCTTCGACCATGACGGGCGCCACCTTCGTTTCCTTCGTAGGAGCCACTTCGTGGTACCAACGATCCCGGTCCGCGTCCATCTCGACCGGCTGGCCGGTGCGCTTCACGACGACCACCCGCTCGATGGTGGGGGTTTGGAGGAGGGCCGGATCCACGAGCCCCTTGAGGTCGACGATCTTCCCGCGACGCCATCCCCCGTCGGCGGTGACCAGGACCTTGGATTTCGAGTCGTTGATCCGGTCGGCGAGCGCCTGGGTGGCAAACCCCCCGAAGACCACCGAATGCACGGCGCCGAGCCGCACGGTCGCCAGCATCGCGATGATCGCCTCGGGGATCATCGGCAGGTAGATCGTGACCCGGTCCCCCTCCCCGACCCCCAGGTCCTGAAGGACGGAAGCGAACCGGTTGACCTCCTTCCAGAGTTGGAGATACGTGAACGTGCGCCGATCCCCCGGTTCCCCCTCCCAATGGAGGGCGACCTTGTGCTGGAGGTCGGTCCCGATCCACCGGTCGAGACAGTTGTACGACAGGTTCGTCTTCCACCGGGGGAACCAACGGCCGAACGGTGGGTCGTCCATCCGTTCAAAGGCGGGGCCGACCCGCTGCGCGAAGTATAGCTCGGAAGCGACCTTCCCCCAGAACTCGTCGGGGTCCGCCAGGGCCCTGCGATTGATCTCGAGGACCCTTTCGATGCCCGGCGAGATATGCGACATCGTGGGCAGCGGCTCGGATTCCCACCCCGGAGGCATCCCGGAGGGGCCTCTCACGTGCGATCCACCGACAGATTCCCGGTTCTCCGGCTCATCTCGACTGCCTTTTCGCCCAGCATGCCAGGTCCCCGGCCCGCCGCGACCCGGCGAGAATCGGGAGTCCGGGTTAAAAGGCTGCGTCCGCAGGAATCCGTGGGTTATCCGGCCCGAGCCCCCCTCTCGAACCCTTATAGCCCCCCCCACGCTTCGTGCTCCCTCGGGACGCCATGGTCGCAGCGGCTCGTTCGCACGACCGACCCGAGAAGACCGTCCACGTACGTATCGATCCGAATGACGAGTCGACCACGCTCGAGGACGTCCTCGCTCAGATCTCGGAACTCCAGCGGAAGCACCCGGAACGGGAGGTCTTCTTTGACGGAGACGAGTACGCCATCTGCTCCCGCCCCAAGCGGACGCGTGCCGCCGCCGTCCACTGAGACCGCCCCTCTGGGCCGGCCCCTCCTCCTTCTGAACCTCAAGGTCTACCCCGGTTCCTTGGGCCCGGCCGCCGAACGGGTGGCCCGTTACCTGGAGGAGCTCGGACGGGCGGCGGGGGTCTCGGTCGCGATCGCCCCGGCAACTCCCGACCTGGGTCGGGTGGCCGCCGCCGTCGAGATCCCGGTCCTGGCCCAGCACGTCGACCCGATGTCTCCGGGTGCCCACACCGGATTCGTCCCCGCCGAATCGATCGCCGCCGCCGGCGGGCGGGGGAGCTTGGTCAACCACTCGGAGCACCCGATCCGGCCGGCGCTGGTTGCTGCGGTCGTCACCCGCCTCGGCGAGGCGGGGCTCGCGGCGGTCGTCTGCGCACCCACGCCGCCCGTCGCACGGCGATTGGCGCGCTACGGAGCCCCGTATCTGGCGATCGAGCCCCCCGAGCTGATCGGGGGGGATCGCGCCGTTTCGACCGCCCGCCCCGAAGTCATCACCGAAACCGTCGAATCGGTTCGGGCGGTGGCTCCCTCGACCTCCGTCCTCTGCGGCGCGGGCGTCCACCGGAGCGCCGACGTTCGTCGGGCGCTCGAACTCGGCGCGCGTGGCATCCTCGTCGCGAGCGCCGTGACACGGGCCCCCTCTCCGCGCGCGGCCATTGAAGAACTGTTGGCCGGGTTCTAGACCCAGTACGGGGGGACGATTCCGTGTCGACGCCGGCGGACTCAAGAGAGGATGCTCCCTGAGGTCGCCGAAGTGTCACCGAAATCCCGGGAGGACGCGCCCTCGGCTTCCACGAAATCCGCGACGGCCGCCGCGTCGGCCCGTCGGCGAAAGCGGAGCCGCCGGGGTCTGAAGGGCCGAGCTCGGCCCCGGGTACGACGCGAAGGAGCGCCCGCGCTCGACCGGAGTCAGCTGGACGAGCTGACCTCGAGTCCCGTTCCCGTCCCCCGTTCGGGGAGGGACGTACCGAGCCGACGATTGCTCGTCCCGACCCGTCCGCTCCACATTCTCATGGTCGGGTGGGAGTGGCCTCCCAATCACACGGGTGGCCTCGGGGTCCATTCCTTCGAGCTCTGCCAGGAGCTCACTCGCCTCGGGCACCGGATCACGTTCTTGACACCGTTCCCGGGTCCGTTCACTCCCGTGGAAGGGGTCAACTTCCGCTTCCCGGGAGGACCCGAAGGGGACCGGCCACCGGCGTTCCCTCCGGCGTACTGGTCGGGAGGAACCCCGGACAGCCCCTTCTGGAACGCGACCGACGGCTACAACACCTGGGTCGCGGACCTCACCTCGACCGACCCGATCGACGTCGTGCACGTCCACGACTGGTTCGGGACGGAGGGAGGGGCCGCGCTCGCCCGCCGCCTGGGCCGTCCCCTCGTGATGACCGTCCATTCGACCGAGTACGATCGCTCTCTCGGCCACCCCTGGCGGCACATCCTGGAGCGAGAGGAGCACGGGATCAGTGCCGCGGCGCGGGTGATCGCGGTCAGCCGTCACCTGCGCCAGCAGCTCATCGAGCGGTACCGGGCCGACCCCCGGCGCGTTCGGGTGATCTACAACGCGGTGCGGCCCAGCGAACGACTCGCGATGATCGACCCTCACCGACGCGTCGTCCTGTACGTCGGCCGATTGGCGGCGATGAAAGGAGTCGACACGTTCCTCCGGGCCGCCGGTCGTGTCGTCCCGCAGTTTCCGGATGTCCTGTTCGTGATCGCGGGGGAAGGGTCGGAGTACTCGCGTCTGCTGCACCTCACGGCGGCGCTCGGCATCGGCGACCAGGTCATGTTCCTCGGAAAGGTCTCCGACGAGGAGCGGGAGATCCTCCTGGCGGGGAGCTCGGTCTTCGTCCTCCCCTCGGTCGTCGAGCCGTTCGGGATCGCGGCCCTCGAAGCGATGGCCGCGGGTGTCCCGGCCATCATCTCCAAGACGAGCG
>JAKIWQ010000037.1 GCA_022749935.1 Thermoplasmata archaeon | reverse complement strand
GGGTTCGCTCGCCGCCCAGGCGGCCTCCGAGCACGGGGCCCGGACCTTGCTCGTCGACCATCGCCCGGAGCTCGGCCATCCCGTCCAATGCGGGGAGTTCATCCCCGCGCCGGAGGAGCTCGCCGACCTCTTCGACTGTCCAGATCTGATCCGATCCGCCTTCGACCCACCTCCCGCGACCGTTCTTCGGGAGACCCGATGGATGACCTGTGTCTCCCCCTACGGTCACCGTTTCCGATTCCCCCTCCGAGGCGCGACGGTCTCCCGTAGGTCCTTTGACAAGGCGCTCGCGTATCGGGCCGAGGGGGCCGGCGCGGAGCTTCGGTATCCGGTAGGAGTCACGGACGTCTCGGGTGCCCGAGTACGTCTTGCGGGAGGCACCTCGGTCGAGGGGCGGGTCGTGATCGGTGCGGACGGTCCGCTTTCGACCGTGGGCCGGGCCGTCGGTCTGGTTCCCGAGCGGACCCTGTTTCGCATGATCACCGCGACGGTGGACGGCTCGCCGGAGGACGGGATCGAGCTCTACTTTGGCCGGGACGCACCGGGAGGGTACGGGTGGGCCTTCCCGCGCACGCACGACGTGAATGTGGGCCTCGGGGTGTCGTCCATCGCCCCCCGCCAGTCGTTGAATTCGCTCCTCGACCGGTTGGTCGAGCGCCAGCACTTGGGGCCGGTCCGCGACCGCACCCAGTGGTGGGTTCCGGTCGGACCCCCCCCTCCGACGCTCGTCCGGGGGAACGCGCTGCTCTGCGGAGACGCCGCGAACCTGGTCATGGCGACGAACGGGGGAGGGATACCCACCGCGATGCTGAGCGGGTGGCTCGCCGGGCGCGCGGCGGCACGCCACGTCCGCGACGGGACTCCCCTGGCCGACTACGATGCGGCCTGGCGGTCGGCTCTCTTCGCTCCGCTCGACCGGGCCGCCAGGATCTGGCGGTTCGGGGACCGGATCGCACGGTACGACCTGCTCCTGGCGCTGGGCATGCGCTATATCGGGGGTTCCGGTCTTGACGATATGATGCGTCTGCGTTGGCCGACCCGCCTTCGGAGGGCCTCGTGACGAGCCCGTCTCCCGAAGGGGGCGACCCATCGCTCGAGGCGATCGTCACGGCGACCTTCGGGGTCGATGGGTCGAGCCAGTTCGCCGACGTCCTCCCGGTCCTGGTCCGCGACCTCGCCGACATCGACTGGCGGGTCGCGGAAGTCCTGAGTTCGACCTACGCGCAGCTCACGGAGGCGGCCCGCTACGCGTGCTCGACCGGCGGGAAGCGGGTCCGGCCCCTGCTCATGGCGGCCGCGCACCGCTCCCTCGGCGCGACCTCGACCCAACCGATCCACTCGCTCGCGGCCGCCTTCCAGCTCATCCACACGGCCACGCTCGTACACGATGACGTCATCGACCACGCGGAGACCAGGCGCGGACGCCCCTCGATGCTCCGCGCCTTCGGCCTCCCGCTCGCCATCGTGGGGGGCGACTACCTGTTCGTCCGGGCCTTCGAGCTGGCCGCCGAGTACCCCCGCTCCATCATCATGCGATGTGGGGAGTCGTGCGCCGACCTGGTCGAAGGCGAGGTGCTCCAGGAGTCGTCCCGGTTCGACCTCTCCACCGGTCGGGCCCACTACTTTCGGATCGTCGAGCGGAAGACGGCCGCGATCATCGCCGCCGCGCTGGCCTCGGTCGCCGAGATCGCGGGAAGCGCCCCGCCCCTCGTGGACGCGCTGCAAGGGTACGGCCGCTCGCTCGGCATCGCCTTCCAGATCCGGGACGACCTGTTGGACGTCGTCGGGGACGCCGACCTTCTCGGTAAGCCCCTCTACTCCGACCTTCGGGAGGGGAACCCGACGCTCGTCTCCCTCGAGGCGTACGCTCGGCTCGACCCGCACCATCAGGCGGAATTCGAACGACTCTTCCAGCTGCGGCGCAAACGGACCAAGCACCTGCTTCGGCTTCGGGAACTCACCCTCATGACCGACGCGCCCGCGACCGTCGCCCGGGAAGCGACCGAGTGGGCGGAACGGGGGATCCGGTGCATCGAACCGTTGCCCCCGGGTCCGTACCGTAACCTCCTCGAACGACTCGCGCGTGGGGCCGCCGAGCGCCGGTTCTGACCTCCCCTCCATCGAAAGCTACTTCCGCCCACGTCCGGGTTCTGGGAGGGCGCGAGGGGCCATGGGAGGTTCATCGAACGCCAACGCGCGCTCGGGCGCACCGACCGTCACCTTCGACCGACTCCCGCCTCCATGGGAGCCGACCAGCGCGGTCCCCCACCTCCCCATCGGGGTGGCCCTAGTTTCCATCCTGATCGCGCTCGCGGGAGTCGTGATGGTTCTCGGGGGGACCCTGTTCCTGCTCAACCAGCTCGGGGGGAATTTCTTCCCTTCCGCGCTCGACCTCTTCCCCGGGGGCGACCTCCTCGGTTCCGGGATCCTGCTCGTCCTCGGCGTGACCCTCCTCGTGATCGCGACGGCGCTCTGGCGCCAGGAGACCTGGGCGCTCTGGACGACGCTGGTCATCGTCTTTGGGACGACGATCTACCTGTTCTTCACCGGCTCGATCACGGTCTTGTTCGTCCTCCTCATCCTGCTGTTCGTCTATCTGCTCTCGGTGCGCCGGTACTTCTATTGACGCGCCTCCTCCTGGGGCAACTCGCGCCCGTCCCGGCCTCCCCGGACGCGAACGTGGACCGGATCGTCACGGCCGTTCGGGCGCGGCCGTGCGACCTCGCGATCTTCCCGGAGTTGTTCCTCTCGGGCTACCGGGTGGGGGACCGCTTTCACGAGCTCTCCCTGAGGAAGGGAGACGCGCGCTGGCGGGCCCTCTCCGAGGTCGCCCGCTCCCAGAAGACGACCGTCGTCGTGGGGGCGCCGGTCGCCTCGGAGGAACGTCGAGGCGAATTGCAGAACTCAGTCCTCCTGTTCCGACCGGACGGTACGGTGGGCTCCCAGGTGAAACGGTACCTACCGACCTTCGGCCCCTTCGAGGAAGGGGTCCCGTTCACCCCGACCGACGTGAGCCGTCCGGTTTCCTGGGGGGAACACTCGCTCGGGCTCGCGATCTGCTATGACGTCTTTTTTCCGGAGGTCTTCCGGGTCCTCGCGCTCGGTGGGGCGGGCCTTTTCGTGGTCGTCTCCGCCTCGCCCGTCACGAGCCACCCACTTTTCGCCAAACTCCTCCCCGCCCGTGCGATCGAGAACGGGCTGCCGATTGTCTACGTCAATCGGGTCGGGGTCGAGGACGGGATCGTGTTCGGGGGAGGGAGCGGCCTATGGGACGCCCGAGGCGAGCCGTGCCCCTTAGAGGAGACGAGCGGCGCCGGCCTCTCACCGGAAGAAAAGCTCCTCCAAGGGGAGATCGACCTCAACGAATCGGCGCGGTGGAGACCCTTCCGCCCGGTCCTGAGGGATGTCGCGACGCGCCCGGCTCCGGCGTCCCTCCCTTGAGTACCCGGAACCGGGACCGTCACCGGCGTCGCTATCGGGCGTGCGCCGGCCCGAGGGCTCGGGACGCACCTTCCGTTAGAACGGGGGAGTTATAGAGGACCGGCAGGGGTGGCCGAGCGGTGGCGCCTCCCCCGACCATCGCCCAGCAGCTCGCCGCGAAACAGCGCGAGATCTCGGTCGCCGAGTTCTTCGAGCGAAACCGCCAGATCCTGGGGTTTGACAATCCGCAACGCTCGCTGCTCACGACCGTCAAGGAGGCGACCGACAACGGCCTGGACGCGTGTGAGGAGGCGGGGATCTTGCCGGAGATCCTCGTGGAGATCTCCAAGGAGGGCGAGGACCGGGTCCACGTTTCGGTCGAGGACAACGGGCCCGGCATCCTCCGGAAGGAGATCCCCAATGTGTTCGCCCGCCTCCTCTACGGTTCGCGATTCCATTCGAACCGCCAGGCGCGGGGCCAACAAGGGATCGGGATCAGCGCCGCCGTCCTCTACGCCAACCTGACCACGGCACGACCCGCCAAGATCACCTCCAAGGTCGAAGAGGAGGAGGCCGCGCACGTCCTCGACCTCTTCATCGATACCCAGAAGAACCAACCTCGGGTCGCGTCCGAGGACGTCGTCCTTTGGGACCGTCCGCACGGAACGAAGATCGAGCTCGTCCTCAAGGCTCGGTACGTCCGCGGCCGTCAATCCCCCTACGAGTACCTTCGGGGGACCGCGATCGTCAATCCCCACGCCCGGATCGTCCTGGTCGAGCCGGACGGGACCCGCGTCACCTTCGAACGGGCGACCGAGGAGTGCCCTCCGATCGCGAAGGAAACCCTTCCCCACCCGTACGGCCTGGAGCTTGGGGAACTGGGATACCACCTGAAGGGGACCAAGCGCCCCACGTGCGTCGAATTCCTGACGAAGGATCTTCAGGGAGTTTCCCCGCGAGCCGCGAAGGAGGTCCTCGTGGCCGCCAACCTCAAGGCGTCCACTCCACCGGGATCGGTTCAGGGAGAAGCGCAGGAGCGGCTCTTGACCGCCCTGCGCGGCGTCCCCCTGGTCGCGCCCTCCGCCGACGGGCTCTCTCCGATCGGGGCGATGCTCATCAAGCGGGGACTGCGCAACGTGCTCGGCGAGGTCCGGCCCGACTTCTTCGCACCCCCGGTCAGCCGCCCGGCCAAGGTCCGGGGAGGGTTTCCGTTCATGGTCGAGGTCGGGCTCGTCTACGGCGGAGCCCTTCCCGCCGACCAGCCGATCCAGATCCTCCGCTTCGCCAACCGGGTCCCCCTCCTGTTCCAGCAGGGGGCGTGTGCGATCACGAATGCCATCTCGAACATGGACTGGAGGAGGTACGGACTCGACCAGAAGAGTGGCTCCGGTCTGCCCAGCGGCCCCGCGCTCCTCCTCGTGCACGTCGCGTCGACCAAGATCCCCTTCACGAGCGAGGCGAAGGAGGCCATCGCCGAGGACCCTGAGATCGACCGGGAGCTCACGCTCGCGCTCCAGGGGGCGGCGCGCCACCTGCGAACCCACTTATCCCGCCGGACCCGTCGCGACCTCGCGAGCGAGAAGTTCGCGATCATCCTGAAGATCCTCCCCAAGCTGGCCGAGAAGACGAGCCATCTCGTCGGGAAACCCATCCCCGACCTCATCCCGGTGATCACCCGAATCATGGACGTCGTCAACGTCGAGACCAGCGTGACCTCCGCGGCCGAAGGGGTCCGAGTCCCGGTAGAGATCACGAACTACACACCGCGCGCCCGGGTTCTCGAGCTCTTTGTCGAGCTGCCGGCCGAACTCCTCGCCCACGCCACCTTGGAACCGGCTCCCGACGGCACCGAGGCGGCGTTGGGTCGGGCGTGGTGGACCCTTCCCAAGCTCGCGCCCAGCGGCCGTACCCACGTCGAGCTCCGATTCCCGCCCCGGACCGACGCGGAAGCGAACGACTTCGACTGGTACGTCGCGGGGATCGATGAAGCGCACCTCCTCGGGGCCGACCCGCTTCCGGGGGACTGGGAGGTCCGTCTGCCCCGCACGATCGTGGAAGCCGCCGAGGCGGCGGCCGAGGAAGCCCGCGCCCCCGGCGCGGGCGAAGAGGAGGTGGATTACGATGCCGCGGAGTCGAGCGCGAGCGCCGCCGAAGACGACTGACGAGGACGAGCCCCGCGTGCGGGCGGACGCCCTCCAGCCGACGCTGGCGCTGGCGGAGGCGATCTACGACCAGCTGGACGCCGGGGAGATCCCCCGGATGCGCCTACCGCTGCGGACGAAGCAGAACCTCTCGTTCCAGGCTCGGGACGGGGTGTGGAAGCTCGGCCGCCAGCTCGGGACCCGGAGCGCCCGAAAGCTCGACGGGGCCCTCATGCTCCTCCGTACCTTCTACCTCGTCGATTTCATCAACGAGATGGCCCGGGACAAGAAGACGTCGACCCTCCGGGAGCTGTACTACATCAGCGAAGCCTGGGAGGAAGCCAAATTCCACAGCGAGGACGAGTCGAACCTGCTGATCGAGGACCTCGAGGTCCTCTGTACCCGACTTCGGGAGGATTTCCGCCTCCACCCCGAGGAGAACGGCGCGTCCGTCATCGGCGACCTCACGATCCGCGAGCGCAACCGGAAGGGGATTGTCAAGACGATCAACTGCCGCGACGACGTGGGCGACGGGGGATACTCCCTCCCGTTCAATGTCGAGAAGGAGAAGATCGAGTTCGTCAGCACGAAGGCGAAGTTCGTCATCGCGATCGAGTGCGGCGGCATGGTCGACCGGCTCGCGGAGAACGGCTTCGACGAGGAGCACGAGGCGATCCTCCTCCACCTGAAGGGTCAGCCGGCCCGCTCGACCCGCCGGTTCCTCCGTCGGGTCACGGAGGAGTTGAAACTCCCGGTGGTGGTCTTCACGGACGGTGACCCCTGGTCGTTCCGGATCTACGCGAGCGTCGCGTATGGGGCGATCAAGACCGCCCACCTCTCGTCCTACCTGGCGACGCCCTCGGCCGAGTTCCTCGGGGTGACGGCCTCCGACATCGAGAACTACAACCTCCCGTCGGACCACCTCTCCGAACAGGACATCCGGGCCCTTCAGGCCGAGCTCACGGATCCGAGGTTCGGTACGCCCGACTGGCGGGCCGAGATCGAGCTCATGCTCAAGAACGGCAAGAAGGCCGAGCAGCAGTCGCTCGCCAAGTACGGGCTCAACTACGTGACGGAGCACTACCTTCCCGAGAAGCTCACCGAGATGGGCATCCTCTAGGCGAGCCCCTCGGTCGACCCGCTCAGTCGAACCGGAGCCCGGTCCGACGCTCCACGTCGGCCAGCGCGGCGCGGGCCGCCCGGCCGTCCCCCCGGGGGACGTGTCCGGAAGGGTCGGCGTCCAGCGAAGCGGCGAGCGCCCGAAGGTGGTCGAAGACCCGGTCCGTGGCGAGATCGGCCGCCATGTCCCGGCGGACCGCCGCCGCCACCTCTTCGGCCCGCAGGGCGCCGACGTGGCCTCCACTTCCCGGTCGGAGCCACGCCCGAACGGTCCGGCGGATCCGCCGCCATTCCGTCGCGGCGCGATGGAGCCCGAGGGGGGTCCAGTTGAGCCGTTCGGTCTTCGGCCGCCCGATCAGGTACCAGCGGAGGGCGTCCGGTCCGACGTCCCGGAGCGCGGACCTCAGCGGGACGAGGTTGCCGCGCGACTTCGACATCTTCGAACCCGCCCACAGGACGAGCGAAGGGTGGACGAACAGGCGGGCGAAGGGGCGACGGTCCAGGGCGAGCGCGACTTCGTTTTCCGAGTAATGATGGGGGAAGATCAGGTCGAGGCCGCCCCCGTGCACGTCCACCGGCAGGCCGATCAACTCGTGGGCCATCGCGTAGCATTCGAGATGCCATCCGGGGGTCCCGCGTCCCCACGGACCCTGCCAGGAGGGTCGGGGGAGGTCTTGCAGCTTCCAGACGAGGAATTCCCCGGCCGAGTTGTCCCCGACCGGGAACGGGTGACCCGGCTCCTCCACCGCGTGCGCGGCGAGCTCTCTCCCGGTCGGGAAGTTGGCTCCGGGCGCCCGTTCCGGAGGGGTGTAGAGCCAGGTATCCCCTTGCCGATGGACCCGCCCGGTCTTCGCCAGGCGGCGCGCGACCTCCGTCATCTGGGGCACGAAGGCGCTCGCCCGGGGTCGCCGGTGCGGAGGCAGGATGCGGAGGGACCGGAGGTCCCGGAGGAAGCTCGCCTCTTCCCGCAGGGCGAGGGACCGCCACGACACTCCGAGCTGGGCCGCCCGGGCGTCGATCTTGTCTTCGAAGTTCGTGACGTTCATCACGTGGAAGGTCCGGATCCCTTCGGCCTCCAGATGACGCCGAACGAGGTCGAAGAAGAGGTACGTCCGAGCGTGACCCACGTGGGCTCCGTCGTAGACGGTCGGGCCGCACACGTAGAGGCCGACCGGGCGGCCGGGGCGGCGGCTCACGGGCCGGACGTGACCCGACAGCGTGTCCCGCAGCAGCAGGTCCATGGGTCGGATGAGCGGCGCCGGGCGGCCATTAGGTCTTTGGGAACGGCCCCGGGGGCCGGACGAGGTAATTTGAAGTGGGACCGTTCGTGTCGGGTTCCCGGAGCCGGCGATGGAGACGATCTACCTGCTGGTCGAGACCGAGGTCGGTCGACTGGAGGAGGTCATCCGGCGGATGAAGGTCATCCCCGGGGTCGTGGACGTCGAGGCGGTCACCGGGCCGTTCGACCTCATCGTGAAGGTCCAGGCCGCCCACATCAACGCCGCCCTGGACACGGTCGTCCACAAGATCCGGCGCGTCCCCGGTATCAAGTCCACCGAGACGTTGGTCACGGTGGCGACGGGGTAGGTTCCTCGTCCCGCACGGCCACGCAGGACCACAGTACTACGGGGAACTCGGGGCCCCCGTCGGGGTGCTCGCGAAGGGAGAGCAGCGTGAACCCCGTCGAAGCGTGCCGGCGCAGGTCGACCTCGGAGAAGAATCGGAGCGGCGGTCCTCCGGTGCCCGGGTCGAACGCATCGGGTCCGACCAGTCGGCCCTTTCCGTACCCGGGGTCGGCGACCGACCGGACCGAGAAGACATGCAATCCGCCGCCCCGGAGCACGCGCGCCACCGCGCCGAAGAGTCGAACGAGGCGGAAGGGATCGCTCTCGAGATTCAGGAAGAGGTTGGAGAACACGAGGTCCGTCCGTCCGGTCGGATACCGCGCGAGGAAGTCGAACGCGTCGCACGCCACCACGCGGGCGAGGGGGGGGACCTCGTCCCGGAGCGAAGAAATGCGTCGGTTCGCGACCTGGGCGGCGACTACGGAAAGGTCGCAGCCGGCGACGTCAAACCCATGCTGGGCGAAGTAGACCAGGTCCCGACCGGTGCCGCACCCAAGCTCGAGGAGGCTCCCTCCTGGGACCTCCCGGAGGGCCAGGGCCAGAGAGGATCGGGCGAGAGAGCTGGCGCTCGCCCCAAAGAAATCCTCGTCAGCCCGGTACGTCCGGTCCCAGAACTCCGTGGACGCGTTTCCCATGGGGGTGGGGGGGGTCCTCCGGGGCGACGGGACGTCGCTCGGTGGCTCCCTCCTCCCGAGAGGGAGTCGAGTCGCCCTCAAATAGAGTGGGACGAGTAGGGGACCGATGGTCGAAGCAGGACAGGCCGCACCGGATTTCGTCGCGCCGGACCAAGACGGGAAGCCGTTCCAACTCTCCTCTCTCCGTGGCTCGCCCGTGGTGTTGTACTTCTACCCGGCCGCGGACACGCCCGGTTGCACGATCGAGGCCAAGGGGTTCCAGAACCACCTCGCCGAGTTCTCGGGCAAGAACGTCCGGGTGGTGGGCGTCAGCACGGACGACTGCCCGGCGCAGAAGGCGTTCGCGAACAAGTACGGCCTCCGATTCCCACTCATCGCGGACTCGAAGAAGGAGGTCGCCACCAAGTACGGCGTCCTCAAGCCGAGCGGGACGGCCCGAAGGGTCTCGTTCCTCATCGACGGCGGCGGGAAGGTGCTCGAGGTCGTCGACACGTCGTCCGCCGAAACCCACGTCGCCCGAGCCCAGGCCCGGTTCCTCAGCTCGTAGATTCGGCCGCCGGGGTCGAGGGCGGGACCGGCACGGATCCGTCCGCTGTCGGCTCCCTGGGGCCGGGACGACCGGTCATGGTCCACGCCCGGTCGCCAAGCAACTGGAGCAACGCCGGCACGAGGAACGTTCGGACGATCATCGCGTCCAGGAGGACGGCGACCGCGACCGAGAATCCGATGGCGCGGATGAGGGTGAATTCGCCCACCATGAGCGCCGCGAACGCGGCGGCCAGGATGAGGGCGGCGGCCGTGATGATGCCCCCGGTCCTCCCGACCCCGGCGACGACCGCCTCGCTGGCCGACCGACCGCGGACCCGCTCCTCCCGCACCCGGCTGAGAACGAAGATGTTGTAGTCGATCCCGAGTCCGAGGATGAGCAGGAAGAGGATCGTCCGGACGTAGAAGAAGAGCGGGAATCCCAGGAGCAGCTGGAACACCAGGTAGGTGATCGCCCACGCCCACGTGATGGACAGGCCGATCGTCGCGATCGCCATGACGGCGATGATCCACGTACGGAGCACGGCGACCAGGACGACCAGCAGTCCGACCGTGACGGCGACCAGCAGGATCAGGGTCGCGGTCGAGGTCTGGTCCGCGAGGTCGCCGATCCCCGGCGCACCGCCGCCGTAGGAGAGACCCGTCACTTCCGGATGGGACGCGGCGAATCCCCCAAAGGTCGATTGCACGCTCCGAACGGCGCTCACGGCGCTGGACGAGAGCCCCGTAGAGGACGGTTGAAGGGTCACGAGGACCGTCTTCCCGTCGACCCCAACGAACCCGTCGAGCGCCCCGAGGAGGTTCTTCTGGGAGGCGATCGGGAGGCCCGAGAGGTTGAGCCATTCGGACAACGGCGCCCCGTCCACCCCCACCGGAGAGGAGACGGCGGCGATCCCGGTGGCGTTCTCCGCCCGAGAGGTGAGGACCGCGAGGTCGGCGAACTCGGTCCCGTTCGTGTGGTTCCCCACGACCAAGGGCGCGGCGAAGGTCACGAGCGCGTACGAGGGGGCCGCGAACCCCGGTCCGAAGTGGGAGTAGAGCGACTGGAGGCCGTCCGTCGCGGGGTGACCGGTCGGAAGCTGCCCGTAGAAGTCGTAGGCCAGCGGGACCTGGAAGGCCACGAGCACGAGCGGGACGCTCACCAACAGGATCGTCAGGACCACCCGGCCCGCCCGGCGCTGGGTGAGCCGCCCGACCCGGTAGAAGTACGTCGTTTCCTTTTGAACGCCTTCGGTCACCCGGGCGGCGTGCCGGTCGAACCGACGTCCGGTGGTCGGCCAGAAAATCCGACGACCGAGCAACTTGAGGAACGCCGGAACGAGGGTGAGCGACAGGAGGATGGTGATGAGGATCGCGAGCGAGAGGACCGACCCCCACTGGGCGAGCAGGCTCACTCCGCTGAACGTGAGCGCGAGGGTTGCGATGATTGCCGTCGAACCGCTGGTGGCCACCGATTGGCCGGCCCAGGCGACCGACTGGACGATCGCCTCGTCCGGATCGGTCCCCCGGATGAGCTCCTCCCGATACCGTGCGACCAGGAAGATCGAGTAATCGGTGCCCACCCCGAGGACGAACACCTCCTCGAGGGTGATGGACGTGGTATCGACGGCCCCGACCAACTTCCCGATGAGGATCGTGCCCCCCAGCGCGAGGATCAGCGCGATCGAGAGGCCCGCAAAGGTGAGGAGTGGGGTCAGCGGGGAGCGGAAGTAGATCATCGAGATCACGAGAAGGAGTCCCACGGTGAGCGGCAGCACCAACGCGAGCGACGAGTTCACCGCTACCTGGGTGAACAGGTCGAGGGGCCCGGCGCCGGTCTGGACGTAGGAGATCGACCGGCTCGGGTCGGCCCCCCCGAGAGTCGAGACGACGCGGGAGTCGACGAGGGGATAGTCGGCGAACACGGGCTGGCCGCCGCTCGCATTTGTGTACGAGTCGGAGACGTTGAAACCGACGATCACCAGGGAAGCGGTTCCCTCGGCGTTGACGAAGCTCGACCGGAGCCGGTGCGGTACGGGAAGCGGCTCGGTCCAGAGGGTGGCGTTGGCCACGGTACCGCCCGCCCAGGCAAGCGCCGTGACGTGGGACGGCGACCCCGCCGGGAACGCGCTCCAGACCTCGTCCACCCACGAAGCCGGGAACCCTATCTCGGGTCCCAAGAGCGCGGACGCCGTCGCGCGGACCGGCGCCCAGGCGGTCGCGTTCCCGGTCGCGAGACGGCCGATCACGGTGTACGGGACCAGCCGCTGGCCCACGACCGGGAACTGGCCCGGGACGAGCGGGAGTTCCTCCGAGCGTGCGGTCGCATCCGAGCAGCCGACCACGGCGGCGGGAGCCGCGGCACAATCCGCCGTACCGTTGAACCCGGCGCCCGAGCCGTTGAAGCCGTTGTAGAAACTGGAGAGCACGGTCAGGGCCGCTCCGTTCCCTTGGAGCGCCAGTCCCGTGGCCTGGTAGGCGGGGTAGTTCCATCCCGACGGGGACCGGGACGTGTTCGCGATCAACGTCTGCCACATCGCAACGAAGAGGGTCGGGGGACCCCAGTAGAGCGTCGCGGAACCGTTGACCTCCGCCAGGAGGCCGGTCGCTCCGGGCGCCGAGCGGGCGATCGAACCCGAGGCGATCTCGACCTCGCCGGCGAGGTACCCGGCCATGCCCGTGTAGACGCTCTGGACCGAACCGACTTCCTGCAAGGAGCGGTCGGACTCGAGCGCGCCCGTTACCGCGAGGATCGTCCGTTGGGCGGCCGCGTCCGTGAGATTCGGACCGGTGAAGAGGAGGACGCTCGACGAGCCTCCGGATTCGTTCGGGAAGAGGCGCGCGAACTCGGCCGCCGCGAGCGAGCTCGGGGCCTTCGCGGGGACCGACCCGCTCGAGTTGGTGGTCACGGAGCCGACGAGCGGCAGGAAGGGCAGGACCACCACGAGGAGAGCCACCCAGAAAATGATCGGGTACCACGGGTGGCGGACCACCGCCCGTCCCAGCGAGGCGAAGAGGTGCACCCCTCGAGGCTCGCGCGCCGGGCTCGGCGGACCCATATCCCGCCGGAGAAATCCGGGGTATAACCCTACCGGGGGTTGGGGGCCGCCGCGTCCCCCTCGGGGACCGGCGACGGGGCGTTCTTCCATCGGGGAGGGAACCGCTTCGGGTCGACGAAGACCCGGGTCTCCTCGACGACCCAGCCGTGGCGGACCCCTCCGATCTCCTTGGAGTCATGGTGGGCCACGCCGGTGGCGATGAGTTCTCCGGAGCGGGTGACGAGCGCCACCCGAGCGTCCCGGCCGAACGGCTTCGGGAGCGCCAGGATGCCTCCCCGGGCGAGGCCGGCCCCATGGGCGATCGCGCTCGCCGCCCCGTCCTTCAGCACGATGGTCGGGAACTCCCGCCACACCTCTTCGATCGGGTGCATCAGCGCGAGCAGGGGCTCGGGGTTCCCGTCCGAACGCACAGCGACGGCGTCGGCTAGGGCCGTGAGGGGGACGCTCGAACGCTCATCGAACGGACCGGTCGCGATGCGGCGGAGCTCCTCGAGGTGCCCTCCCCCGCCGAGCGCGTCCCCGAGGTCGACCGCCAGCGTTCGGATGTAGGTCCCCGAGTCCGCGACCACGTCGAGGAGCACCCTCGGACCGTCGACCTCCAGGATCCGAAGTCGGTGGATCGTGCGAACCCGACGCTCCCGCTTGACGGCGGAACGGACGGGAGGGGTCTGGTAGACCGGCCCCTCGAACTCCGCCGCGACCCGGTCGAGCTCCCTGCGGGGCACCGCCGTGTGGAGGTTGACAGCGGCGATGTACCGCTTCGGAAACTCGAGCACGAGGGGCAACAGCTTGAGGGCCGGACCCAGTCCCACCCAGAGGAGACCCGAGACGTTCGGGTCGAGGGTACCCGCGTGTCCCGCGGTCGACACCCCGAGGAGGTCCCGGGCCCACGCGGTCACCTGGTGGGAGGAGGGCCCCCGGGGCTTGTCGAGCAGTAGAAAGGCGCCGGCCTCGAGGCGCGTCGCGACCGGGTCGGCCGTGGGCTCGGTCACGACTTCCCCTCGACCGGACGGGCCGGCAGGAACTTGAGGATCTCAGCCGCGACCGCCTCAGGGGTTAGGGACGTCGAGTCGACGCTGAAGTCTCCGGGGTCGGCGTCGATGTCGATCCCGTAGAGGTCGCGGTATCGCTGCCGTTCGCTCGCGGTCCGTTCGCGGATCCGGCGGAGCGCTTCCGCGAGCGGCTGGTGGTCGCGCTCGGCGACCCGCCGGGCCCGTTCCGCTTCCGTCGCCGTGACGACGATCGAGTACACGGGGATGCCGCGCCGCCGACACAAGACTCCCTGGAGCCGACCGTCGAGCAGGACGCCCGGTCGTGCGAGCGCTTGCATACGGTCGTCCAGCGTCCGATCGACCTCCGGGTGAGACTCCGCATATCTCCCGAACTCCTCGACGTCCATGCCCCGGGCCTTCGCTCCGGCCCGGAACTCCTCACCGGCGCTGTAGAAGGTGAGCCCGAGCGCTCCGACCACTCGGCGTCCCGCCGTCGATTTTCCGCTGCCGGGGGGACCCCCGATCGCTACGACCCGCTCGATCACGCCGAGCTCCCGGCCGGCAGGGCCGGGGCGACCGGGTCGATGTGACCCTTCTCCGCGTAGCGCCGGAGCCACCAATGCTTCAGCACCCGGCGAAACACCATCGAGGCCGGGACGGTGTAGAGACTGAAGATGAGGAACCAGAGGGGGAAGTACCCCGCGATGTGGTAGGTGTAGAGATTCACCTGGGTCCCACCGAGGCTGACCGTCTGCTGGGCGGCGGTCGCGTGGAAGATGACCAGGCCGACCCAGGTGTAGATGAGGATGAGGAGGAAGTAGGTGATGGCCATTCCCTTGAACTGGGCGATCGTGACCTCGCTCGAGAGCCGCGTGATCTTCTCCTGGAACGGCTTGAGCGCCGCGATCCGGTCCTTCTTGCCGGACCGGACCGCCTCCATCTGGACCTTTCGGAAG
>JAKIWQ010000036.1 GCA_022749935.1 Thermoplasmata archaeon | reverse complement strand
CGTCGAACCCGAACCCACCCCGGTCGGCCGGCTCGCGCGGGCGTTCCGGGCCGGTGTCCGGGGCGACCTCGGCGGCTCGCTGGCGGCGTCGTCCCGCGCGGCGCACGAGGCCGCCGAGCAAGCGCGACACCTCCTCGGGATTGCCGAACCCCCGCCGGACCGTCCCTGGCAGGGACTTCCCGTGCCGGGGTGGGTCGTGAGCGACCAGGCCAATCTCGACGCGAGCGCCCGCACCGGAACGAGCGATGGACGAGAGAGCTACCGCGGCTGGCTGATGGCCCGGTCGTTCGTCCAGCTCGCGTTCCACCTCGGCGCGCGGCGCTTCGGGTCGGCGATCCACCGGGCCATGGCCTTCGCCATCGACCTCACGATCCTCACGGTGCCCGCGTTCGTGGTCTGGTCGTACCTCTCCGCGAGTCTGCACGGTGGATTCGAGGGAGTGATCAACAACTTGGGGTTCATCGCGTCGATCTACGGGTACATCGCCCTCGCGTTCCTCTACTTCGTGATCCTCGAGAGGGCCGTCGGGGCGACGCCGGGCAAGATGCTCCTGGGCCTCGCCGTGCGGGAGCGGGGGATGCGGCCCCTCTCGCTCAAGGCGGTCCTCCTCCGCAACTCGTTCCGCATCCCGATCTTCTCGGTCGCCGGCATGGGACTCTCGCTCGCGGCGCTCTTCCTCTTCGTGCGGGAGACGACGGGCGAGTACTCGCTCGGCGGGGTGCTCCTCCCGTTCGGCGCCGCGACCGCGCTCTACCTCGGTTTCTTCGTGGCCATTGCCATCGGACTGCTCGGCGTCATCGGGTTCCTCACGATCGCCGCGACCTCCGAGCGGCAACGGTGGGGCGACCTCGTGGCCGGGACCTGGGTCGTCCGAGGCGCTAGGCCGGTCCGGACCCCGGCCCGGTCGGGGCCGCGGGGACCGGGGTCGTCCGGGTGACCGGGATCGCGATGGACGAGACGTTCGCGTCCCGTCCGTCGTGGTTCGTGAGCCGCTCGGTACTGATCAAGATCCGGCCCACGTCGACCTGACCCTCGAGGAACCGGCGGCGCACCACCTCGACGACATCGACCGCTTTCGCGATCGCGTTGCCCCGCGCCTTGACGACCACCGGGCCCGCTCCCGAGTTGAGCTGGGTGATGACCTGGAAGACGTACGTCATCGTCGGTTTGAGACCGATGAACACGGTCACCTCCGGCGATGTGCGGCCCGCCATGGGAGGAGCCGCACCGCGTGTCGCTACATCTCGTTTTGCGACGGGCCCTCCGGCCGCCCCCTCGAGGGACCGCCCGCTTCGCAAAGGTTATGGGTCCGCCTCCCACCCGCGAACGACCGTGCAGGGGTGGCCCAGCTTGGTCAAAGGCGCTAGGTTGAGGTCCTAGTCTCGTAGGAGTCCGTGAGTTCAAATCTCACCCCCTGCACTCCTTCCCCCTGCGACGCGGGACCGCTCCTCCCCGAGGCTCCCCAAGAGCCGACGACGGGGCCACCGCCCCAGCCCTCGTTTTATGACCCCCGCGCCTAGTCGTCGGTCTGCTGATGGTCCCCGAGGGAGCGACGTGCCCCAACTGCGGGGCCGCGGTGCCGACGGATGCCTTCCTCTGCCCGGCCTGTCATGAGCCGCTCGGCATGGACTTCGCGGGCCCTCCCCCGATGGAGGAGGATTCCCCGCCTCCCGAGGAGGCGGAGCCGGCACCCCCTCCCCGGCCCGCCTCGGCCCCGCCGAAGGCGGTTCGTCCCGAGCCACCCCCCGAGGAGGCGCGCCCGGAACGAGTACCGCCGGCCCCCGCGCGCCGGGCCGCCCCACCGGGCCCGTTCAGCCAAGATTTCGCGCGCCGGCTGGCCCGCCTTAACCAGTGGGCCGAGAGTGTAGAAACCCTCGGGGTCTCCATCCCCCGTCTCCCGCCCTGGGCCGAGGAAGCCGCCCGCGAGGCGCCCAACCCCGAACCGTGGGCGGAGGTCGTCCGCGGGGTCGAGCGGATCGCCCAACGTCGGATCGTCACCGCGTTCGAGGAATGGGCGAAGAACACCAAGGGCCGTCTCACCCGCCTCGAGGCGTACGCCGTCGACAGCCGACTCGAGCGGGACCAGATCGAGGACGCGCTCCACACGGCGCGGACCGGCGACATCGCGCAAGCGCTCGCGACCTACCGACAGGTGGACCGGGTCGTCACGATCAAGGAGCGGCACCTCGACCAGGCCCGGGAGGAGCTCGAGCGGGTCGTCTCGCTGCTCAAGGACATGCACGCGCTCGGCATCGACCCGCCCCAGGACCCGGCCGAGACCGCCGAGACGCTCGAGGCGGAGTTGCGCGCGGGCAAGCTCGCCGCGTTGAAACAGCAGATCCGGGCCCTCCGCCTCCAGGCGGTCGGACGACTCAAGACGAACCTACCCCGCTACATCACGGAGTACGGGGACTATCTCGTGGAGGAGCGGACCCACGGGATCGCGACCGAACTCGAGGCGATCGACCTGGCGCGCGGGGCCCGCGATTTCTTCCGGGGGCGACCGGAGGAGGGACTGCGTCGACTGCGCGCCCTCCAGGAGATGCACGGGGCGCCCCCCACCCGGTCTTCCCGCGCCCTCGGGCGCGCCGCCCACTAGATCAGGCGCTCGAACAGGCGGACGTCCTCCGCCCACTCGTGCTTGTGGAGCACTCCGGCCTCGGAAAACCCGAGGTGGCGCAGGAGCGCGACGGCCCCCGTGAACTTGGCGAGCGGGTCGATCCAGAGGACCGAGGCGTTGGAGCGTCGCGCCCAATCCAGCGCCGCCCCCACGAGCGCGGTGGCGACCCCCTGGCGTCGGAACTCCGGGTCGACGGCCAGATGGACCAGGTGGCACGCGCCGCGTCGGATCTCGCAGCCGACCGACCCGATGAGCCGCCCCTCGCGTCGCGCGGCGAAGTACGTCACGCCCTCCATCCAGCTCGTGAACTCGAGGGGCGTCGGTTGCCACCCTTTCAGCAGCTCGACCGGGAGGTCGGCGGGATGGGTCTCGACCACCCGCTTGTAGAGCGCGCAGATCGCCGCCACGTCCTGGTGCGTGATCCGTTCGACGACGACCGGCCCGGTGCCCCTCTCGGTCAACGAGTCTCCGCCCCCCTTCCGTTCCCCGCTCCGGCTCGAACTGTGCTCCGCGGCCACGATGCGTCCTCCGAAGGGCGGGCGCGGCGAGACCCGCACCCGTTCTTGAGCCTTCCCCCGCTCGTCGCGAACGCGACGTTCAGGGCGTGTGTCGGGAGGGGGTCCGGGGGAACGGAGTGGTCTCGCGGATGTGGTCCCGGCGGAGCATCCAACGAAGGATCCGTTCGATCCCGAGCCCGAACCCTGCGTGGGGGATGCTCCCGTGGCGTCGGAGGTCGAGGTACCACTCGTACTCGCGGACGTCCACGCCCTTCGCCTGGAGCCGCTCGACGAGGACGGTGACGTCCGTCTCGCGGCACGACCCCCCGACCATCTCCCCGTACCCCTCGGGCGCGAGGAGGTCCGCCGCCTCGACCGTCCGAGGGTCGTCCGGGGAGCGGAGCATGTAGAACGCCTTCAGGTCGCGCGGGTAGTGGGTGACGAACACGGGCGAATGCTCCTCGAGGGTGAGCGCCCGCTCTTCCGCCGTGCCGAGGTCGCTCCCGAACGTGATCGGAAACCCTTCCGCGACCAATCGGTCGATGGCCTCGGAGTACCGCATCCGGCGGAACGGGGCGACGATCTTCCGCAGTTCCTCCGGCGGGCGGCCGAGCGCCCCCAGCTCGCTCGGGCGACGGTCGGCGACCGTGCGGCAGACGTACTCGACCATCCGCTCCTCGAATTCCATGAGATGGTCGAGGTCGCACCACGCGAGTTCGACCTCGAGGTGGAGGTACTCCGTGAGGTGCCGGGGCGTGCGGGACTTCTCCGCCCGGAAGGACGGGGTGAGCGCGTAGACCCGTTCGTGGGGAAAGAGCAGGGCCTCGAGATAGAGCTGCGCGGTCTGGGAGAGATAGCCGGGCCGGCCGAAGTAGTCGATCTGGAACGCCTCGGAACCCCCCTCGGCCGCATTCCCCGAGAGGACCGGCGGCGTCGTCTCGAGGACCTCCTCACGGTCCAGGAACTCGCGGAGGGCGCGGAGGAGCTCGGCCTTCACGCGGAAGGTGGCGACGTGCTCCGGCGAACGGATCGCGAGGTGACGATGGTCGAGGGAGAACTCCTCGGTCTGGTCGGCGAACATCGGAAAGGGCTCGCCCGCATGGAGGACGGTGATCGTCGACGCCCGGACCTCCCGCTGCCCGGGGGCCCGCTTGTCCTCGGCGACCGTTCCCTCGACCTCGACCGCTCCCTCGACCTGGACGTGCTCGGCCGCGGAGAACCCGTCGTCCCCGAGGATGTCTCGTCGGCCGGTGACCTGGACCGATCCGGTCCGGTCGCGCAACAGGAGGAAGAGGATCCCACCGGAGGACCGGGATCGCTGCAACCACCCGCGGAGGTGGACCTTCGACCCCACGGCGTCGGGCGCGAACGACCGCGAGACCGGGTCGAACGAGCCCTCGCTCACTGGTACTCCCGCCACTTGTACCCGCACTTCGTGCACTCGAAGATGCGGGTCTCCGGCTCGTCCGAGCCCCGGGTCTGGCGGAGGACGTAGTACGCCTGGCCGTTTCCGCACTTCGTGCAGATCTCGTCCGCCGTCGGGAGGGTCGCGATCTTGACTTCGACGACCTCGACGGCCCGCCCCTGGGGAGTCGACCGGCCGACCTCGACCCCTTTTCCGAGCGGCACGGTGGCCCCACACGAGGAGCAGACCCAGGCCCCCTTCGCCCGATCCGGGCGCATGAGACGCTTGCACGTAGGACAGAACATGGAAGGACCCGTCGAACCGGGCGGACGGTATTAGAGCCTAACCGATGAGTTGTTCCGGAGGAGCCGCGCTCGAGGGTGCGGCGGCGGGAGCGGCGACGCTGAGCGGGATCGGGGAGGGCTTGGCGCCGGGAGAAAGGATCGCCCGCATGTGCTCGGTCCGCCGCGCGAGGTCCTCCTTCGTCCCGATATCGTGCCGGACATAGTAGGCCCCGGAGACCCGCTTCAGGGCCGCCTCGACCCGGGCGCCGGCCTCGTAGATGGCGCTGGCCTCTCCGACGAGCGCGATCCCCCGGGAATTCGACAGCTTCACCGCGGACGGCCCGACCGACTCCACGCTCCCGTAGAGTACGTGCACCCCGTCGGCCTCGATCCCGAGGGGGTCGAGCTCGAGGACGCCGCCGGCCTGGGGGCGGTCGCCGTAGCCGGGCGGTACGAGGTACTTTACGACGGTCGCCCGGAGTCGAAACCGGACGAGGTTGGGGTCGACCCGCCCGGTCGCGACGCCGTGCAGGAGCTCGGCGAAGTTCCCTTCCTCGTAGAGCGTGAGGGCGTTGATCCCCTCCGGGTCCCCGAAGCGGGCGTTGAATTCGAGGAGGAGCGGCCCCCGGGCCGTGAGCATGAACCCCCCGTAGAGGATGCCCCGGTACGAGATCCCTTCCGAGCGCAGGGCCGCGACCGTCCGCTCGAGCACCTCGATGGCCCGACCCCGGTCGGCCGGCGAGAGGAACGGAAGCAAGTGGTCCCGCTGGGAGTACGAGCCCATCCCGCCCGTGTTGCCGCCGCGGTTGCCCTCGAGCGCCCGCTTGAAGTCCTGAACGGCCGGCATGGGGTAGACGCCGGAGTCGGTGACGAACGCCATCTGGCTGAACTCCTCACCGTCCAACTTCTCTTCCAGCAGGACCGAGCCTCCCTGGACGAGGATCGACTTCGCGTAGGCCGCTCCGTCCTTCGGCTCGTTGAAGTCAGCCCCCTGTACCCAGACCCCTTTTCCGGCGGTGAGTCCGCTCGGCTTGACGACGAACGGAGCGCCGAACTCGGCGACCGCCCGGTCGACCTCCTCGACGGACGTCGGGATTGCGTAGCGCGGTTGCCCGCCGACCCCGTGACGCGCGAGCAGTTCCCGGCAGAACCGCTTGGAAGACTCGATCTGCGCCCCCACCTGGCCCGGTCCCACCGTCGGGATCGAACCCGCTCGCAGGGCGTCGGCGACCCCGGCCGCGAGCGGGGCCTCCGGTCCGATGACCGCCACCTCGACCCGATGCGCCCGGGCGAACTCGGCCACGCGCGCCGGGTCCGTGGGGTCGACCCGGGACGTAGCCTTCGCGATCCGGTCCAGGCCGGGGTTGGCGTTCCGGCTGACGACGTAGACCTCGGCTTCCGCACGATGAAGCGTCGCGGCGATCGCGTGTTCCCGGGCGCCCCCGCCGACGACCAAGAACCGCATGGGTGCGCCGGGAGGCGGGGCCGGGTATATGGGCGTCGCGCGGCGCGCCGTCCGGGAACGACTCCGCCCCCTCGAGGACGGAGCGGTTCCGCCACGCTTAAGAACCGAGCGTAAGTGGGCCGGCTCTCGAGGCTCCGATGGAGATCCGCGTCGTTGAAAAGGAACACGACCTGCTTCGGGTCGAGTTTCCGAAGGGAGAGGAGACGCTCCTCATCCCGCTGGTCGAATCCCTTCAGAAGGAGGACAAGGTCCTCGAAGCGCGGTACTACCTCGGTCACCCCTATCTCGACCGCCCGACGCTCTATCTCCGCACGAAAGGCGAGAAACCCCAGCAGGTGTTGAAACGGGTGCTGAAGGACCTCGCGGACCTCTACGGCGACCTCCTGACCGACTTCGAGAAGAAGGCGGACAAGGTCAAGGCGTAGAGGCCGAGAAGGCGATGCTGAAAGAGTGTGCCCAGCACGGGTACTTCCGGGCCGAGGCGTGCCCGGTCTGCGGGCAACCCGGCCGCTTCCTGATGAACGACCGGGAGCTCGACCATCTCGGTCGCGTGCTCACGGGCATCCTCCGCCACTTCCCCGACCGGTACGGTCTCACGATGGAGCCCCACGGCTGGGTCTCCCTGCCCGCCATCGTGCGCGCGGTGTCGCAGCGGCATCCGGCGTACCACTGGCTTCGGGTGCAGCATCTTGTCGCGATCGCGGAGACCGACGCGAAGGGCCGGTATGAGGTCCGGGACGACCGGGTCCGGGCCACGTACGGGCACACCGTCGATGTCGACCTCGACCTGCCGACCGAGAACATCCCGGAGCACCTCTACTTCCCCGTCACGACCGAGGAGGCGGGGATCGTGCTCGAGGTCGGCCTGAAACCCTCCGACCGGAAGCGCGTCCATCTCTCCAAGACCGCCGACGACGCCCGGGCCGCCGGCTCGGTGCGGACCCCCCATCCTGTCATCCTCGAGGTGGACATCCGGCGCGCGCAGGACGGCGGACTCGTGATCATGCGCGCGGGCAAGACCGTGTTCTTGGTCGAGCAGGTCCCCGCCGAATACTTGACCCGACTCGAAGAGTCCGCCGCCCCCCCGCCCGCCGACCCCGTCGAGTGACGCTCGAGACGGGACATCTGCCCGCGCGAGTGGTCTTCGAGCCGGGCTCCGAGACTAGAACGGCGCCCCGCACGAGGTGCACTTCGTCGAGCCCGCCGGGCTCAACTTGCCGCAGTAGGAGCACCGTGGCTGGGGCGGGGGTTCCCCGCGCTTCAGGGCGCGCCGGGCCTGCACGTCCGGCGGAGGGGGCGGCGCATGGGCCCGGGCCTCGGTGATGGCAGCCGCCCAACCCGCGAGGTCCTGGGTGTGAAAGAACAGCGTTCGGGCGAGTAAGTCCACCTGGAGACCCGGGCCCCCGGGTCCGTTCACGACCGACGCGCCCCGGCACCTCCAGAGGCCGATACGACGCTCGCTCGAGAGCGGACCGGAAGGGTCGGCCGGGGGGCCCCACCCCTCGCCCGGTGGGGGCCCGCCTGGCCCTTCGAAGACGAGGGCGAAGTTCGTGAGCGAGAGGGTTCCCGGTCGGACGCCGCCGGTCCCCTGACTGACCACCGGAGCCGATTTGAGGAGGAGCTCGCCGGATTGGAGGGAGACCATGGGTCGCCGCCTGCGACCTCGGCAAGCCCGAGCGGTTTAGGCCTTTCCCCCGCGGTCGGCCGGATCAGGCGAAGCCCTCGTCTCCGACGTTCGACTCGTACTGGGTCGTGATCTCAGCGACGAGGCTGAGGTGGCTGGACGCAGGGTAGGGGTTCGTGAAGACGAAGTAGAAGGTGTCCGTGTACGGCGCCGAGTAGACGATCCGTCCGGCGGGTGTGGGACCGAGCGTCCACTGAGGGCTCACCGCCTCGCCCCTCACCACGGAAGGCCACTCGGTGGAATTGTAGACCGAGACCATGAGGTTGAGTCCCACGGGGTCCGTCGTGCTGAAGTTGCCGATCACGAAGTCCCCGCCCGTGATCTCGCCGGAGATCACCGTGGAGTTCCCGGGTCCCAACGCGTAGGTCCCGGACGTGGAGAGCGGGTCCGCCACCGTCGGCGGACCGGTCAGGACGAGGGAGACCATGGTATAGGCCAACCCCAGGGCGACGCCGATCACGAGCAGGCTCCGGAAGACTCCGGTCGCCCGGAGGCGGCGGCGTTGGCGTTTCGAAACGAACGGGATCTCCGAGGCACGGATCGGGTCGCCCGCGCCGCAAATCCCGCAGGTCGCGGCGCCCGGCGGCACCGCCACCGCGCAAAACCGACACGCCCCCCACGTGGGGTCGGTACCGGAAGGAGGGGGCGGGTCGGGGGACACGGTCCCGGAGCCCGGCCCCCCCTTTTTGGGGTTCCGTACGAACCCGAGATGCGGCCTCAGGCGGAGCGCTTCGCGCCCCCGAGTTGGACGAGAACGTTCTTGCGTCGAGTGAACGGTTCGAGCGCGCGGATCCCCTGCTCGAACCCGAGCCCGCTCGATTTCATGCCGGCGAACGGGGTCTGGGGGAACGTCATGGGGGACTCGTTGATCATCACCATGCCCGACTCGAGGCGACGGGCGACCGAGTGGGCCGACCCCAGGTCCCGGGTCCAGACGGCGGCCAGGAGACCGTAGGACGTGTCGTTCGCCAACCGCACGGCCTCGTCGGTGTCCCCGAACGACGCGACGCACAGCACCGGTCCGAAGATCTCCTCCCGGACGGCACGGGAGGAGGGCGGAACGTCCGCGAGGATCGTGGGGCGGACGAAGTTGCCGGCGCGCAGGGCGTCGTCCGTCGGGCGAGTACCCCCGGCGACGACCTGGCCGCCGCTCGATCGAGCGTCCTCGACGTACCCGAGCACGAGATCGGACTGCTCCCGGGAGACGAGGGGCCCCATCTCCACCCCGTCCTGGACCCCGGGCCCGAGCTTCATTCGGTCCGCGATCGCCCGGATCTTCTCGACCAGAGCGGCACGAACGCTCTCGTGGACGAGGAGGCGGGACGCAGCCCAGCACATCTGGCCGGCGTTGCCGAAGATCCCGTATCCGATGGCCTTGGCCGCCCGGTCGACGTCCGCGTCCGGAAGGACGATCACGGGTCCTTTTCCCCCGAGCTCGAGCGTCATCGGCAGAAGTCGGCTCGCCGCGACGACCGCCAGCTTCCGGCCCACTTCCCCGCTGCCGGTGAAGGTCACGGAGCGACAGTGAGGGTCCTCGACGAGCGCCTCGCCCACTTCCGCACCACTGCCGATCACGACGTTGAAAATCCCGTCCGGGATCCCGGCCTCCTTCCCCAGGCGGGCGAGCGAGACCGCGGTCAGCGGTGTGAGGCTCGCGGGCTTGAGCACGACCGAGTTCCCCGCGGCGAGCGCCGGGGCGACCGAACGCATCGCGAGGACGAGAGGGTAGTTCCAGGGAGCGATGTGGACCGTCACGCCCAACGGTTCGCGGACGGTGTAGTCGAACCGCGCGCCGGGAACGGGGATCGTCTCCCCTTCCACCTTGTCGGCCAATCCGGCGAAGTACTCGATCGTCCGCACGACGTACCCGATGTCGCCGCGGGCCTCCCGCAGCGGTTTCCCCTGGTTCAGCGTCTCGAGTCGGGCGAACGCCTCGGTGCTCGCTTCCAGCAGTGTCGCCAACTTCCACAACGCCTTGGCGCGACGCGCTCCGTCATCCGCGGCCCAGTTCGATTCGCGGAAGGCCCGGTCGGCGACCTCCATCGCGGCGTGCGCGTCGTCCTTCGAACCCACGGCTACCCGAGCGAGGGGTTCGTTGGTAGCCGGGTCGAGCAGGACCCGACGCTCGCCCCCCGACCCCGGTACTTCCTTTCCGCCGATGTAGAGGTCGAACGAGGCCTCGAGGGTGATCGCCATACGGCGGTTTCAGCGCGCCCGACCACTTATCGATTAGGGCTCTCGGGGGTGAGGAGCGGATACGACCGGCCCTTCCAGATGACCGGTCGGCGCCGGAGGCCTCGGACCAGCGAGGTCGAGACGAGGCGGATGTAGTAAACGACGGCGAGGGGATACAGGAGTCCAAAGACGGACGGAGACCCGACCGCGTGCGCGAACGCGACATGCTTCCCGAACAAGGCGACCCAGAGAAATCCGCCTACGGCGATCAGGGGAAGGTTGCCGAACCACACCCCGAGTGGCAGCACGCCGAGCGGGAGGAGGTAGAGTCCGACCAGACCGGCCAGGAACCCCACCTGCCGGGCCGCCGAGAATTCGGTGCCGTGGACGTTCTTGATCAATCCCTCGAACATCTCGGCCTGGGTGCGATACATCCGGGTCGCGGCGAGGTCGACCGCGTTCGCGACGCGCAGCCGGAGTCCGGCCGCCCGGACGCGCCGAGCCAGCGCGACGTCCTCGAGCACGTAGGAACGGATGGCGTCGTGTCCTCCGACCCGCTCGTACGCGGAGCGAGCGATGAGGAGGAATTGACCGTTGGCCATCGCGGCCCGTGAACCCGGACGGTTCACGCGAGGCGCCCGGAAGTACACGAGCACCATCTGCACCCAGAACGGAATGATGAGGCGCTCCCAGAATCCCCGCATCTCGACGCGGGTCCCGATCGTCGCGAGGTCGGCGTGTTCGGTTTCGGCCCACTGGACGACCGTGCGAACGGCCGTCGGGCTGGTCCGCACGTCCGCGTCGAGGAAGAGGAGCCACTCCCCCGACGTCGCCTCGGCCCCGCACCAGCAGGCCCAGTTCTTCCCGACCCATCCTTCGGGCAACGGAGGTTCTTCGAGTCGGCGCACCCGGGGAGCACGAGCCTCGACCACCTCCCGGGTCCCGTCGGTGGAGCCTCCGTCTACGACCACGACCTCGAGATCCGGGTAGTCCTGCTGGAGGAGCGTGTCGAGCGTCGCGGGGAGGTCGTCGGCCTCGTTCCGCGCTGCGATGATGACGCTCACCTGTCCCCCCCGGGTCGGCCGTGGGGCCGCCGGCCGGAGGGTCGGCATCGCGTACGCGTAGACGATGGCAAGGCCCTGGTAGACCAGCACGACCGCCGAGGTCGCGAGCACGACGAGGACGAACCCGAGCGAGAGCACCGCCCGTCGTACGCGCCTGCTCATAAAGCACCGGCCGCTCGCGGCCTCGGGACCTTCCGCCGATGCCGACCGTCGTGCACCCGCGGATCCGGCCCGGTACGATCGAGGACCGGGAATACCAGGCGGCCATCGCCGAGGTCGCGGCCCGGCAGAATACGCTGGTCGTCCTGCCGACGGGGCTCGGCAAGACGACGATCGCGCTCCGCGTGATCGCGGAGACTCTCCTTCGAAGCCCGACCGCCTCGGTCCTCCTCCTGGCGCCCACCCGCCCTCTCGTCCTCCAACATGCGGCGAGCGTTTCGAAGACCCTCTTCGCTCCGGAGCCGATCGTCCTCACCGGGGCGATCGCTCCGGAGCGCCGGGCCGAACTGCTCCATCCGCCGCAGGTGGTCGTCGCGACGCCCCAGGTCGTCGGGAACGACATCGCGAGCGGGACGTTCCCGCTCCACACGTTTTCGCTCCTCGTCTTCGACGAGGCGCACCGCGCGGTCGGGATCTATCCCTATGTCGCCATCGCTCGAGCCAATCGGGAGGGGCCCCGGGCCCGCGTGCTCGCCATGACCGCCTCTCCTGGCGGCAGCGAGGCGCGGATCCGGGAGGTCTGGACCAATCTCGCCATCGAACGGTTCGAGTACCGGACCGAACGGTCGGGGGACGTCGCTCCGTACCTCCACGGCATCGGGGTCGAGACGGTGACGCTGCCGCTCCCTCCCGAGGTCCAGCGCCTGGCGATCGAGCTGCGGGCGGTCGTCCAAGGTCAGATCAACATCCTCCGTAAGCTCGACCTGCTGCCCGGCGGAGGCGAAGCCGGCCGTCGCGCCCTCCTGGAAGTGGGCGCACGACTCCATCGTCAGATCGAAGCGGACCGTTCTCGGGGCGGATCTGGATCCCCGGTGCTCTGGCAGGCGGTCACGGCCCAAGCGGCGGCGATGAAGGGGATGCACGCCCTCGAACTGGCCGAGAGCCAAGGCGTGGACGCGCTCCGAGAGTTCCTCGACCGCCAAACACCGAAGGAGGGTCGTCGGATGAGCCCCGCGACCCGGACGTTTCTTACCGAAGCCGAAGGAGTACGGAAGCTCCTCGACGGGACCCACTTCGAGCACCCCAAGGTCGCACGCGCGGTCGCAATCGTCGCCGAGGAACTGCGGACGCGGCCCGAGGCGCGGGTCATCGTCTTCTCCCAGTACCGGGACACGGTCGACCGGTTGGTCGGGGAGCTCGAAGCGCTCCACGACCCCGCCGTGCGACCCGCCCGGTTCGTCGGTCAAGCCTCCCACGGGACGGACGTGGGACTCTCCCAGAAGGAACAGGGCGGAGTCCTCGACCGATTCCGGGCCGGGGCCGTCAACTGCCTGGTCGCCACCTCGGTCGCCGAGGAGGGGCTCGACATCCCCGCGACCGACCTCGTCCTGTTCTACGAACCGATCCCCGACGTGATCCGGACCATCCAACGGCGGGGACGGACCGGACGGGCCCGTGCGGGCCGGGCGGTAGTCCTGGTCGCCCAGGGTACCCGCGATGAGGGGATGCATCGCGGGGCGTTCACCCGCGAGAAACGGATGCACGAGATGCTCGAGCGAGTGCAGGCTTCGGTATCGCGAGGGACTCCCCTCGCCCCTCCGACCCCGCGGCGCGCCCAGAGCACGCTCACCGAGTTCGACTAGGCTAGCGTCCGGTGCTGCCGAACCCGCCCGCCCGCGACGCCACCGGCACCACGTCGCCCTCGGCGACCGTGATCGGGTGGTCCTCGACGAGGCGGATCTGGGCGATCCGATCCCCGACCTCGACCCGGTAGCTCCCCTCGAAGAGGAACGTCAGCGGAACCCGCACCTCGCCGGAGTAGTCGGAATCGATCGTGCCGGGGGCGTTCACCATCAGGACCCCCTTCGCGCTCAGACCACTCCGGGGCCGAACCTCGAGGAACGTCCCTGGGGGGCATCGCATCCGGAGCCCGGTACGCACGAGCGTCACCTGTCCCCTGGTGAGGACGACCGATTCGGCCGAGGGGAGGTCGAAGCCGGCCGACCCCTCGGTCGCCCGGGCCGGGAGGGTGATCGGAGGCGCGTCGGGAAGTCGCTCCACAACGACGGTACGCGGTTCGGGACGCACGGGGCAGGGAACCGCCCGACGACTTTACGGTGCCGGTTCCGCCCGCGGCCGGGGCTCCCCTTCGGGGACCGGGCCCTCGGCCGAGAGCCATCGGACCACGAGACGCCCCTCGGCCCTCCGGAGGATCTTCCCGAGCGCGGGAGCGCTCCGGCCGGTCTGTTCGGCCATGCGGGTCAGGGTGATTCGGCGGGGCACGGCGTAGTACCCGAGGACCCAGGCCCGCGCGAGCATCTCGGCCTGCAAGGGAGTGAGCAACGTCACGCCGGCCTCCGCCGGGTAGGTCCGGCCGGAGGCCCGGAGGACGCGGTAGGGAAACTCCTCGCGGTCGAGGCGATGCAGCACCCGCCGCAGGGCCTTCTCCTCTCCACGGAACGACGCGACGACCTTCTCCTCGCTGATGCGGAAGGGCGCGGTTGGCGAGACCTCTCCACCCGCCAGCGAGAGGAGGCGCCGGAGCCGTTCCGGATTCCGCTGGCGGACGAGGACGATGTAATCCCGCGTCCGGGGTCGTCGCTCGACGAGCTCGAAGCTCTCGAACCCGTAGTCGGCCCGGATCCGGCGCGATTCCCGCTCGAGCTCGGCGGGGGAACGGAGCGGCCCCTTCCGGCGGACCCGAAGGAGCTGGAGGCGCCATCCCTGTTCGAGCCGGAGCGTCTCGAGGAGCTCGACCTCCTCGTACTTCGCGAACAGACCGGAAGGGATCAACCCGAGGAGGACGAGGTCCTCCGTACGAAACTCGAGGGTGACCGACTGCATGGGAGACCCCGCGAGCAGGGGTTCCGATTTGAACCTTCGGGCGCCCGCCCCGGGTTTAATAACCGGGGAGGCTCCGCGGCGTTCGTGGCGTTCCGGTCGCTCGGGGAGTTCGTCGCGGCGCTCGAAGCGCGGGGCGACCTCGCGCGGGTGAAGCACCCCGTCTCGCGGGACCTCGAGATCACGGAGGTCACCCAGCGGGCCCTTCGGGCCGACGGGCCGGCTCTCCTGTTCGAAAACGTCCCCGGGGCCTCGGTCCCCGTCGTCACGAACCTCTTGGGCTCGCCCCGCCGGATCGCGTTCGCCCTGGGCGCCCGCGACGTGCAGGAGGTCGCAGACCGCGTCGAGAAGCTCGTGCACCTTCGGCCCCCCGCCGGTGTCGTCGGCGCGATGCGCGACCTGGGCGGGACGATCGAGATGCTGCAGACGCTCCGCTCGCTCGCGCCCAAACGCGTCCGTTCCGGGCCGTGTCAGGAGGTCGAGGAACCGAAGGTCGACCTCGACCAACTCCCCATCCTCAAGTGTTGGCCGGGGGACGGCGGTCGGACCATCACTTTTCCGATCGTCATCACGAAGGACCCGGAGAGTGGGGAATCTCACACGGGGATCTATCGGCTGCAACAGTACGGCCCGGACACGCTCGGGATG
>JAKIWQ010000035.1 GCA_022749935.1 Thermoplasmata archaeon | reverse complement strand
GCACCGGAACGCGAGACCCTTCCATGGGTGGGTCACGTTCACCCCGCGCACTCCCCGACGCGGAAGTTCCTGGAGCGCGAGTTGGAATTCCTCCGCGGAACCGACATCAAGTACGGTGTACAGCCCGACGCGACCCTGGCGGGCCATCCACCGGTGGTGGATCGCCGGACTTCGAGAATGCGTCACGGGATGGCCCAGGAGAGCGAACATCGGGGCGTCCTCGACCGCCAGGTAGGGTTGCAAACGATCGACGGGAATCTGCGTCGGCTCCACCGGGGGTGCGTACGGCCGACCCGGTTGCTCCGGCAGGGAAGCGTAGACCCAGGGGAGTCGCAGTCGTCGCGCCCAAGCCCGGAACAGGGGTCCGGAAGGGCCGGTCGTCAGCAGGACCGCCCGCGGCGTCGTCCCCCGCTCCGCGAGGGGGAGGAGGTGTTGGATCGCCTCGGCGACGGTGGCCACGACCACGACCTTGAGGATTCCATCCGCGGGTGCACCGCTCTCGAGGAGCTGGACGATCGTGTCCGATGGAGTGCCCTCTCCGAGATGCGAGGACCGAATCACGCGCGGGCCGGCGGAGCGGGTCGGCGATTCCAGTCGTCGGTCTCGGGCCCACTCGAGGTCCAGGTACGCGAACGGTAGCTGGGCGAGCCGTCCGATCACTCGCTCTCGGGCGACCGGGTCGTCTGGCGCGTCCCCCCCTTCGGCACGGGAACGGAACGTCGCTACGAGGGGAAGTGTCGAGGGAAACAAGCCGGAAACGCGGGCCTGCTCCTCGGCGGTCCACCGGTCGAACCGGACCTCGGCCAGGTCGGCGCCGCCGTCGCGGGCCCACTCGATTTCTCGGCGCGCGTCGACCACCGATTGCGCGGGCAACGAGACGACGAGCAGGGGGCGATCGCCGATCATCGTTCCTCGATCGTCTCCTCGATCGCCCGACCGAGATGGCGGGCCGCCGGCAGGCGAATCCCGCGGACCTCCATCCCCGCTCGTAGGTGCGTGGTGGACACCGGGCCCGACCGGGTCGAGACACGGACCGACTCCGCTTCTTGGGCGAAGAGAGTCCGCGCGGTACCCCGGTCGTCCGCCACCATCAGGACGAGGGGTCGCCGCTCGACCTTGACCCTCCCGACTCGGACCGAACGAACCCCGGCTTCGGGCGTCGCGATCAGGACCGGGTCCCCGGGGGCCAGCTCCGACAGGTACCGCGTCGTTCCGTCCGCGAGGAGAACGTAGGAGTGCGCGGCGCCGGCGTTCACCCGGAACGCTCTCGGTCGACTGAAGCGCGAACCCACCGCCTCACTGGCAACATGAAAGAGGAACGCCGCCGCGCTCCCCACCAGGAGACCCTCCTCCGGGAGGAGGAGGGACGTCGTGTCGACGATCACCCGATCCCCCACTCCGACGGGGCCGACCGAGGTCAGGGGGAGGTACGCCCAGTCAAGGCGCATGGGAAGCGGCCCTTCGAGGATCGCTTCGAGAGCGTCGACGTCTGACGATGAATCTACGTCCACGATCACCAGGTCGGCCCCGTGCTCCAGCGCTCCCAGGGCGCCCGGGACTTCCTGGTGGGTCCGTGCGAGGGCCCACAGCGAGAATCGATGCCCGCGTGCGGCGACCGCGTTCTCCAGTGGGATCACCCGGTCGGCGACCCATTCGATCGCGAGGACGCCTCCCGTCGGCACGGAGGTAAGGACCCGGGTGAGCTCGGCCTCTGAGCCAATCCGCCGGAGATGGACGGAGGGTGCGCCCGCCCCGGCCCCTCGCAGGGTCCGGCCCGTCTGCCGAATCACGGTCTCGCCGGGACGCCGTTGCGGCGGGTCGGTGGAGGGAAGCACGAAGACGTGGAACCCCCGGATGCGCGCCCTCTCCCGGATCGCGCGCCGTCCCGCCGGCGTCGCGGATCGTGGGCGGATCGCGATCCGGTCGCGGGACATGGAGGTGCGTCCTCTATCCCGTCCCGTGAAGGACCGCGGCGATGCGTCGGGCCAACGGCGCCACCGGTGGCCGTTGGAACAGGTTGCGCCCGATGCAGATTCCGGCGCCTCCCGCCCGGACGCTCTCCTCGACCAGACGGAGGAACGCTGCTTCGGGCTCGACCCGGACCCCGCCTCCGATGAGAAGCGGAACCGGCGTGGTCCGGCACAACCGACGGAATTCCTCGAGGGAACCGGGATAGCTCGTCTTGACGATATCCGCCCCCAGGTCGGCGGCGGCTCGGGCCGCGTGACGAAGCTCGTCCGGCGTGCCCCCGCCCTCCTTCTTCACGTACGACATGCAGAGGAGCGGGAGTCCAAGCGACCGGCACTGGTCCGACGCCGTACCGAGGTCGGTGAGCATGTCGGCTTCCTCGGGGATCCCGAAATTGACCTGGACCGAGAGCAGGTCCGCTCCGAGTCCGACGGCTTCCTGGGCGGAACCCACAAGCACCTTGCGATTGGCCGAGGGACCGAGACTGGTCGACGCCGAAACGTGGATCCCGAGACGGGTCGCCGGCGAGAGCACGGGGGCGAGCTCCCGCACCGCGCCCTTCGTCACGATCAGCAGGTCGGCGCCGCCGGCCTGGAGCTCCACCGCCAGGGGGGCGAGCTCCTCCAACCCGTCGATCGGCCCCATCGAGACCGCGTGGTCGAGCGGCACCGAGAACAGGTGACGGTCCGGGTTCGGGAACAGGCGGCGGAGTCGGATCGTTTTTCCATACATGTGTTTCCCTCCTTCCATTTGTTCGGAGGGAGGCGCCGGGGAACGCCGGCCCGGTATCGTGCGGGGCACGTCGGGGCGGCGCCTTCCCGGCGCCTCCCGTTCACCAGAGCCAGGTGAGGACGGTCGACCGACCCGCGGGTCCGCTGGGGATCGTGTCTCCGTCCGACATCGTGGCTCGAAACCTCCCGGTCCTATTTAGACTTGAGCGGGGCGTGCGCGCCGTTCGCGGCGGCCAGGACCCCGTCGACGAGCATGGCGTGGATCGAGAAGCCCCGCAACATCTGGTCCCACATTTGCTTGCGGACTTCCGTGGTGGACGCGAAGCTCGCGACGATCTGACCGATCCACTCACTGTGCTCGACGTCTGCCGTCACATGGAGGGTGTAGTACTCGAGGTGTCCGTCGTCGACGTGGTAGTGCTTCCGAAAGGCGGGGAGAAGCCGCGCGCAGAGGTCCACGTTCGGAGGTTCCGACGATCCGGCCGCGGAAACGAAGAAGGGGTGGACCCGGTTGGTGTAGAGGAAATCGTCGATCGCGACCATGGTGTTGGGCAGGAGCGGGGTGGACTGGACCTCCGCCCGGGGCACCCCGAGGCCCTCGCAGAACCGGAGCCACAGTTCCGGGTGGCCGGGTTCCTTCCCCTTGGGGTCACCGGCCTCCTCGACCAGTTGGTCGAGGATCATTCGACGGAACCGGTCGTTGGCCGGTTCCCAGGAACAGTTCGCGAACCGTTCGGCCATCGCGATAGGCACCGCGGCGAGCCAAGGGTAGAATTGTTTGACCCACGCCTGGACGAGTGGCTTCGGGGCCTCTCCGCGCTCCACTCGGGCGAAGAAGGGATGGGTCGCGAACGGGTGGTTCGCCAGCTTGAACCGGGTCAGCTCGTCGCGGAACGCTTCGCCCTCCAGGCGAACCCATGGCGGCTCGGTCACGAGCGATTCGAGCGTCCCGGTCTATTTGGTGGACGAGGTTCTGCCTTGAACCCCCCGGGTTATCGAGTCTGGGCGGCCCCGACGGGGGTGTCCGGCGCTCGGCCCCCCGACGCGATCGTTCCGCCGTACGGGCCGCTGGCCGGGCTCCGAGTCCTCGATTCCGCCCGCTTCGTCGCCGGCCCGTGGGCCGCGACCTACCTCGGGGAGTTCGGGGCTCGCGTCGTGCACGTCGAGGGCCCCCCGTTCGAACCCCCCTACGCCGACGCAACGCGGAGCCTTCGGCCGCTCCTCTCCGGCGAGGATCCCTCGGACCAAGTCTCGGAGTCGTGGGTCCAGTACTCCCGGAACAAGCTCTCCGTCGGACTGGACACGCGGACACCGCAAGGTCGGGAGGTGTTCCTCGACCTGGCTCGGGAGTCGGACATCTGGATCGAGTCGTCGCGCCCGGGAACGTACGACCGATTGGGGCTCTCCGACGCCGAGGTCTGGGGAGCGAATCCGAAACTCACGATCGTCCATGTATCGGGCCACGGGCAGACCGGGGAACCGGCCCGCGTCCGCGCGTCGTCGTATGACCTCACGGCCCAGGCGTACAGTGGATTTCTTTCGCTCCAAGGAGAACCGGAGCCCGCCTCCCCGATGCGTTCCGGCACCGCGCTCAACGACACCGTCACGGGGCTGGCGGCCGCGACCGGTGGGCTCATGGGCTACTTCCATGCCCAGACGACCGGCCGTGGACAGTCCGTCGACGTCGCGCAGTATGAGGTGTTCTTCGTCCTCCTCGAAAACCTCGCTCTCGACTATTTCCTCCGGGGCGTCGTCCGCGGGCGGCACGGTGCGGCCCACCCCCGACTCCACCCGTACGATGTGCATCGCGCCGCGGACGGGTGGGTCGTCGTCGCGGCCCCGACCCCCGACGCCTGGGCTCGGTTGCGGGACCTCCTCGGGTTCCGTGACGCGCGGTTCGATGACCGGGACTATCGGCTCGCCCATCGGGAACCCGTCGACCGCGCGATTGCGGATTTTTGTGCGGTGCGTTCCCGGGACGACCTCGAGCGGCTCGGGAGGGAGCACGACGTCGCGATCTCGCGGATCATGGACATCGGGGACATCGCGCGCGACCCTCACTATCGTGCGCGCGGGATGTTCCTCGAATGGGACGATCCCATCGCCGGCCCCGTGAAGGGTGCGGGCGTCGCCCCCCGATTTACGGAGACGCCAGGGGGAGTATGGAGAGGAGCGCCTTGGCTCGGTCAGGACAACGACAGAGTCCTTACAGGGATTCTCCACTACCCATCGGAGAAGGTGGCGGGGTTGCGTCGCGAAGGGATCGTCGGAGAGCATCCGCCGGCGGGGGGCCCGTCCGTCGATACCGCCTTCTTTACGAAGGAGGGACTCTGAATGGACGAGTCCACCCTCCTCCCACCCGACCCTCTTTCCGACGAGCTCGATGCGTTCATCGCCGACCGACATCTCCCGGACCGGGGGCGCGAACTCGATCGCGAACCTAGCTTCCCGCGGACGGAGTTCGAGGCGATGGGCTCCGGGGGATGGCTCGGACTCACCGTCCCCGGTAAGCTCGGGGGCCGAGCCCTGCCGTTGCCTCGTGCCGGCGCCCTTCTCTACCGCCTGGCGTACCGTTCGGGCACCGCGTTCGCCAAGCTCTCGCTCCAGCCGGAATTCTCCTCCGTCCTTCGCGACGTGGGCTCCGCAGCCCAGGTCGAAGAGTGGTTCCGCCCCCTCGTGCAGGGGGAGCGCCTAGTGGGGAACCAGATCACTGAGGCCAGTGCGGGCTCGGACGTCATGGCCCTCCGCCTTCAGGCGAGACGGGACCGCTCCGGGTACTTGTTAACGGGGGAGAAGACGGAGGTCGCGTTCTCCGAGGACGCCGACGCCGCCATCGTCTATGGGCGGGTCACGGGAGCAGCGGGTGGCGCGGCTGACGGCGTGACCGCCTTCCTCGTTTCCCAGAAGAGCCCCGGCCTGCGTCGGACCCGCGTGGGGACCGACCTGGGGGAGCGGTGGCAGCGTCGAGGGACGGTCACCTACCGCGACGTCCGTGTGCCCCTCGACGCCCGGCTGGGGGAGGAGGGAGAGGGATTCGAATACGTCCGGCCCGAGCTCACGCGCGAGCGGACCCTCCTCGCGATGATCTATCTCGGGGTCGCACGGGCGTCGTGGGCCGAGACGGTCCGGCATGTGGGGGAGCGCGTCGCCTTCGGGAAACATCTCGCGAACAACGAGGCGGTCGCCTTCCCGCTGGTAGAGGATGGGGCCCACCTCGATGCGGCCGGCTTGTTCGTCCAGCGCACCCTGGAGCGGCTCGAGGCGGAGGAAGAGGTGGATGCGGACGCGGCACTCTCCAAGTGGATGGGTACCGAGGTCGCCCTAACGGTCCTCGACCACGCGATCCAGTTTCACGGCGGCCGGGGATACTCGAACACGTTGCCACACGAGCAACGTTGGCGGGACGTCCGCAGCGGGATGATCGCCCATGGGTCCTCGGAGATCATGCACCTCCTGGCCGCGCGGCGACTCTGGCCGAAGGGCCCGACCGCATCCAGGGGAAGTCAGGAGAAGGAGGGTCGGTGAGCTCACTCCGGACCGGCGGTTCCCTCCGTTAATGTCCGATTCCCTACCCGTTCGGGTCTCCGCCGAGGTGGTCTCCGTGAATCGGGCACTTCCTCGGGAGATCGAATGGAAGGGTCGGAAGGTCCGCACCGGATTCTTCAAGACGCCGAGCGTCGGGTCGTTCAGAGTCGGCGTGGATGGGATCGAGGGGGACGCTTCGGCCGACACCCAGGTCCACGGGGGACCCCGGCAGGCGGTCTACGCCTACCCCGTCGAACACTACGAGTACTGGTCCCGCGAGCTCGAAGGGGTGGCCCTCCCGTGGGGCAGCTTCGGTGAAAATCTGAGCCTCCGAGGAGTGACCGAAGGGGACGTGGCGCCGGGAGACCTCCTCGAGACCCGGGCGGTCACCCTCGAAGTGACCAAACCCCGGACGCCGTGTTTCAAGCTCAACCTACGATTCGACCGGGAGGACATGGTCCGAAGGTTTGCCGCGGCCGGCCGCTCGGGATTCTACCTCGCGGTCCTGCGGCCCGGCCTCCTCGCGGTGGGGGAACGGCTGGTCCACCGGCCCACCTTTCCCCGGGGTCCCTCCATCTGGGATGTCTATGCATCTCGGATGCACCGGGCGCCCGACCCCGCGTCCGAGCTCGACGACGTGTAGCCCTCTCGGGGGAGCGCCGGACCCTGGGAACGGCCCTGTACCGGGGTACTCTGATGGGTCCGGCCGGAGGGGAAGCGGCTTAACCCCCGGTGGCTCGGGGGAATGCCATGCCAGGCATCGCAACCCTCCGCGCAAACTCGAACGCCACGTTCCTCGCGACGATCACTGCCGTATCGACCCCTCGGGAAGTCACGACCTCCCGGGGCTCGTCCCAGGTCGCCGACGCGACCCTTCAGGACGAGACGGGCACGACGACCCTGACCCTGTGGGGCGAAGACATCCAGCGCTACTCGGTAGGACAGAAGGTCCAGATCACCGACGGCTGGGTCAAGGACTTCCGCGGGAAGCTCCAGGTCTCGATGGGGCGCTCGGGCAAGATCACCGTCGTCCCCTAGATCGGTTGACCCCTCCCTCCTCGGGTCCGGGTCTTCTCGACGACCACACCCTACGGCCAGGGAGTCCCGGTGGGCGACCGAACCCAGGCGTGGATTCGAACGAGCGACAGGAATCCGAGCCGTTCCAGGATCGGTCGGCTGGTTTCAAGCGCGTCGACGGTGATGAACCGGTAGCCGCGGCGCTGGGCCACTTCCACCCGGGCCCGAACCAAAGCCCGATAGATCCCCCGATGGCGATGTTCGGGGACGGTGCCTCCGCCCCACAAGCCTGCGAAGGCTCGACCCGGGGATAGTTCGAGTCGTCCGGCGGAGACCGGTAGGTCCCCGAGGTAGGCTACGAAGAGGCGGGCGGTCGGGTCGGACAATCGGTCGCGGAACCTCTTGAGCGTGGCCGCCCCTTCCGGCCCCGAGGCGACGGCGCTGACTCGGACGGCATCCTCGAACGTCGTGAGATTCTTCACCTCCACGACGCGCACCGATTCATCTGCGCTGGGAGGGATCGGACGGTCGGCGAGGTCCAGCACGACGAGCGTTTCCGGTTCCTCGGCCCGGAATCCCGCTCGTTCGAGGAGGAGGGGGAGTTCCGGCGGGGGGTCGTGTTCGTAGGCCTTCCACTCGAGCTCGACCCCGAGCTCACGCGCCCGCTGGGCTTCCCCACGGATGGCCGCGGGCGCACTGGCCGAGGTCAGGTGAGAATAGATGACGGTGGCGCTCGTCCCGAGTTCCCGGACCAGTTCGGGGGCCCGCTCGAACCGAACTCCGGAACTCTCGGGCGGGTCCGCCCGCATTTCGCGGTCGTACCGTTCGAGAAGCGTCGCGCGGTCCATGCCGCCCCGGGCTAGAAGGGGCGCGGGATAAGCCCCGAGGTGAGTTCCGGTTCGATCACGCTCCCCGACCCTCCCTGCTGCCCAGGCCGCCGTTCCGTGGGTGGGACCAAATAGTAGTTCGTAGGGGTACGAAGTCTACGGAGACTCCGTAGAGCTTTGGCCGCACCCGCTCGCCGGTGGGAGAAGGTCGCCGCGGGAGCCGGCGCCTTCGTCCTCGGGGACCTCATCATTGGGTTCGCGGCGTTCTCGTCCATCTCGCTCACCTCCCTCTGGATGTTCTCCTGGGGCTGGATCCGTCTCCACAGCGAATTCGCCGCCCGCGGGCTGGCCTTTGGGACCCCGTGGCAGCTGGGACTCGCGTGGTTCGGCGCCCTCGCGGCTCTCCCCCTCCTCGGGCTGACCGTGTTCCTCGCCATCCGGGCCTTGCCTCTGTCGCGCCGGGTCTACTACATGATCCGAGGGGGGGTGCGTCCCGTGCGGGACACGTCGCAGTCCCGTTGGCTGCGGTCCCAGCGATTCGCCCCGACCGCCCGAGTCCTCCCTCGGGCCGGCGGGTCGGACCGAGTCGCCCGGCGAGATTCTCCTTAGGGGACGTCGTCCGACCTGGGAAGGGGCGGCCTTCCCAGCCCACGAACAGGGTCAGAGCGTCGACAGGTACCACGACCAGACGACGACCAGCACGGCCGCCCAGATGACCAGCAGGGACAACGGCATGGTCTCGGTCAGCCGCGAGGGATTGACTCGGTCGAGAGCGGAGATCGGGTTCGCCGGGGAGAAGCGAGCCTGGTGCATGTGGTAGGGGCCGGCCAAATCCACGGGGATTGTCGCGCCCGAGCGGAGGGTGACCCGGGACCCGAGGCCAGGGGCGACCGGCGGAGCGATCTCCTCGAGTCGAAGCGCGGCCTCCCGCCACATGGCCTGGGCATCGTTGGTGCGGTGCAGCAGGAGGACCCAGACGATCGAGATCAGGACCCCGAGACCGCCCAAGAGGGTGGCACCGAGGGCGAGTTCGATCGGGTGGCTCAACAAGTTGGCGAAGAGCACCACGAGCCCGGTCAGGAGGACCGCCCCAATGGTCGCGAAGTACGCGGTCCGGGAGCCTGAAAGCTGGCCTTCCTCCGCCGCGAGTCGTTCGTACTTGTCGTGGAGCCAGCGCCGCTCCTCGGTCGTTAGCGAAGCGCGGGCCGGGAGGTCGTCGGACACGAAGGGCGGACCGTCGGTGGGGTCTATACTCTGTCGGTGGCCGCGGATTCTCCGACGACCTCGCGAACACCTGGAAACGCCGGACGTCCGTGAGGTGGTCGACCGTCCTCGCCTACGCCGAGGATGGGGGCGGCTCCGGCCGCAATCGCAGACCGAGGAGCTCCTCCCCCGAGACGACCATCATCCGGCTCCTCAAGCCCCAAGCCCCCAGACCACCCTCCCGCCAGCTCCGTTCCTTAGGTTCCGTGGGACGAAAACCGCGCCGTAGGAAGAGGTCCAGAGACGCGGTGTTGTCCTCCTCGGCCGCCGCGAAGACCACCCGCGTCCCCTGGGTTCGAAACAGCTCGAGCGCGTCGTCGAGGAGTCGGAGCCCGATTCCTTGCCGTCGGTGCGACGCGAGGACGGCCAGGTAGTAGACGTAGCCGACCCCGGGCTCGAGAAGCTCGAGGAGGGAAACGCCCACCACCCGCCCGTCGAGACGGGCGCCTCGTACTCGGGAGATCTCTCGAAGCGTTCTCTTGGCGTGCCAGCGATAGATCCCCTCGAACGAGTCGATGAGCACCGGAACCGCGAAGTCCCGCTCGGCGGACACCAGGTCCGTAATCTCGATCGATGAATCATCGGGCACAGTTCGTTCACCAAGTCCGACGCGTTTTCCGAAAGGGTTCGCGTAGGAGAAATCCCACGATGGTGAAGAAGGAACCGGGAGGGCCATCCCAACGGCGATTCCAACCCGTGACTAGCTCGGACGGATCGCCGCGGGCATCGGAGTCCCGGGGGCGCTCCAAATCTCGTAGTCGAGGATTCGTCGGAATCCCATCCGGGCGTAGATCGGTCGCCCCATCGGGGTGGCCCAGAGATAGGACGCGTCGCACCCCTGTTCCCGTCCGTCGGCCACAGCCCTTCTCACCACGCCTTCGGCGAACCCGCGTCGCCGCGCCGCTGGGACCGTGCCGACGTACGCGATACCTGCGATCCGGTGGGCCACGATGAGTGCCGCGAGGGACACCGGCTGATCCCCGTCATACCCCAAGTACAGGGAGACTCCCGGGGCCTCGAGCCAGCGGGGATCCGGCTCGGCGTACGGCTTGCCGTAGGCCAGACAGCCCGTCCGTTCGAGGGTGCGGAGCCGCTCGAGCGTGCCCACTCGTTCCACGTGGAAACCTGTGGGCTCGGGGGACGTCGCGGAGGGGATGGGATGGAGGATCATCCCGGGAAACGACCCCTCCGCGAAGAGTCCGGCCCGAACGGCTTCGGGTTCGACGGAGGTCCTCGATTCGGGGAATGCGATGAGGATCCAGGGGAGCTTGCGCGAGTCGTAGAAGGCACGGATTCGCTCCACGACGGCCTTCGGGTCGGAGGGTGGGTGGGTAACGAACGCGGGATTACCCATGCTGTCGGAGTCTCCGGTGCTGATGATGACGACCCCCGGGGCCTCCTCGATCGCACCGCCCGCGGAGACTCGCGCGAAGGCCCGGTAGTCTTCGATGGTGTTGGCGTGGCACCGGGCGACGAGGTCCTCCGGTAGGTCGGTGGTCGGGCTGGGTCCGGTATTCATTCGATCACCTTCGGAATCCCAAAGGTCGCTCGGGAAAAGGGCTCCCCTCCTCGCGGTGAGGGAATCGGAAGTCCCACCCTAGGTGGCCGCCCTACGAGGTGCCTTACCGAGGAGGGCTTCTCGGACTGGAATCCCAAGTCCGCCGGTCGGACGCCGGAGGAACCGAATCGGGCCCTTTCGGCCGATCCGTCACGGACCGCGGGCCCCCTCCACCCGTGACGCAACCCAGATGTAGACCGTCCTCGTTCGACCGGCCATGCAGGGGATGAGTCCCGTCACGCAGGGTATCGTCTCGGCGCTCGCCAATCAGCCGAAGCTCTTGATGAAGATGCGGATACTTTCCTTCGGCAAGAACTACGACGTCATGGACCCGAACCAACGGGTCCTCTGCCAGGTGGGGCTGGACGCCAAACAGAACATCACCGGGCAGGTCGTGGCTTCCGCCGTCAGCCAGCTCGCGGGAGATTACATCGGCCGGTGGGCCGGACGGAGCCTCGCGTACACGTACCTCGTGCGCGACCCGAATGGGACCGTCGCGATCGCCATCAACAAGGGTACTGGGGGAAACAAAGCCCAGTTTCAGATCGTCGACTCCGCCAGCGGGGCCAGTTTCGGAGTCATCGACCTCAAGCGGAGCCTCATCGGGGGACTGAAAGCGAATTGGGTCGGGCCGGACGGTCAGACCTGGCTGCACACGAAGGGAAACATCATCCGTCGAAAGTACGCGATCCTCGGACCCGACGGAAGGGAACTGGGCCGGGTACGCCACAAGATCCTGGCCATCCGCGACGTCTGGCAGCTCGAGTTCGAGTCGGGCGCGAACCATCTGTTCTCGGCCATCTTCGCGACGATCCTAGATTTCGAAAAGAAGATGTGATTCCCTGTCTCGGTCCCACGTCCTACTGAGCGGGCGGCTCTTCGGGGCAAGATGGCTGGGTAGCGGGGTGCCCGGGCGACCGAGCCGCCTACCGGTTCTTCAGAGGCCCGCGGCCAGGAGCGCATTCATGGCTTGCTCGATCGTGTGGTCCGGAGAGCCCGCGGAGTCGATCCGCACCCACTTCGGCGGCTGAAACATCTGCTCGAATTTCATCTTGACCCGGACGAGATACGGCTCGTCCTCGAACGGGTCTCGCTCCCCGGCCGCCTCCACTCGTTTCATGGCCAGGTCGACGGGGGCGTCGAGGTAGAGGACCAGGTCGGGTTCGATGGCGAGCACCCGCTCGATCCGCTCGAGCTCCCGTGCCGACTCCGGATCCAACCCGGGGGTCTGGTAGGCGAGTGTCGAGTAGAAGGACCGGTCTTGGATGACGATGTCCCCCTGGTCCAGAGCCCGTTCGACCTCCGGCCGGAGGATCGCGCGGTCGACAGCCCCGCACAGGGCCGCCGCGAACGAGTCCACCTTCATCAACCGGGCCGATTGGCCCCGAAGGAACTTATCGGTCGGTTCCCGAAAGCTCGAGACCGAGTGACCCCGCCGGAGGAGCGGGGGAACCAGCCGCGACGCAAGTTCCGTCTTTCCCGTGCCGTCGATCCCCTCGATGACAACGTAGGTCCCGCGCTCGCTCACGGACCCTCCTCCCAGGTGGCTTTCACGAGAACAACACCTATCTTCCGAAACTCCCGCGGGGCCATAACTCCGCCCATCCCCGTCCAGTTCGGGTGCCCCCCGGTCGGTCAATCATAGGATGCGTCGGAGTCCATTCGGACGATGATCTGCCCGCACTTGGGACAAGGGGCGAGACGCCATCCGGGAGGGACCAGTACCCCCTCCCCGCACCGGGGACACACGGTTCGGTCCGGATCGCCTGCCATGGAGCCGGCTCCGCATACGAACGGGACCGCAAAAGTGGTTCCGTGCTGCTCACGGGGGCCAGGGAATCCACCGGTCGAGATAGGACGCGGCGAGCGCCGCCGCCGTGAGTCGACCGCTCCTGCACGGGGTGCGCAGCCCTGCGAAGCGAACCTCGCTCCCGCGTCTCAGGTGCGCCGGGCGTACGAGAAGCGGAAGGGTACCCGAGCGGGGTTCTCGGGATTCCAGTGAAACCGATATCTTGCCGCCCACCCCGTCACCTTAACGAGGGGGGTGGGGTCGGGTTCACCCTCGCGAGCCATGGAATCCGGGTCCCCGCAGCGCCGTTCAAGGTCCAGTTCTCCCCTCCGGGGGACCCCCGGCATCGCCTTCGTCCTCGTCCTCCTCTGCCTCTCCGGTCTCCCGCTCGGAGGCGGTGCTGCCCCCTCGCCGTCGGCCCCGATCACGAGCTCCGTCCATCCCCCTCCGGTCCCGGCGACGGTAACGGCTTACGTTCACAACGTGACGACCGGGGACCTCTCCAACTTCTGGGGGGTGGGAGTTACCCCGGACACACCCCTGACCAACACGACCGCGGAAGTCGCCTCCACGCCCATTCACTGGTATGAATGGCCCGCGGGCAAGATCGCCGACGCCTACAACATGACGAGCGGCCAAGTTTGGACGAACGGCTTCGCGAGCTACGACGCCTCCAACGAGACCCAGTTCGTCCAGTGGTGCAAATCGACCTCCTGTCATGCGATCTTTGCGGTCCCGGGGGAGACCAACAATACCACGACGGCCGCCTGGGACGTCGCCTACACCGAGAATGTCCTGGGGTTCCACCCGGACTACTGGCAGGTCGGTAACGAACCCTACGGCTGGAGTCACTTTGGGCTCCCGTGGGCCAGGTGGACGACGACCAACACCCTCAACGTGACCGCGACTGTGTACGCCCAGGTCGTAAACCGATACATCGCGGCGATGCGCGCCGTTGACCCCACGCTCCAGTTCATCGGTCTCTCCGGCGTAGGAGCAGGAAAGTCCCCGGACATGCCCTGGATCGGCGCGACGGTGGCTCTCAACGGTCCCAACCTTTCGGCAATCGCGATCCACACCTACCCGGCCGAGCACCGGGGCACGAGCGGGACCGCTGCGGGGTTTCTCGGGACCTTGCTCGGGACCGATGCGCCTCAGTATCGGATCCCGAACGACACCAAGGCGATCCTCGCAAACTGTACGGCCTACTGGCCCTCGAACGCCACGTGTGTCGGTATCCGACTCTTCGTGGACGAATTCGGGTCGGGTACTGGCACGACGGGGGGCTGGCAACCGTTCATGCAGACGTATCCGGAAGTTCCGTTCATCACGGCGGAGCTCCTCACGATGATACGGGCCAACGTCACGAACGCCGACCTGTACGACCTGCGGTCATCGTACAACGGATCGCTGTTCAACCTCACCGGCAGCCCCCTTCCTCTGGACTCCCTCTACACCCACATCTTGCCCCACTTCGATTCGACCCCGCTCTTGACCACGATGACCCCCACCGTGGGCCCGGTGTTCGCCGAAGCATCGGAGTCGACCCAGTCGAACTCCGTCACCCTCCTGGCGGTAAACACCAACACGGTTCAGAATATCACGCTCAAGGTTCGCGGACCGGTGTTCCCCTCCTACGGATCGTTCTCCGCCTGGAGAGCCTCCGACCCCAACGGGTCGGCCAACGGTACTTTCACCCACTCGACCGGGTTCGGGCTGCTCTCGAGCTGGTTGCTCCCGCCAATGGGCGTCCTCCTCGTGTCGATGTGCCGCCCGGTCCCATCGGCAAGCGCGGGGAATTCTGTCTATCCGGTCACTTTCTGTGAGGCAGGACTTCCCTCGGGCACGAACTGGTCGATCACCGTCGGCGCCTCTACGGTGTACTCGACCTCCAGCTCGATCACGTTCTACGAGCCGAACGGCACCATCGGATACCACATCGGGGGGGTCGCGAACTGGAGCACCGCCAGTCCGAGCGGGTTCGTCACGGTGAACGCAACCCCCGCCTCGGTCTCGGTTCCGTGGACGGAGGTGACCTATCCGGTGAGCTTCCTCGAGAACGGTCTCCCCGGAGGCGTACCCTGGTCCGTGGTCGTGAACGGGACCGTGTACCGTTCCACGACCAACACCATTAACTTGAACGCGCCCAACGGCACCCATTCGTACGCCATCGGGGTCGTCCCCGGATGGACCGTGTCGAATTTCCACGGCAAT
>JAKIWQ010000034.1 GCA_022749935.1 Thermoplasmata archaeon | reverse complement strand
GCGGGGCCGGTCCGCCACCGTCTTATCGCGGGCCCGGCCTGAGAACGAGTCATGAAGTTCGTACGGGAATCCCACCCTCGTCCGACGCTCCTTTCGGACTTCATCCTCGGCAGCCAGGACGGCCTGGTGAACGTCCTCGGAATCCTCCTGGGCCTCGTCGTCGCGACCCACGAGGTCCGGATCATCTACATCGCAGCCCTGGCCGCCCTCGCGGCGGAATCGATCTCGATGTCGGCCGTCGCCTACACGTCGACCCGTGCGCGACGCGAGTTCTTCAAAGCCGAGGTGGCCCGCGAGCTCACCGAGATGCGGGAAGTCCCCGAGCTCGAGAGGGAAGAGGTCCGTGCGATCCTAAGGAAGTGGGAGTACACGGGCGACGATCTCGACCGCATGGTGCGCGAGATCGAGGCGAAACCGAAGATGATGCTCGACCTCATGATGGCGTTCGAACTGAACCTCTCCCCCGTTCCCGAGGATCAGCCGCGCCGGAGCGCTCAGGTTGTGCTGGCGGCTACCGTCATCGGCTCGTTCATCCCGCTCGTGCCCTTCTTCCTGCTGCCCAACGCGCTCGTCTGGGCCGCCGTCCTCGCGGTCGTCGTAAGTGGTCTGACGCTCTTCCTGATCGGGTGGTACGAAGCGCGGACCACCGACGGCATCACCTGGCAGAGCGGCCTTCGGATGGTCGTGATCGGTCTAGCCGCCGGATTTGGCGGGTTCTTGATCGGCGTGGCGGCCAATCACTTCTAGAGCGACTCCGGCCGTGGGGCCGCCTCGGCCGCTACGCGGGCCGCGACGCTCGGGAGCGAGGTCGCGGGTGGAGCCCGAAACGGAACGGAGCCGCCCAGGAAGGACCCCGCACCTCGTGGCGGCGACACCGCATGCACCAGGCGACCGACTCGCCGCCGGCCGCGAGTTCGGGCGTGGCCACATGTTCCTCGGAGGGGTGGCCGCAGCGCCGGTCGAGGCAGGGGTGGGAGCGACGCGAGGGGGTCCCATGGTCGGTCACGGGACATGCTATGCGCACGCATACGTATTAAACCCTGGGGCCCCCGGGCCCCGCGCCGCGGACTACGCGTGCAGGAGACGGACTTCTTTGGCCACGCGAGCGTCCTTCTCCTTGGCCGAGAGCTCGCGGAGGTGGAAAGAGAGCGTGACCGTGCCGTTCAGGCGAACGGCCTCCGGAATGAACGGCAGCTTGACGGAGATATCCTCGAGCCGGACGTCGACCTCCCCGTACTGGTTGGACATCGCGTTGACCCAGTCTTGAAAGAGGTTGGCCCCCTTGCGCTCGCTCCGATCGGAATTCGCCACGCCGGCGCATCGTCGAGGTCGGATAGTAAGCTATCGTCGGGACCCGCCGGTTCGGGATTGATTTATTTTGTTAACTAAAAGCTGTATAAACCCACCCGCCCTCCCGAGGATGGGATGTCCGAGGAAACCAACGAGTTCGCGCCCGGGTACTCGTCGGCGAAACGGGAGATCCTCCATCTGCTGAAACGCCGTCCGGGCGCCTCGTTGGCGGAGGTCGCCACCGAACTCCAGGTTTCCAAGGCGGCGATCCTCGGACACCTCGCCCCGTTGGAAGCCGAGGGACTCGTCGAGCGGGCGTACCGGGCCGGGCAAGTCGGCCGGCCCCGAGTCGTATTCCGGCTCACGGACCGCGCGGCCGACCTCTTCCCCCAGGGGTACACCGAGATGTCCCTGTGCGCCCTCGATTTCATCGAACGGCGGATGGGGCGGACGGGCGTCGTTCAGCTGCTCCAAGAGCGGGCGCATGAGATGGAGGACCGGCATCGCGACCGGCTCGCTCTTCCTCAACTTCGTGACCGGGTGGGGGAACTCGCCCGGATTCGCACCGAGGGGGGGTACATGGCCGAAACGGGAGCGCGGAACCGCGGGTCGTTCGAGATCCTGGAACACAACTGTCCCATCTTGGCTCTCGCAGGTCGGTTCCCGGAGGCCTGTGAGACCGAACGACGGATGTTCGAGGTGCTGCTCCGGGCCCGAGTGGACGTGAATCATCGGCTGGCCGCCGGAGATTCCGTCTGTCGTTTCCGGGTGCGACCTGCAGGTCCGAAGGCATGAGGCCGGACGCCCACCCTGTTTCGGTCGCCCTGATCACCGGCGCGAGCCGAGGACTCGGGCGGACCTTGGCTCAGTTTCTTTCGGCGGAGGGGTACGAGCTCATCCTCACCGCACGGGGACGGGCCGATCTCGACGAGACGACGCGTTCGCTCCGGACGGGAGGCCCCCGGATCGAGGCCGTGGGCGGGGACGTCACCGACCCGGACCACAGGACGTTGCTCGCGAGACTCGTCCAAGATCGGGGGCGGCTCGACCTCCTGATCAACAACGCGAGCGACCTCGGACCGACCCCGCTGCCCGAGCTCGCGAGGTACCCCCTGCCCGAGCTGCGCCGGGTCCTCGAGGTCAACCTCCTCGCCCCGATCGCCCTCGTGCAGGCACTCCTCCCCTGGCTCGAAGCGGCTCAGGGTCGGGTACTCAACATCTCGAGCGATGCGGCTCTCGGCGGATACCCGGGCTGGGGGGGGTACGGAGCGAGCAAGGCGGCCCTCGACCTCGTCTCCCGCACGCTGGCGGAAGAGTTGAAAGACCGACACGTCGGAGTGATCAGCGTCGATCCCGGCGACATGCGGACCGCGATGCACCAGGCGGCCTTCCCGGGACAGGACATCTCCGACCGCCCCCTCCCGGAGGCGACCGTGCCGTTCTGGGCGTGGTTGCTGCACCAGGACGCCCCTTCGATCACGGGCCGGCGCTTCCGAGCACAGTCCGATCGGTGGGAGATCCCGGCATGACCCGCTCGTGGTCTCCGGAGTTCGAGCTCGCACCGGGCCAGGAGGCGGACCGGCCGCCCGAGGAACGGGGTCTTCAACGCGACGAGGTCCGCCTTCTCGTCACGACTCCAGCGGAGGACCGGGACTATCACTTTCTCGACCTGCCCCATCTCCTGAATCCCGGGGACCTCTTGGTCGTCAATCAGAGCGCGACCCTTCCGGCGCGCCTTCCCGCACGGGGTCCGGCCGGGGACTTTTTTCTGCACCTGTCCACTCAGTATGGGTCGGACCTGTGGCTTGCGGAGCCTCGCTGGGGACCAGCGGCCCCTGGGCCGATTCCCTTCGCTCCCGGGGACGCGCTGACGGTCGGGGGACTGCCGGCACGCTGGATCGCCTCCTACCCGGCGATCCCCCGACTGGGATTTGTGCAGGTCCGGGGGGATGTCTCCGAGGTGATGCGGACCGAAGGGCGCCCGATCCGGTACGGGTACGTTCCTCGCGACTACCCGCTCGCTGCGTACCAAACCGTGTTCTCCCACGTGCCCGGGAGTGCCGAAATGCCGAGCGCGGGTCGGCCGTTCTCCAACCGCGTGGTTCGCGAGCTCGAGGCGCGGGGCGTGAGATTCGCCCGCATCGTCCTCCATTGCGGGGTGTCCAGCCTCGAGATCGACCGATCGGCGCCGGCGGCGATTCCGGTGTACCCCGAGCCGTTCCATGTCCCCGAGGAGACGGTCGACGCCGTCGTCGCGACCCATGCGAGGGGGGGACGGGTGGTGGCGGTCGGGACAACGGTCGTCCGTGCGTTAGAGTCCGCGGCCGAGGGTGGCTGCCTTCGCCCCGCCCGCGGATTCACCCGACTCTACCTCTCCCCCGACCGACCGACACGAACCGTCGACGGGCTCCTGACCGGCTTCCACACCGCCTCCTCCACCCATGTAGCACTTCTCGGTGCGTTTTCGGAGCCCCGGTTGCTGGAACGGGCCTACGGGGCGGCGGGGGACCGGCGGTACCTGTGGCACGAGTTTGGAGACAGCCACCTAATCCTCCGGGACGGACCCGGGTCGATCGCCCGGTAGGTCGTGGGGCGGCCACGCGACGCGAGGGGGTTTAGGCTGCGGGAGCGAGACCCGCCCGAGCCCGAAGCGAGTGGTAAAACCCGCCGAAGCTCGTCGCGTTCGGAGTGCGCATCCCCTGGGTGCGGAGCTGCTCGCGGACCTCGCGCGGTCCCTGGCGGAGGTCCAGGATCTTGGCCGAGTCGAACTTGTACTGGAAGGTTCCCGCGGGGCCCCGAGGGAACGGCTCCCAGTCCCGCGCCGTGGTCGTGCGCAGGTCCTGAGGTCGCTTCCCGTCCGAAGGGGCGAACCCCGGCAAGGTGAGATGCTCCTCGGTGAGCCAGAGCATGGTCGCGTCCCGGATCGCGTCCTCGGTGGTCCCGTCGAGGGCGCCGGGCGAGACCTGGGAGCGGACCCAACCGACGAGCGCATCGAACGTCTTCTCGGTGTTCTCCTCCAACATCTGGAGGACCGCGAGCCGGATCGCGCTCCGCCGGAGCTGCTCGATGCCGGTCTCGCTGAGACGGAACTCCGAAGTGAGCCCGAGCAGGCTCTCCGAGTTGTCGGGGAGCTGCTTGAGCGAAAGGACCGCGAGCGGGGCCGCCGGCTCGTCCTTCGAGACGTGCCACAGCGAGAATTCCCGCCCGTTCGTGAGGAGGACCAGAGGAACCCGGGCGTGCTGGGCCTGCTCGGCCACTCCGCCGATCTCGGTCACGGTCGCCGTTCGTTCGCGGACGTCGAGGAAGAGCCGGGCCTGGCCGTCGGCGTTGAACAGGGCGTAGTCGACCGGTCCATCGCCGGGCTTCGATTCGAAGTCAAGGTAGACCTGTTTCTTGTCGTGCGGGTCCCACCCGAGCGCGACCAGAAATGGGTTGACGATCCAATGACGGACCTGTTGCTCCGTCACCTCGGGGACGTCTTTGAGTACTTCCTGGGCGACCTGACTGAAGTCGGCCAGCCGCCGGCTCAAGTCGACTGCTTCCATCGTCCTGACGATGGGAGCGCCTCCACCTTAAACCTACCCTTTACGGCCGACCGGCCCCGACCCCCAGCGCTTCCCCACGGAGGAACTCGCGGACGGGTTGAAGGGGCGTGGGAAGCCCTTGGTAGGCGGGGAGCCCCAGCCGGTCCGAGACCAACCATTCCACTTCGTACGGATACAGCAGGGACGACCCGAACAGTTCCAGGGTGCGGGCGAGACGCATCCCACCGGTGGGGGTCAGGTGGAGGTACCGCGGGGGTCGACCGGACACTTCGAACAGCAGGTTCGTCAGGTCCCGGTACCGCCACACCTCGGGTCCCCCGGCGTCCACCGTGCGAGGTCCCTCCCGACCGGCCTCTCGGCGAACGATCCGCGCCAGGTCCCGGACCGCGACCGGGCTCACATGATACTCGCCCTCTCCGAACATCGGGAGCCGGTGCCAGCGGGCGATCGTCCGAAGCATGACGGTGAGCAATTTGTCGCCCCGGCCGTAGAGCATGGTCGGTCGAACGATGGTGTAGCCGAGGCGGCTCGACATGAGGGCGCGGTCGACCTCGCGCTTCCGGACCATGTACGGAAGGGTCGTCTCGATGTGCGGCGTGGCGACGGGCACGCTGATCTGGACGAACCGACGGACCCCGGCGATCTCGGCGGCCCCGATCGCCCGGCACAACCCCTCCGCGAGCGGCCGGAACCTCCGGTCCGAACCCGCCCGGTACCAGGCAAGGTTGACCACGACGTCGACTCCCTCCATGACCGGACGCCAATCGTCGACCCGAGCCGCGTCGCCTGCGACCCACTCGACCGAGCGGCCGGCCTCCCCGGCGGCCGGATGGCGATGGAGGGACCGGATGGTCCAATCGGGTGCGAACTCCTGCAGCAAGGCCCGGCCGACCAGACCCCCGCCCCCGCCGAGGAGCAGGAGCCGGGGTCGAGGGTCGACTCCCGCCGTCATGCGGTCGGCGGACCGGCGAATTCTGCCGTGACCGGAGGGGAGGGGCGACGGGCGGCTCGGGCCCCGATCTCCCGGAACGCCTCGGCCAGGAGCGGCTTTACGTCGGCCACACGAACTTCTCGACCGGCTTCGCGGGCGAGCGAGGTCATCACCGGCTCCTCGAAACCGCACGGATGGAACCGCTCGAACGGTGCCAGGTCCAGGTCGACGTTCAATGCGACGCCGTGGTACGTGACCCACCCTTCCACGGCGATCCCGACCGAGGCGATCTTTCGTCGTCCCTCGACCCACACTCCGCGTCGGCCCGGCACGTGCCCCCCGACGACGCCAAACGGAGCGATGGACTCCACGACGGACCCCTCGACGTCGTGCACGAACCGTCGTACGTCTCGCCCTCTCGGCGTCAGGTCGACGATGGGGTAGGCGACCAGCTGACCGGGCGCATGGTAGGTCGCCCGCCCTCCCCGCTCCACCTGCACGACCGGCAACCCGCTCGCGGCGGCGGCCCCGTCGTCTCCCTCGATCCCCACCGTGACGACCGGAGGGTGCTCGACGAGGACGAGCGTGTCGGGGATCCGCTGGGCGCGCCGGTCCGCCACGAGCTCGTGCATCGCGGCGAGGGAGTCGGAGTACTCCCGGAGACCCCAGTCAACGACCGAGAGCATCCGTCCGTCTCCCGGCGACGTGCATCGGTTCCCCGAGCCAGAGGAGGGCGGCTTCCTGGAGCGCCTCCGAGAAGGTCGGGTGCGGGTGGATGGTCAGCGCGAGGTCGCGGACGGTCGCGCCCATCTCGATCGCATGGGCCACCTCGGCGATGAATTCCCCCGTGGATGCTCCGGCGGCGTGTACGCCGAGCAGGAGTCCCGTCCCGTCGTCGCCCACGAGCTTCACCCAACCTCCGGTGGCGTGGGCGGCGTGCGCCCGGCCCAACGCCGCGAACGGAAACCGGACTTCGCGAGCGCGATGACCTCTCCGTTCGGCCTCCTCGCGGGAGAGTCCGACCGTCGCGAGCTCGGGCGTCGTGAAGACGACGGACGGCATGGCCTCGAATTGGAAGCGGGTCGGCCGACCCGCGATGGCCTCCGCGGCGACGACCCCTTCCCGGTAGGCCTTGTGGGCGAGCATCGGGGGCCGCGCGACATCCCCGACGGCGAAGATGTGGGGTACGTTCGTGCGAAGCTGATCGTCGACCGGTAGGAATCCGGTCTTCGGGTCGGCGGTGACCCCCGCCTCCTCGAGCCCGAGCTCCCGGCTGGCCGGGCGCTTTCCTACGGTGACGAACAGCCGTTCGGCCGTCAGTACTTCCTTGCCTCCCGGCCCTTCCACGGTCAACGCGACCCCTTCAGGGGTCCGTTCGAGTCCCGTGGCCCGGGTATCGACCCGAACCTGGACCCCGAGCCGCTCGAGCGAACCGGTGAGCTCCTTGGAGAGGTCGCTTTCGATCCCGGGCAATAGTTGCGGCAGGAGTTCGACGATGCTCACCTTCACCCCGACGCGGGCGAGGAACTCTCCGAGCTCGCATCCGCTCACACCTCCGCCCAGGACGAGGATCGTCCGCGGTAGGGTGGGGAGGCGGAGGAGGTCCCACGCCGTGATGACCGTCGCTCCGTCCGTCTCGAATCCCTTGAGCGCGGAGGGGACGGCCCCCGTCGCGATGACCGCATACTCGAAATCGATCCGCTCGTGCCCTCCGTCCGGCGCGGTGAGGTCGAGGGAGTGCGGGCCTGTGAACCGCCCTTCTCCCTTCAGGACGGAGACCCCGGCCGTCTTGAGGAGCGTCCCGACGCCGGCCCGCTCCTTCGCGACCACGCTGTCCTTCCAACGAAGCGCCTGCACGAGGTCGAATTGGACCTCGGCGGCACGGACCCCGACCTCGGGACCTTCGGTGCGCACCGCCGTGTAGAGCAACGACGCATGGATGAGCGCCTTCGAGGGGATGCATCCCCGATTGAGGCACTCCCCTCCCAGCTCGTCCTTCTCGACGAGCAGGACCTTGAGACCGAGCTGGCCCGCCCGGATCGCGGCGACATAACCGCCGGGTCCTCCTCCGAGGACGAGGACCTGGGTCTTGCGAGCGTACGTGCCGGCCATGCTAGGTTCCCCTCGCGGCGCCCGCAGGGGAGTTCTCGGAGGCGCTCGGAGCATAGACGTCTTCGGTCAGGGAGGAGGGCACCGGTGCCGAAGTCTCCTCGGCCTGCCGCACCGCGGCACGGACCTCCTCCTCGACGGCGGCCCCGATCTGGGTGCGGGACCCTTCGTCGAGCAGACCGTGCTCGGACATCCAGGAGGCGAGCCGCAGGAACGGGTCCGAGGCGGCCGCCCGGGCCCCCCAGTCCTTGGGTTGGTACCGGCCGGGGTCGTCCGAACTCGAGTGCGGCGTCATGCGGTAGACGAGGAACTCGAGCAACTTCGGTCCCTTCCCGGCACGCGCGTCCCGGAGCGCCTCCCCCAGTCCCCGGTAGACCGCGATGACGTCGGTTCCGTCGAGACGTTGCCCCGGGAGGCCGTACGCGGCCGATTTGGAGGCGAGGGTCGCGACCGCCGACTGACGCTCGACCGGTAACGAGATCGCCCACTGGTTGTTCACACAACAGAAGACGACGGGCAGGTTCCAGACCGCCGCCAGGTTGAGACCTGCGTGGAAGTCGTTCGCGCTGGTCGCCCCGTCGCCGAAGAACGCGAGCGCGACCCCGGGCGACTTGCGGGCCCGCATCGCGTACGCGACCCCGACGGCATGGGATATCTGAGTGCCGATGACCGAGGACATCGAGACGTAATGGACGTCCGCGGCGCTCGGATGGCAGGGCATGTTCCGCCCTCGCGCCGGGTCCTTATCGTCGGCGAACAGGTGATGGGCGTACGTCCCGAGCGGGTGACCGCGGACGAGGGCGACCAACTGCTCCCGGAGTCCCGGGAGGATCCAGTCCTCCCGCCGGGTGACGAGCCCCGCGGCGACGCTCACCGCCTCATGGCCCGTCGCCGCCCCGTAGAATCCCACCCGACCCTGACGTTGCAGCCCTTGCATCCGCGCATCCAGGGCCCGGCCGAGGGCCATCCACCGATACATCGCGGCGAGCGTCTTCTTCCAACTCCGTCCGAGCGCCGATGCGACCTCCTCCGGTGAGTAGGGGAGGGGAACGATCGCGGGGGCCGCGGTCATGCCATCTCGGCGAACATCTGGTGCGGGTCCTCCAGGTACGACTTGACCGTCGCGAGGAACTGCGCCCCCTCGATCCCATCGATGACCCGGTGGTCGAGCGACACGGAGAGGTTCATGAGGTCGGCCGGCCCGATCGTGCCGTCGGGTCGATACACCGGCCGTCGCTGGATCTTATGGACGCCGAGGATCCCCACCTCCGGATAGTTGAGGATCGGTGTGGCGAGCACCCCGCCCAGCGCCCCCAGGCTGGTGATCGTGAACGTGCCGCCCGTCATTTCCGGCCGAGTGAGCTTCCCGGCCCGTCCCTTCTCCGCCAACTCCGCGATCTCCCGGGAGAGTTGCAGCACGCTCTTCGTCTGGGCGTCGTGCACGACGGGTACGATGAGGCCGTCCGGTGCGGCGGTCGCGATACCGATGTTGAAGGTGGTGTGGAGGACGAGCTCGGACGTCGCGTCGTCCATGGTCGCGTTGAGTCGTGGGTGGGCTCGCAACCCGGCGACCACGGCCTTCACGAAGAACGGGAGATAGCTCAGTTTCACTCCCTGCTTTTCGACGTGTTTGGCCATACGGTCGCGGAGAAGGATCAACTCCGAGACGTCGACCTCCTCGACGTAGGTGAAGTGGGCGGCCGTGTGGGTCGAGAGGGACATGTGGTCGGCGATCGCTCGTCGGATCCCCCGGATGGGAACCCGCTGAGGGGTGTCGAGCGACCCCATCGAGGGTCGGACGGAGGGGCTCGCGCTCGGAGTGGGAGGGGGAGGCGGGAGGGCCGGGCTGGAGGTCGCCCCGGGGCTCTGACTCCCGGAAGTTGCGGCACCCAGGTCCGCTTCAGTGATCCTCCCGCCGGGGCCGGTCCCCCGTATGGTTCGAAGGTCGGTTCCCTTCTCGGCCGCGAGCCGGCGAAGGTAGGGTGAGGCGAGGACTCGGGCGGAGGTGTCCGTCGGGGGCGTCGTCGTTGCTCCCGCGGCGGGCCCCCGATCCCCACCCGTAGGTGGGGTTGGCGAGGCGACCGGAGGAACCGGGCGGGAAGCTGAGGAAGGTCCCGGCGCGGATGGCGCGGGTCCGCTGCCGGTGTCGATCGTGACGAGGAGCCCTCCGACCTTCACTTTCTCGCCGACCTTCGCGTGAATGCGGGCGATGCGCCCGGCCTTGGGCGAGGGAATCTCGACGTTCGCCTTGTCGGTCAGAACGCTGACGAGGGGCCCGTCCTCCTTGATCGAATCCCCTTCCTTGACGAACCACTCGACGACCTCCCCTTCGGCCACCCCCTCGCCGATGTCGGGAAGTCGGAAATCGTAGGCCACGAGAACACCTAGCCGGCGCGGGCGGTCGTCCTCACGGCGTGCGAGACCCGTTCGACGTTCGGGAGGTAAAGGTTTTCGAGGGCGTAGGGGAACGGCGTGTCGTAACCGGTGACGCGCGTCACCGGCGCCTTGAGCGAGAAGAACGCCTTTTCGGCCAGGAGCGCGGCGAGCTCACCGCCGAACCCACAGAACCGGGCCGCCTCGTGGACGACTACGGCGCGTCCCGTCTTTTCGACGGACGCCAAGATCGCGGCCTCGTCCAGGGGCACCAAGGTGCGGAGGTCGATGACCTCCGACGAGATTCCTTCGGCCGCGAGGGCATTCGCCGCCTCCGTGACGACCGGGATCATCGCCCCGTAGGCGAAGACCGAGACGTCGGTCCCTTCCCGCACGAGGCGAGCCCGGCCGAAGGGAACCCGTTCGTCCCCGTCCGGCACCTCGCCCGTGACCGAGCGGTAGATCCGCTTCGGCTCGAGGAACATGACCGGATCCTCATCGTGGATCGCGGTCAGGAGGAGCCCCTTCGCGTCGGCGGGGGTCGACGGGATGACGACCTTGAGACCGGCGGTGTGGCAGAAGTACGCCTCGGTGCTCTGCGAGTGATAGAGACCGCCCTTGATCCCGCCCCCGTACGGGGAGCGGATGACGACATGACAGGGGTATTGGCCGCCCGATCGGTACCGGAACTTCGCGAGTTCGCTGACGATCTGGTCGAACGCCGGATAGATGAAATCGAGGAACTGGATCTCGGCGACGGGTTTGAGTCCGTAGAGGGCCATGCCGATCGCGGTCCCGATGATCCCGGTCTCCGAGAGGGGGGTGTCCAGTACCCGCTCCTCCCCAAACTCCTTCAACAGTCCTTCGGTGGCGCGAAAGACCCCTCCGTTCAGGCCCACATCTTCGCCCAGGACGAGCACGTCCCCGTCGTCCCGCATCGCCTGTTGGAGTCCCCGGTTGACCGCTTGCACCAGCGTGAGTTCGGTCATGGTTTGATCACGCCCTCGGCGAGGAGGCGGTCGAACTCGGCCCGCTCCTCGACCAGCCGCGGGGTGGGCTCGGCGAATACGTCGTCGAAGAGGGTTCCCGGCTCGACGGGGGAGGTCTTTTCCGCGGATTCCAACGCCCTACTGACTTGGGCGCGAGCTTCCTCCCAGAGGGCGGTATCGCGTGCCTCGTCCAGGACTCCGGCCCCGATGAGGAGTTCTTTCGCCCGCTTGATCGGGTCCATCTCCTTCCAGTGGGCCACTTCCGTGTCCGCCCGATAGCGGCGGGGGTCGTCCGACGTCGAGTGAGGGCCGAATCGGTAGACCTGGGCCTCGATGAGCGTCGGACCCTGACCGGACGCCGCCCGCCGCCGGGCGTCCGAGACGGCCCGATGGACCGCAAAGAGATCCGTACCGTCGACCACCACCCCGGGGAACCCGTACGCGTTCGCCTTCTCGGCCAACGTCGCGCTGTGGGTCTGCTTCTCCCGCGGAAGGGAGATCGCCCACTGGTTGTTCTGACAGAAGAAGATCGTAGGGGCGCGGTACACTCCGGCGAAATTGAGTCCCGCGTGGAAATCGTTGGAACTGGTCGCGCCGTCTCCGAAGAACGCGATCGTCACGACGGGGTCCTTGCGCCTCCGCGCGGCCAGGGCCGCGCCCACGGCCTGCGTGATCTGGGTCCCGATCGGGCTGGAGGCGACCACGAACCGGAACTCGCGGTATCCGTAGTGATTGGGCATTTGACGTCCCTTCAGCACGTCGCCGGAGTTCCCGATGAACTGGTGGAAAAGTGCCTCCAGCGGTACCCCTCGAGCCAACGCTACCCCGAGTTCCCGGTATGCCGGAAACACCCAGTCCTCGGCGTGGAGCGCTCGGGCGGCCCCGATCTGAGCAGCCTCCTGGCCGGAGGCAGGGACATAGAACCCGATTCGGCCCTGCCGCTGAAGCGTCAGGCATCGCTCGTCGGTCGCGCGAGCCAGGACCATGACCCGGTACGCCGCGAGGGTCTCCTCGTTGGAGAGGCCCTCTCCCGGCGGCGTCGCCGCGGCCGGCGCAGCTCGTCCGGGGTCTTGGGTCATGGACATTCCGCAGCCGACCGGGCCCTTCGATATAACACTAGAGAGGCGGCGGGCCTTCGGGAGGTCCTCCCCTCACGCCACGTGAGGAGTCCCGGTGAGTTCGGCCCTTACTCTGGAGGAACGTAGGGTCCTTGTGCGGTTCCGAGGGTTGCGGCGAATCCTCGGCCCGAAAGGCCTCGTTCGTACGCTCCGGGGGGGTCGCGACGCGCCGCGCGAAACACTTTCCGGGGGGTCCGTTTCCCGTCCTCTCGTCGCCGGCGACAAACATATAGGAGGGTAGGCGTGGCGGTCGGCCCCACACCATGAGCGACGACCTGGCCATCGAAGTTCGCAACCTCGTCCGGGTCTTCGAGTCCCGGAAAGGGTTCTTCTTCGGCGAGAAGAACCGGACCGAGGCCCTCAAGGGGGTCGAGCTCCTGGTCGGTCGCGGCACCATCTTCGGTCTACTGGGACCGAACGGAGCCGGCAAGACCACGCTCACGAAGATCCTATCGACCCTCCTTCTCCCCACCACGGGAACGGTGCGGGTCCTGGGACACGACGTCGTCGAGGAGGCGAGTTGGCTTCGCCCCCGGATCGGACTCGTACTCGGAGGAGAACGAGGACTCTACAACCGGATCAATGCCCGGGAAAACCTGCGCTACTTCGCGGACCTGTACGGGATCCCTCCCGTCGAGCGGGATCGCCGCATCACTGAGGTGCTCGAGCGGGTCGACCTCACCTGGGCCGGAGACCGGCGGGTCGAGGAGTACTCGCGAGGGATGAAACAGAAGCTCCACATCGCGCGGGGCATCCTGCACCGTCCCGAGATCCTTTTCTTGGACGAACCCACCATCGGCCTCGACCCGAAGAGCGCCCGCGAGACCCGAAAGCTCGTCCGTTCGCTCGTGGTCGACGGAGTCACGATCTTCCTGACCACCCACTACATGTTCGAGGCCGAGGAGCTTTGTCCGCAGGTGGCCGTCCTCTCCAAGGGCCGCATCGTGGCCAACGACACGATCGGAGGTCTTCGCCAGCGGGTGGGGGGAGACCGGACCATCGAGGTCGAAGCCTACGGGTTCGAGGATCGAGAGTTGAGTCTGTTGCGGGGGCTCCCGGGGGTCTCCCACGTCACCGGCGAGGAATTCGGCCCCCGGATGCGGCTCACCCTCCGCGTCCGAACCTGGGAAACGACGCCGGAACAGGTCGGCCTGCTCCTGCCAGGGCACCCTGAACTGTCGGTCCGTGAGCGCCGGACCTCGCTCGAAGACGTCTACCTCGACCTCGTCGAGGAGGAGGCGAACTGATGGCGTTGGCGACCACGCATGCTTCCCGGTCCCGAGCGACGGGTGCGTCACTCCGCCTGTCGATCCTCCTCTTCGTCGCGGACCCGCAGTGGCTCGTCCCATCCACCATCGCCCCCATCGTCTTCGGGCTCGTTTCGTTCGAGTTGTTTCGGAACGCGGGTCCGTACTTCCTCACGTATGCGATCCTCGGGGCCGGGATGATGAGCATGTGGGGCCAGACGCTCTACGGCAGCGGGTGGGCGACCGGCGCGGACCGGCAGCTCGGCACCCTCGAACCGACGATCCAGGCTCCCACCCCCTACCTCTACGTCGTCTTGGGCCGGATCATCTGGAACGTGGTCGCGGGATTGTTTGGTGGCGGTGTAGTGTACGTGGTCGTGGTTCTCGCGGCCGGGGGGCCGCCTTCGCTCCCGAACCCCCTCCTGTTCGTGGTCCTGTTTGTGTTCGTGATGGTCACTCTCGCGGCCGTCGGCGTCGTCTTTGCGGCGGCGTTCGTCTACAGCCGCTACGCCGGGTTCATCCAGAACATCGGTGAGTTCGCCTTCTACGTCGGGACCGGATGCATGTTCCCGGTCGTGCTGCTTCCGTTCTGGACAAACCCGATCGCGCTCCTCTTCCCCCCCACCTGGGCCCTGGACGCCCTTCGGTACGCGTCGATCCCCGGGTACACCGGGTTCGGTTGGGGGTTCGGCTGGGACCTGCTCGGTGCGGTCGCGACCACGGCGGTGTACGCGTCCATCGCGGGCGGGGTGTTCACCCGGGTCGAACGCCACGTGCTGGAGGTCGGAGACCTCTCCGACTACTGAGGAGGGCGAAGGATGCAGGCGAGTCCCGCACGCGTCTACCACCCGGCCTTCTGGAGGACGTTCTGGACGAATGCGGTCCTGGCACCGAGGACGAGCCTCGGGTTCATGCGGATCGACTTCATCCTCGGGACGGTGTTCGTCATCCCGCTCACCCAGATGGTGTTCTTCGCCTTCGTCGTCCGCCTGGGCGGTGGAGGCGGCGCCCAGATCGCATTCACCGCGGTGGGGAATGCGGTCGCGACCGTCACCTACTCGAGTGTCTTCTCCGTCTGCCAGACCACCGATTCCGAGAAACAGCAGGGTACGATGGAACACCTGCTCGTTTCACCGGCGAACCGTCTCGCGCTCTACCTCGGTCGCGGGCTCATCCCCATCCTGATCTCGTTCGCCACGGTGACCGTCGGCCTCGTGTACGCGCGCTATCTGTTCGGCGTCGGCATCCCGCTCGCGACCGTTCCCGGGCTCGTCGTCTCCGTGGTCCTCACCGCGTTCGCGATGGTGGGCTTCGGTCTCCTGCTCGGTGGGGTCGCCCTCTACCTCCGTACCTCGATCATCCTCGGGAACATCTTCCTCTTCATCGGTCTCCTCCTCTCGGGGGTCAACTTTCCGGTCTCGAACCTTCCGGCCTCCCTCCAATGGGTAGGGTACGCCCTCCCTCTGACTTGGGGCCTTTCCGCCATCCGCGGCGCCATCTCCGGCGACTCGTTGGGAACCCTCGCCGGGCTCTGGGGGGCGGTCGGGCTCTCTGGGATCATCTCCATAGGTCTCGCTATGGGGCTCTGGGGATTTTTCGAACGGCGC
>JAKIWQ010000033.1 GCA_022749935.1 Thermoplasmata archaeon | reverse complement strand
TCCACCGTGCGGTACGCCGAGATCCAGGTCGGCGTCGCCTCCGGGTTCAACTGGACCGGCGGCTTCCCCAGTCCCCCGCTCGCGTGGTCGTCGCTCACGAACCAGAACAACCTGCTCGCGTTCCAGTTCAATACGACCGCCAACCCCATCGTCCTCAACATCACCATCCTCTACTCCGTCCCGGGAGGCAGCGCCTACTACGTCGGCGTCTTCGCGTTCTACGTGGGGATCCCCGGCGGCTCGTCCGTCCCGTCGTTGATGGCGGTCACGACCACCTCCGGGACCAGCCTCGGCTCGGGCGTGAACGTGGAAAGCCTCTCCTCCCTCCCGGCCACCATACTACTCGCGAACCACGGAGGGACCCCGTGAGACCTTCTCGCTGGGTCCTCATCGGATGGGCGCTCCTCATCTTCGCGTTGCTCTTGGTCGAGCTCGCGGAGATCACGCACCTGTTCACCCTGCCGGTCCAGTCGGCCATCGGGGACCCGCTCGCGTTCGTGTTCGCGCTCGTGTTCACGACGATCCTCGCGCTCGTCGGGGCCGTGTTCATCGGGATCTACGCGTCGGCTCGGATCCTGACCCCCGTCGGGTTCACCCCCTTTGAGGAGGAGATGCTCCAGATGCGCTCGGACATGCGGGCTCTCGCCGCCGCGCTCGAGCACGTGCGGGTCCGCGAACCGGAGAAACCTGCCGAACCCCTTCCGTCCGAGGAACGGCCCTGAAGGTCCGCGTCATCGACAACGGAGGCCAGTGGACCCATCGGGAGTGGCGGGTCCTTCGGGACCTCGGAGCCGACACCACGATCGTGCCGAACACGACGCCCGCCGGCGAGCTGGACGCCGATGCGATCGTCCTCTCGGGAGGGGCGCTGAGCCTCGAGGGGACCGACGCCCCCCTCGGGGCGGTCTCCGACTGGATCGACTCCGTCGACCTGCCGGTACTCGGGATCTGCGTCGGCCACCAGTTCCTCGGCCGCCACTTCGGAGGGCGCGTGGTCCGGGGCGACCCGGAGTTCGGGGCCGTCGACCTGACGATCGACCGGTCCGACCATCCGCTCTTCGAAGGACTCGCGAACCCGCTGCGGGTCTGGGCCAACCACAACGACCATGTCGTGAGCGCGCCCCCGGGCTGGACCGTCCTCGCGCACTCGAGCTCCTGCCCCGTCCAGGCGATGGCCCACCCCACGCGACCGATCTGGGGCGTTCAGTTCCACCCCGAGGTCGAGCACACCGACGGAGGGCGGGATATCTTCCGCCATTTCCTCGCGCAGGTGCACCGGTAGATCCGGGGCCCGCACGGACTAAGTAGGGTACCCCGCTCCCCGGCCGAGGCACCGTGGCGCGGCTCCGTCGGGCATCGGGGGTACGAGAGCACGACCTCGTCGCCCGGGCCCGAGTCCTCCGGGAATCGGTCGACCCGCTCCTTCCCCGGCTCACGGGCGACGCGCCCCGGGAGCGGTTCGCCCGGCTCCGGGCCGACCTCGAGGAGGTCCGGGCCGAGCGCGACGACTCGAGCCGGCTCGAGAAGCTCGCCAAGCGAGGCGATTCCCTCCCGCGCGCCTACGCCGGTCTGCTCCGCTACTACCTCGACCCGACCACGCCGACGGTCGTGGTCTTCCCCCTTCCGGGCGGCGAGGTCTCGTACGCCGCCCTCTCCCGCGCGAGCCGCGAGGCGGAGGTGGCCGTCCAGCAATCGGACGACCCGGCTCGGGTGCTCCTCGCGTACGTCGAATGGGCCCGGAAGGGGATCCACTTCTTCGCGACCCGCCGGACGCTGTGGTGTACCGGACGTTCCCCCGAACCCCCTTCGGAGTTCGTGGCCGAAAAGGTGTCCGAGTTACCGTACCGTCTCGTACCCGACTCGTCCGGGGAACGTCTCCTCTGCTCCCATCTCGCGGCGGGGGAGCCCCGGATGTTCCTTCAGGTCGACTGGCCGGGGGCCCATCGCGCCTTCCGAGTGTGCCGACGGTGCGCGAAGGATGACCGCCACCTCCTCTCGCACCTCTCCGAGGGAGCCGCGAGCCCCGACCCGACCGACGCGTTCCCGGTCGATGCGCAGCTGAACGTCCGGTGCCAAGGAGGTCCGGAGTGTGTCCACGCACGCATTCCGACGCTCCCCAAGGGGCTACGACGGAACTACGAGTACGGCAAGCTCTCCGACGCGGCCCTCTTGGACGCGTACCGCGACGAGATCCGCCCGCAGATCGAAGGGACCCGGCGGACCACCTTCGTGGCCGGCGGAGTGTGTTACGGGAGCGGGCTCCCCGCGTTCCTCGATGCCCTCCGTCCGACCTCGGTCGAACGACGGGCCCTCGAGGCGGTACTGGGAAGCTTTTCCGGGTACTTCGAGGTCGACGAACCGGCGGCCAGCCGGGTCCTCGAGCGGCTCTGGCCGCAGCACGCGGAGGAGATCGTCGGCGCGATCACCGACGACCGGGCCGAAGCGCAGCGGGCCCTCCAGGAGGCGCGGGGCGCGCCCGGGCGCGTCGCCGAGATCCTGAAGCGAGCCCAGAAGCGGGGTGAGGAGCGGGAGGTCCTCGAGGCGCTCCCCCGGTACGAGCGGCTGTCGACGGAGGCGGCGTGGGTGGACCGGATCGCACGAACGTACCGCATCCAACGGGAAGCGGGAGCCGAACGCACGATCCTCCAGACCCTCCCTCGCGAGGGAAAGGAACGGGGCCTGGCCTACGCGTTCCTCGTCGCGTTCGGGCGGGCGGGCGCTCATGGGTGGCAATTCACGCCGACCGAACAAGAGTTCGGAAACTCCCTCGTCGTCCCGGTTCGCGTTCTCTTGGAGGCCCCGGCGGCCGGATACCACGACGCCCTCGGCGCGCTCCTGCGCGCGGCGGGCGTCGCGAACTGGGGCTCGCCGGGGGAGGTTCCGGAGGCGTGAGCCGTCGGGTTCAGTCCCCGAGCACGCCTCAAACGAGTTGGTTTCAAGGCAACGGTTATTTGGGCGAGGAGGTCCCTCGCTCCAGTTAGAAACGGACCTTGCACCGGGAGCTGGTTCTATGAGTACGCCGGAAGCCTCGTCCACGAGCGCCGTCGTCGTCGCCGGCGACGAGGAGACCCGGGTCCTCCTCCGTGGCCTCCTCCGCCTCCATCACTTTCGGGTCGACGGCGAAGCCGAGGGGGCGACGCAGGCGATGGAGCTGCTGGCGCACCACCACCCGACGCTGCTCGTGGTCGACGTGAACCTCGCGGAAGGCACGATCCCCCGACTGCTCGCGGACGCTCGAGCCCTCCTCCCGAAGCTACGCACGATCCTCGTCGCCCCGGCCTCCCGACCGCCGCCCCCGGAATCGGTGCCGGGGGGTCCGGACGTCATCCTGCTCCGTCCGTTCCGGATCCGACAGTTCGCGGAGGCGCTCCGCCCGCCGGCGCCGCCGACCAGCCCCTAGCGGGGCATTTCGGTCGCCGCGACCCGATACCTCTCGAGGGCGGCCGCTTCCTCGAAATGCAGGTCGGCCGGGACCACGATGGCGTGGAGCGGCGGCCCGAATTCGACCTCGGTCGCGAGCCGCTCGACCGGCCCGAACCATCCGGCGGCGTCGTCTCGCCCGACCCGGGCGACGACCGCGACCGGGGTCCCGGCGGCGAGCACGGTCCCCTCGGGATCCCGGTCCCGGAGGATCCGGAGCCCTTCCCCGGCCGTAAGGAACCGCCCCTCCTCGGGACGGAGGTCGAGGAGCACGAGCGTGTGGAGGCCCGCGGACCGGTTCGCCCGGATCTGCTCGACCGGGGACCGCGGCTCGAATCCGGGGGCGGGGAAGGGGATCGAGACGGTACGCCCGAACCGGTAGTGCATCAGTCCGAGATAGCTCGCGGCCGCCGTGAGGATGCTCGCGTTGGGGAAGTACCGCCAGTCGTGCCCGGCCTTCTCTGCGGCGAGCCTCAGTGCGACGTGGGTCGTGGCGGCGAACGGGTCTCCCACGACGAGGAGCGCCACCCGGGCGTGGGTCGCGAGCGCCTCCAGGATCGGTCGCTCCGACTCGAGGAGCGGTCGGTCGAGCACTTCGACGGGGTGCCCGAGGAGGACCCCGAGCCTTTCGAGAGTACCGGGCGGCGCGACGGCGGTATACTCCTCCGCGAACACTCGACCCGCCCTCTGGAGCACCTCGAGGGCCCGTGCGGAGAGTCCCCGCTCGTCGGCGAGGCCGAGGCCGACGAACGAGAGCTCGCCCATCGGGACGGACCGTTCAGACGCGCACGGCGACGACCGGACAGGGCGCCGCCCGGAAGAGCTCTTCGAGGAAGCGCCGCGTGAGGAGGGGGCCCTGGCTCCCCTCTTCCTCGCCGCCCACGAGCAGGAGGCCGTACCGCTCCCGTTGGGCCGCTCGGAGCAAGAGCTCGGCTAACCGACTCCGGCGGCCGAGCCGGGATTCCGGGAAGAACGATCGCTTGTGCACGAACGGAACTCCGCGGGGGCTCTGCTCCTCCCGCGTCGCCTCGACCCCGCCCCCCGCCACGCGGGGCCCGAGACCGAGCGTGATCACCGGCACTCCTCCCCGCCGGACCGAGATCTCCTCGGCGATCCGCATCGCCTTGGGAGGCGGGGTCGCCTGGAACGTCGGGACGAGGATTCGGGGGACGTGGTCGGCGGCGAGGGCGAGCCGGTTCAGGATCAGCACGTCCGAGCGGGCGTGGTGGAGGATCCCGCTCGCGGTTCGACCGACGAAGGGATTGCGGCTCGCGCGGTTTCCCTTGAGCGTGAGGATGATCGCGTCGACCCCCTCGGTCTCCGCCGCCTCGAGGATCTCTCCGGAGACGTCCGTGGCGGCCCGGACTTCGGGTTCGACCCGGACATCGAGTGCGGCGCCCGCTTCGTGGGCGGGGATGACGATGTTGACACTGGCCCGCCACTCCCGCGCCACCTCGGGGAGGGTCGTGGTCGGGATGATGTGGAGGACTCGGATCTCCCCGTCGGTATCGAGCAGGCTAGCGGCGAACCGGATCATCGGCTCCACCTCGTTGGGCTCGGCCACCGGCACGAGGATACGTCGGTACATCGCTCACCGACCGATGAGCGGGAGCAAGTCGAGGTCCAACGAGAGCACGTCGACGTACGGGACGCCGACGAACGGGATCACCGGCTCCTGGATGTGGTCGTTCACGAACGCCGTGAGGTAGGCGATGGAGAGGTTCGTGGCCTCGCTCACCCGGGGGATCTGGACGAGGACCGCCTCCGGAGTGAGGTCTGGGTCGACCGAGGAGCCGGACGGGGCCACCCACCAGAACGGGAGGGACGCGTTCACCGTGAAATTCCCATACGCCCGCATGTACGAGAGGGTTTCGTTGAGGAGCGCACCGAGCGCCGGGTCGGTCGGGCCCGGAGGCGTCGCGGCCCCGAGCGTCGTGTTGTAATCGGTGAGGGACGGGCGGGCCCAGAAGAGGTACGGCGCGCTCGTGTTCTGGGCGATGAGGGAGGAACCGGCGACCGTCCCATTCGGGTAGTGGAGCAGGGAGCCGTTCGCCGCCCCGGGGTCGATGACTTGGGCCACTTCCGTCACGAAGAGGGGATAGGCAAAGCCGGAGACGAGGACGGAAAGGACCAGGAAGAGGAGGGCCGCCCGCACATGAGTGCCGAAGGAGTGGGCCGGGCGGATCCTCCGGCGACCGGCTCCCCGAGTCGGGGGCGGAACTCCGGGGACCGCGGGGGGAACGGCGAGCACGACAGGGATCGGTCCCGGCGAGGGGCGCGCGGCGACCGGGGCCGGCGGCGTGCCGCTCACAGCCCTCCGAGGGGGAGCCAGTGCGCCACGATGTCCCCGAGCGAGAGGAAGAACGGGAGACCCCCGAGGTACGCGAGGACGAGGTAGATCAGTTTGATCCCGACGAACGCGCTCACGAGCCCCCCGACCCCGTAGAGGAGGAGGTTCCGCCGGAGGAGGTCGATCGCGCTCCGGGGGCGGAACGGGACGCCCGCCAGCGCGAGGGGGATGAGGAAGGGGATGATGACCGCGTTGAAGAGGAGGGCCGAGAGGACCGCGAGCTGCGGGTTCGAAAGGCCCATGAGGTTGAGGAACGCGATCCCCGGAAGGGACGACGACCCCGCGGCGATGAAGAGGGCCGGGATGATGGCGAAGTACTTCGCGACGTCGTTGGTGATGGAGAACGTCGTAAGCGAACCGCGCGTGATCAGGAGCTGCTTGCCGATCGAGACGATCTCGATGAGCTTGGTCGGGTCGTTGTCCAGGTCGACCATGTTGCCGGCCTCCTTGGCCGCGCTCGTCCCACTGTTCATCGCGAGGCCGACGTCGGCCCGGGCCAGGGCCGGCGCGTCGTTGGTGCCGTCCCCCGTCATCGCTACGAGGCGGCCGTGCGCCTTCTCGCGTTGAATGAGCAGAAGCTTCGTCTCCGGTTTTGCCTCGGCCATGAACTCGTCGACCCCGCTCTCCCGGGCGATCGCCGCCGCCGTGAGCCGGTTGTCGCCGGTGCACATGATCGTCCGGATCCCCATCGTCTTGAGTTCGTGGAGGCGGTCCTTGATTCCGGGCTTGACCACATCTTTGAGGAGGACGAGTCCCAGCACGCGCTTGTTGGCCGTGATCGCGAGGGGCGTCATCCCGGAACGCGACGCATCGTCGGCCTGCTTCTGGAGCGCGGACGGGAGCGGGCCGGCATGAGCCGAGATCGCCTGGACCGATCCCTTGTAGAACTCCGTCCCGTCGGCGAGGACGATCCCGCTCATCCGACGTTCGGGAGTGAAGGGGAGGACCTTGTATCCGCCCGGGTCCAGGCGACGCACGGGTGCGTTCCGCCGGGCCGCGAGACGCACGATCGAGCGGCCCTCCGGAGTATCGTCCACGGCGGCGGAGAGGAGCGCTCCCCCCAGCAGTTCCGGCATCGTGACTCCCGGCGCGATCAGGAACTGGACCGCGAGCCGGTTGCCGATGGTGATCGTGCCCGTCTTGTCGAGGATGAGCACGTCCAGGTCGCCCGCCGCCTCGACCGCCTTTCCGGATTTCGCGATGACGTTCGCCTTCGCGACCCGATTGATGCCCGAGATGCCGATCGCCGGCAGGAGGGCACCGATGGTCGTCGGCATCAGACAGACGAAGAGGGCGACGATGGTCGCGACGTCGATGTAGATGATCGCCGTGAAATTAGCGAGGAAGATGAACGTCACGACGACCGTGAACAGCGCGATGGTGAACGCGTAGAGAAGCACCCCGAGCGCCAGCTCGTTGGGCGTCGGTTCGCGGCCCTGCCCCTCGACCAGGCGAATGAGGCGGTCGAGGAACGATTCGCCCCGAACGGCGCTGACGCGCACGCGGACGGTCCCCTGGAGGACACGCGTTCCTCCGAGCACGCTGGTTTTGTCCCCTCCGCTCTCCCGGGTGACCGCCTCGGACTCCCCCGTCATCATCGATTCGTCGATGACCGCCACCCCGTGGGTCACGTCCCCGTCGATGGGCACGGGTTCGCCGGCCCGGATCTCCATGGTGTCGCCGATGCGCAACACGTCGGAAGCGACCCAGCGCTCCGACCCATCGGGGAGGACCTGCCGGGCCCGGATCCCGCTCCGGATCTGGCGTAGGCTGTCGGCCTGGGCCCTTCCTTGGGCCTCGGCGATCGCCTGCGAGACGTTCGCAAACCAGAGGGTGAAGAACAGGATGACCGTGACCGAGAGGTAGTACGACGGGTGGTAGCTGCGGGCGATGTCCGGGAACGCTCCCGGCACGAGCGTGAGGACGATCAAGAGGAGGAACAGGACGTAGACGCAGAACATCACGGGGTGACGGTACTGGTCCCGGGGCCGGAACATCCGGAACGAGTCGTAGAGCACCCGACGGACGGAGGTGTGGGGAGTCCGGCGGACCGAGACCCTCGCCCCGGATTCGGGCGCCACCCCTCCCGCCATCCTACATCCCTCCCACGATCTGGGCGAGAGGTCCCATCGCGAGGACCGGCAGGAAGAGCAGGGCCGAGGTGATGATCAGGAACAGCGTGAGGTAGACCGTGAAGGTCCCGCTCGAGGTTCGCAAGGTCCCCGAGTTCGGCGGCAGGGCTTCCTGACGGGCGAACAGGTCCCCGACCTTCAGCATCGCCCAGATCGGCACGAATCGACCGATGAGCATCACCGCCGCGCCGACCAGGTTGAAGAACGGAGTGGTGTCGTTGAACGCACCGGTCGAGAGCGCGCTCCCGTTGTTGGCCGACTCGGACGTGAACTCGTAGAGTACGGACGTGAAATTGTGGGCGGTAGTCGGGAGGTTGGCCCCGTTCAGGTCGACGAACCCGCCGGCGACCGACAGGACGAAGGGGATGAGGATGGTCGCCGGATGGATGAGGAGGGCGAGCGCGGCCCACTTCAGGTGGGAGGTCTCGATCTTCTTCCCCAAGTACTCCGGGGTGCGGCCCACCATGAGTCCCCCGACGAAGATCGCGAGCACCGCGAACAGCAACAACATCCCGAATCCGGTCCCCTCCCCGCCGGGCGTGCTCTGGGTGAACATCCCGAACAGGAGGACCATCTGGGCGACGGGCGTGACCGACCCGATCGCCATGTTGTTCGCGCCGACGTTCCCGTAGACGCTGACGACCTGGAAGAGCGACGCTTCCGGGAGGCTGAACCGGGTCTCCTGTCCCACCGGGTACCCGTTCGTCTGCGCGCCGAGGTTGGCCACGGTGGCGATGCCCGGGTTGGTCGCGGCCTGGAACGCGATGAAGAGGCCGAGCGCGACCACGAGGACGATGAGTACAGTCCCGACGAACGGCCACGCCTCGCCCTTCCGACGAATAATCTGGGCGAACGCGAAGGGGGCCGAGAAGGGGATGAGGAGCATGATGAACACCGCGAAGAGGTTGGAGACCGCGGAGGGGTTGGCCAGCGGCGACGCCATGTTGGCCGAGTACCAGCCCCCTCCGTTCGTCCCGAGGAGCGACATCGACTGGAAGCTCGCGACCGGCCCGAGGTAGATCGTCTGGGAGCCGCCCGTGATGGGGTGCGCGATCACGGTCGCGGTGTACGTTTCCGGCACGCCCAGCAGGACGAGGATGAGGGCCCCGACGATCGAGATCGGAAGGAGGACTCGAAGGATGGTCCGGACCATGTCGACGTAGAAGTTCCCGAGCGTGCCGTCCTTCCGGACGAACCCTCGAATCATCGCGGCCATGACCGCGAGGCCCGTCGCGGCGGAGAGAAATAGGGCGAGCTGCCACGCGATGATGATCGCCCCGAAACTGATCTGGGACTCGTTGGTGAAGTGGGTGTAGTCGGTGTTGGTCGTGAAGCTGGAGGCGGAGTGGAACGCGAGGTCCCAGCTCATGTTGGGGACGCTCGTGGGGTTGAGCGGCAGGGCCGACTGGTCGAAGAAGAAGAAGAACAGGAACGCCAGCATCCCCCCGTTGACGAGCAGGAGCGCGAGCATGTACTCCCCCGCGGGCATCGACCGTCGCGGTGAGGTGCCGAGGAGGCGGTAGATCCCGGATTCGATACGCGTCAGGACGAGATCCCCGGGCAAAGGACGGTCCATGTAGACCCGACCGAGATAGGCACCGAACCAGGGGGCCGCCGCGAGGGCCAGGGCGAGCAGCAGGATGACATCCCCGAGGGATTGCAGCTCGAACGCGCCCCCCACCCCCTCAGAATTCCTCGGGGTGGATCATCGCGTAGACGAGGTAGGCCGTGAGGAGGAGGCAGAGGAGGGTCAGGGTCGTGAGACCGAGATTCTCCTGCAGCCAACCGAAGGGTCCCATCGACCGCCTAGCGCGTTCGACCCGGACCTGACTATTTAGCCCCGGTTCCCGAGACGCATGCTAGCACGGACGAACGGAACGTTCATCCGCCAGAGTTCTTGGCGCGCGATTTCCGGGACCCGCGCGGCGGGCCCGACTCGGTTGACGTCCCCGTCTCGGCCGCCCGTCGGGCCCGTGCCTCCGACGAAAGACGGCGAACGATCCGTCGCATGGCCCGCTCTCTCCGCACTTCGGAGGCCTGGTACCGTACATCGCGAGTGGCGCGCGTGAGCATCACGACCACCCGGCCGAGCGAGCTCCGTCCCGTACGACCCCGCCGCTGGATCGCCCGGATCTCGCTGGGGACCGACTCGAAGAACACGACCAGGTCTACGTCCGGAATGTCGAGCCCCTCCTCGGCCACGCTGCTCGCGACCATCACCGGAAACTGGCCCGCCCGGAACCCTTGGAGGACCCGCGCTTGGTCTTTCTGGCTCATCCCCGGGTCCTCCTTGTCGCGGGTCGCCTGTCCGACGAATCGGGCGACCCTCCAGTCGTTCTTCTCGAGGATCTCCTGGATCGACTGGATGGTGTCCCGGTACTGGGCAAAGACGAGGATCCGTACCGGTCGATCCCGGGCCGCGGCGAGGGTCTCCCGAACGAGCCCGACCAGCGCGTCCAGCTTGGGATGGGAGGACTCCTTCGAACTCCGCAGGAACTCGGCCGCCTCCTTCCTCGCCTGCGCGACCTCCGGGAGCTTGAGGAAGGCGAGGTCGCCCCGGGAGGGCTTGTCCTTGGCCGCGACGCGCTCCAGGTACTGGAGGAAGGGGGCGATCCCCTGGGTTTCGAGCCGCTCCTGCGCGTGGTGGAGGTGCAGCAGTACGAGTTGGTGGAAGAGGGGGCCGAATTTCCGGACCATCGGTCCCGGCCGAGCGAAGATCTCGCTCCGGAGCGCGATGAGGTCCTTCACCGAGACCGAGTCGATCGGTTTCTTTCGGAGGTACCCCATCTTCTGGAGCCGACGACCGGTCCCGTGGGCGGCCGCCTGGAGGTCGGTCTGGATCGCCGCCGCGACCGGTGCCAGGTCGACCCAGAGATAGTCGACGTCCACCGGTTGGACGTACTCGGCGACCCCCGGGTCCTCCCGACTGCGCGCCTCGATCCGGGTCACACCGAGCGCGGCGACGACCTCCTCGATGTGCTCATCGCGCCCACCCGGGGAGGCGGTGAGCCCGAGGACATGGCCGCCGGTCGGGCGCTCCGATCGGTACCTCTCGGCGATCGGGACGTAGACGTACTTCCCGACGGCGTGATGGGATTCGTCGAAGACGACGAGCGCGACGTCCCTGAGGTCGTACCGGCCGGCCAGGAGGTCGTTCTGGACGATCTCGGGGGTGGCGAATACGAGGTCGGCGTCCGCCCAGCTCCCTTCGCGGACGGGTCGTCGCACCGAACCCGTGAATCGGGCCGTCCGGAGGGGGACCAGCCACTGCCGGAAGGAGTCGGCGTGCTGCTGCACGAGGGGCCGGGTCGGCGCCAGGACGAGGACCTTGGCCGGCTGGCGACGTAGGACCTCGGCGGCGATCAACGCGGCGATGACCGTCTTTCCGAGGCCGGTCGGCAGGACCACCAGGAGGTCTTCCTCGAGCCCGGTACGGGCGAGATCGATCTGGAAGGGGAGCGCCCGAATTACTCCCGGACGGAGGAGGGGGTGTTCGACCAACCCTTCGGTGACCCCCCAGACCCCCGGGAGTCCGTCGGGCCGGGCGCGGGCCCGGTGAGCGACCTGAAGCGGCGCCGCCTCCCCCACCGCGCCGAACTCGTCGAGCCGGCGTTGCGACGGCACGGTTCCCCGCCGGGGTACTCCGGCCGACCCTTAGGGGCTTCCCTCGGGAGAACGACCGTCCGGCGAAGGGCGAAGCCGCGGGAAGTGTCCAGCCGATCAGAGCGAGGCGCCGCTTCGCACGAGGGCTCGAAGACCTCCGAGGTAGGGACGGAGGACCTCGGGGATCGTGACCGACCCGTCGGGTTGCTGGTACTGCTCGAGGATCACGGCGAGTCCTCGGGACGTCGCGACCGCCGTGGAGTTGAGCGTGTGGGGTACGAGCTTGCCCGGCCGCCCGGCCTTTCCCAGCCGGATCCCCAGGCGCCGTGCCTGGTAGTCGGTGCAATTCGAGCAGCTCACGACCTCGCGAAACGCCTGTTGGCGAGGGAACCAGGCCTCGACGTCGTACTTCTTGGCCGCCACCGAACCGAGGTCCCCGGTACATACGTTCACGACCCGGTACGGAACCCCGAGCTGCCGGAACACCTCCTCCGCGTTCGCGCGGAGTTCCTCCAGGATCGTGGCGGAGTCCTCCGGTCGGCAGAAGACGAACTGTTCGACCTTCTGGAACTGATGGACCCGGAAGATCCCCTTCTGGTCGACCCCGTGGCCTCCGATCTCCTTCCGGAAACACGGACTGACTCCCGCGAGACGGATGGGGAGTGCGTCCTCGTCCAGGATCTCGCCCAGATAGAGGGCGGCGAGAGGGTGCTCGCTCGTCGCGATGAGGTAGAGGTCCTCCGCTTCGAGCTTGTACATGACGTTCTCGAAATCGGCGAGGTCGGTCACCCCCTCGTACGGGGCGCGGCGCAGCACGTAGGGGGGCGCCACCGGGGTGAATCCGCGCCCTGCAAGGAGGTCGAGGGCGAACCGTTGGAGCGCGAGGTCGAGCAGGACGACCGCCCCGCGCAAGTAGTAGAACCCCGCCCCGCTGACCCGACGGGCGCGGTCGAACTCGGCCATCCCGAGCCCTTCCAGGACCTCGCCATGGGACTTCAGCGCGGCCCCGCCGTGGAGCGGTTCCCCCCAGGTCGACACGACGACGTTCTGGGAGTCGTCCGTCCCGAACGGGACCGAGTCGTCCATGAGGTTGGGGAGCCGTCGGAGCAGCGCGTCCCGCGCGTGGAGCAGCTCGCTCTCCTGGGATTCGATCGCCCGGAGGGTGTCGGGGAGCTTCTTGGCCTCCGACTCGAGCTCCTCGGACGGGGTCGCTTTGGTCCGGGCCTCCGCGATCCGTCGACTGAGGTCGTTCCGGCGCCGCCGGACCTCGTCCGCCTGCTGGAGGCAGGTGCGCCACTCCGCGTCCTTCTCTCGGACCTCGGCGAGGAGCCGGACGTAGACCGGATTCTTGCGACGCGCGAGGTTCTCCTCGACCTTTGCGGGTTCCTTCCGGACCAGGTCGAGGTCGATCACGGGAGGGACGGAGGCGGCCGACCAAAAAGTGTTTGTCCTCGGGCGTCGGCGTGCGGACGGGGGAGGATTCGCCCCCGGCAAACCCCTATGTACCTTCGCGGGCGGTTCGCCGCCCGAGGTCGCACGGTCATGGCATCCCAGGTCGAGGAGTTCGGTCTGTTCATCGACGGCAAATGGGGGACTCCGACCGGGGCCAAGCGGTTCGAGACGATCAACCCGGCCACGAGGGAGCCGATCGCCTCGTTCGTCGCGGCCACTGTCGCGGACGTCGACCGGGCCGTCGCTGCGGCCCAGGCCGCGTTCCCCGCCTGGCGGAGCACCCCCGCCCCGAAGCGGGGTGACCTCCTCCTCACGGCCGCGCGGTTGTTGAAGGAACGGAAGGCCCAGGTCGGTCGGATCGTGACCCGCGAGATGGGCAAGGTCATCGGCGAGGGGCTCGGGGACGTGCAGGAATCCATCGATTTCATCGAGTACATGGCGGGGGAGGGCCGGCGCATGTTCGGCGAGACCGTCCCCTCGGAGCTCCGCCGCAAGTTCTGCCTTACGGTCCGTCAACCCAAGGGCGTCATCGCCTGCATCACTCCCTGGAACTTCCCGACCGCCATCCCGAACTGGAAGATCGCGGCCGCCCTCATCAGCGGGAACACAGTCGTCCTGAAACCGGCGTCCAACACGGCCCTCTGTGCGCGGGAGGTCATCCGAGTCTACGAGGAGGCCGGGGTTCCTCCCGGCGTCCTCAACTTTGTCACCGGCAGTGGAGCCGTCATCGGCAAGGCCCTGGTCGAGGACCCTCGGGTGCGCGCGGTCTCGTTCACCGGCGGAGTGGACGCGGGCCGGGACGTGTACGTCCGGGGCGCCCAAGGCCTCAAGATGGTCCATCTCGAACTCGGTGGCAAGAATCCGGTGATCCTCATGGAGGACGCCGACCTTCCGCTCGCCCTCGAGGGCGTCCTGTTCGGTGCGTTCGGCACCTCGGGGCAACGGTGCACCGCCACCAGCCGCCTGATCCTCCACGAGAAGGTCTACGACGAGTTCCTCGGCATGCTGACCGACCGGCTCGACCGGTTCACCGTCGGCGACCCGCTCGACCCGAAGACCGGGATGGGGCCGGTCGCGTCGGCCGACCAGGAAAAGAAGATCCTGGAGTACATCGAGGTCGGCAAGAAGGAGGCGAAGCTCCACCGGGGAGGGGAGAAGCTCACCGGAGGGGTCTACGACCGGGGGTATTTCCTCGCACCGACGATCTTCGAGACCCAGCACGGCACGCGGATCTCCCAGGAGGAGATCTTCGGGCCCGTCCTCTCGGTCATCCGCGTCAAGGACTACGACGACGGGGTCCGGGTCGCCAACGACGTAGCCTATGGGCTGTCCTCGTCGATCTACACGCGCGACGTCAACCGGGCGTTCCGGGCGATCGAAGACCTCGAGGCCGGGATCACGTACATCAACGCCCCGACCATCGGCGCCGAGGTCCAGCTCCCCTTTGGCGGTGTGAAGAACACCGGTAACGGCGGCCGGGAGGCCGGGACCGCCGCCATCGAAGAGTTCACCGAGGTCAAGACCGTCTTCGTCGATTTCTCGGCGAAGTTACAAAAGGCCCAGATCGATGCGGAGTAGGCGGGACCATGACCGGCTTCCGGGGGTCGGACGACAGCCTCGACCGCGAGATCGCGGCGATCGAAGGGATCGCCCGACTCCGGGTCCGGCGCGTCGCGGCCGACCTTAAGGAACTCGAGCGAGACCTCCGTGAGTTGAAGCGGGAACGGGCCCGGCGTCGAGCCTCCTCCATGATTGCCACCAGCACGGAAGAGGCAGCGGGCGTTCCGGTACACTGAGTGCGCCAGGGCCGCGTCGACGCACTCCGTGGGCCGGAGGGCGGCACGAACGCTCCTGCCGATCGCCGCCCGCCCGGGGTGGGTCCCGCGAAAGTTCGGGCGATGGCTCCTCGAGTTCGGCGAGGGGCCGGACGGTCCACGAATCAGAACGGGACGGTTCGGCCGGGGTTGTCGAAGTTGGTCAGCAGAAGTTGTCCGCGAGAATGCGGGCGGCCCACCGGCGCGATGAGTGGGTCCTCCTCGAGGGCCGGCATCGTGTCGGAGATCGGGACGTCCACGAGGATCTCTCGGGTCCGTCCCCCCCGGCCCCGGGAGACGATCGTCGCACGAATGAGCCCGAGCGATTCGAGCTCGCTCACGTAGTTCGAGATGGAGCGAGCGTGCAACGGTTGGAGTCCGAGCCGTTCGGCGAGACGGCGGTACGCGTCGTACACTTCGCCGGTGAGGACGCCGTTACGGCGGCGTTCGCAGGCCTGGAGGATCGCATAGAGGAGAACCTTGCAGTGCGGCGGCAGGGTGCGGCAACAGTCGAGGATGATGTCCTGTTCCAGCCGGTTCTTCGCCTTCACGACATGGTCGGGCGTGATCCGCTTGGCC
>JAKIWQ010000032.1 GCA_022749935.1 Thermoplasmata archaeon | reverse complement strand
TAGGGCGCCCGGCTTGGGTTCCCTACCGAACCGACGGGACCCGGCGGAACACCCAGGCCCGCGCCCGCCGGCGTCACCCAGGGCGAAGGGGGCGAACCCCCCTGCGGCAGAGTGAATCCACACTTCGGACAGAAGAGCGCCGCGTCCGGAGCCAACTGCCCGCAGTGCAGACACACCGACACGCCGGGAGCAAGGTATATGCGATATTTGACCGTCAGGGCTCCACGGTGAGACGTCGGTCGGTCGCGCTCGTTACCCGGGACCCGGCTCTCTACGGGGAGCTCGCGGGTTTTCTGCGGGAGCGACGCTGGCCGGCGATCAGTTTACTTCCGGGGCAACGGATTCCGGAAAACGTCGCCGTCGTGCTGACGTCTCCCTCGGAAGCCGAGGAGATCGACCATCGACGGGTCCTGAGCGTGGCTCCGGACGGAGACCATCGCGCCCTCAGTGCCGCGGTGGGGCACGCCCTGACGGTGGAGGAACCCGAGGACGAGGTCATCGTCGGGATCGACCCGGGGCCGCGACCGGGGTACGCCGTCTGGGTGGGCGGTTCCTGCGTGGGAGAAGGCAACCTCGATTCGCCCGAGTCCACCGGTCCGTTCGCGAGCCAGCTCCACCACCGATTCCCCTCCCATCATGTGCTCTTCCGGGTCGGTGCCGGCGACCCTCCGGACCGGAACCGGATCGTCAATGTCCTCCTCGCCCACCAGCGTTCGATCGAGGTGGTCGACGAGCAGGGGACGACCCCCCGGGGACATCGCCGACCCAGGGATGCAGCGGCCGCCCGCTCCATCGCCCGAATCCCTGGTGATTCGGTACGGGAACGGATCCCGCTCACCTTCACGCCCGGTGAGATCTCGAACGTTCAACGACTCAGCCGCGAACGGAGCGGGGGGCGGTTCACGATCTCACGATCGTCGGCGCTCCGGGTCCTGCGAGGCGAGCTCACCCTCTCGGAGGCGGTCGGTGCGTCGCCTCTTTTGACACCGTAGGTTTCACGTCCCGCAGGAACGCCTTTAATCCCTACCCCTCTCGAGACGGTCGTGCCCCTCCCTTCCGACGTCCGAACCCGGGCGATGCGCCTCGCCCTCGAGAATGCCGTCGCCCACGACGGCTCGGCCCGCGTCGACCCCATCGTGGGCCGGTTGCTGGCGACCGACCCTTCGTTGCGCCCGCACGCGGCGGAGGTACGGGACCTGGTCTCGTCCGCGGTCGCGGAAGTCCTCTCCCTCCCGGGACCGGAACGGGTCGATCGGCTGGCAGGCCTCGGCGGTCCCGAGGCCGTTCGGGCGAAAGCAGCGCCATCGACGGGGGGCGACTTCCCGGACCTCGTCGGGGCCGTCCCCGGTGAAGTTGTCCTGAGACTGGCCCCGTTCCCGAGCGGGGCACTCCACATCGGCCACGGCCGGATGCTCTTCATCAACCAACACTATCGGGAGCAGTACCGGGGCAAGATCCTCCTCGTCTTCGACGACACGATCGGGTCCGAGGAGAAACGGGTCGAAACCGAGTTCTTCGGTCTGATCGAGAACGACCTCGAGGCCGCCGGGGTGCGGCCGGACGCGGTCTACTACAAGTCGGACCGGATACCACTCTTCTATCCTTGGGCCCGCCGGGTCATCGAAAAGGACGCGGCGTACGTGTGTCGCTGCCCGGCCGAATTGTTGCGAGAGAATCGTGCCCACGGGGTCGCGTGCGCCCACCGGACGCAGACCCGGGAGGAGACCTTCGAAGAGTGGGAAAAGATGCTGGCCAACGTGTACGGCCCGGGGGAAGCGGTCCTGCGGCTGCGGACCGACCTTGCGGACCCCGACCCCGCCTTCCGGGATCGGGTGCTCCTCCGGATCAGCGACATCGACCACCCTCGCGTCGGGACCAAGTATCGGGTCTGGCCGATGCTCGAGTTCTCCTGGGCCGTGGACGACATCGAACTCGGCATCACCCATGTGATCCGAGGAAAGGACCTCGTCATCGAGGACCGAATGCAACGGTACATCTGGGACGTGCTGGGGATCCACGGGCCGCCGTTCCTCCACTGGGGGATCCTACGGGTCCGCGAGGCCAAGGTGGCGAAGAGCAAGGCCTACCGCGAGGTCAAGTCCGGCCTGTTCGACGGGTGGGCCGACCCTCGAACGTGGTCGCTGCGGTCCCTCGACCGGCGGGGGATCTCCATGGGCGCGCTTCGGGCGTTTACGCTGTCCTTTGGCATGTCGCTCTCGGACATCGAGGTTCCGGCGGAGACGCTGTACGCAGAGAACCGGAAACGGATCGACGCGACGACGGTCCGCCGTGCCTTCGTGGCGGACCCGGCGCGCGTCGAGGTCGGAGGCTTCCCGGAGGGCCTGGCCACGGTCACGCTTTCCAACCACCCGGACCGCCCCGAGATGGGGACCCGGACGGTCTCCACCGGTCCGGGGGTGTTCCTCGCGAGAAAAGACCTCGAGGGACGGGCCGGGACGGAGGTCCGCCTGAAGGACCTCGTCAACATCGAGCTTCCCGGCGACGCCCCCGTCGCGGGTTCGTCGCTGAGCGCCCGGTTTACGAGTCGCGAGAACAAGCGGATCCCCCGCTTGCAGTGGGTGGGAGCGGAAGGGGCGACGCCGGTCGACATCCTCGGCATCGAGGGGGAGCATACCAGTGGACTCGGGGAATCGACCCTTCGGGAGGCGCATCCGGGGGAGATTTTCCAGTTCGAACGCGTCGGTTTCGTCCGTGTCGAACGAGATTGGGTGCCCGGCGAGAGCCCCCTTCGGGTCGTCTACGGCCATCCCTGACGTGCGGGCGAACCTTTAGGTGCGGAAGGTCCGATGGAGGTCCGCCACGATGAAGTTTCTCCACACGTCGATCACCGTTCGCCAGATGGACGAGAGCCTAAAATTCTACACCGAAGTCCTCGGACTTGAGTTCGAGCGGCGTCGCACGATCCCCGAGAACAAGGCCGAGATCGCGTTCGTGAAGGACCCGGTCTCGGGCGGACGGATCGAGCTCACGCACTGGGACGGCAAGGACTCGTTCGAGGCGGGGGAGCAGCTGGACCACCTCGCGTTCGAGGTGGAGGACCTCGACCGGTTCCTCCTCCGGGTCCGAACGAAGGGGATCCGCATCGCGAAGGAGCCCTACGGCATCTCGGGGGGCACGTCCCGGCTCGCGTTCATCCTCGACCCGAACGACGTCTGGATCGAGCTGATCGAACGGGCGAAGACGCCCGGTTGATCCCCGACCTGTGCTCCCTCCGACGGACCCCCTCCCGCCGGAGGAGCACCGGCGACCCCTCTCGGCGGTCCTGGTCGCGACCTTCTTCGTGCGATTCGGCTTTGGCCTGACCCTCGCGGTGTTCGCCAGCTACATCGTGGGTCGGTCGACCGGGCTCGGGGGCGGCGACGTCGGCACCGCCGGCCTCGTGAGTGCCATGGCTCCGGTGGGGGAGTTCTCCACCGTCCTCATCTCCGGAGCGCTCGCCGACCGGTATGGTCGTTGGCCGGTGCTGCTCTCCGGAATGGCCGGAGCCGCTCTGCTGTTCGCGCTGGCGGCCGTCACACGGGACCGGTGGGCTCTCGGCAGCATCAACCTCCTCTTCGGCCTCGCGAGCGGAGCGATCCTCGCGGCGAGCCTCGCGGTGGTGGGAGACCGGGCCGAGGAAACCCGGCGGGGGTACGAGATGGGTCGGTTCGACGCGATGAATCTCTTCGGCTGGGTGGGGGGGTTCGCCGTCGGCTTCGGGCTCCTCGGCCTCCTGCCGAACGACCGCCTCGACCTCGTCTTCGCCGGGGGCGCCGGCGCCCTCGGAGTCGGGTTGTTGGCCACCGCCCTCCTCGTGCGAGGCGCTCCCAGGTATCGGGGGACGTCCACCTACAATTTCCGTACCGTGCTCGGTTTCGTCTTTCGACGGAGCGTCCTGCTGGTCACCCTTCCCTGGCTGGTGATCTACATGCTGATCGGGACCGCGCTGGTGTTCCTGGGCACCGCCGCTCAGGGGATCGGGGTCTCGACCACCGCGCTCGCCCTCGTGATCGGGGGCGGCGGGGCCCTCCTCGTCATCACCCAGCCGTTCTACGGAGGGCTCGCGGACCACTTCGGTCGGACTCGGCTGATGACGATCGGGGCCTCCGGGTTCGTCGGGGTGATGGTGTCCGCGTCGTTGCTCCTGGCGTTCGGAGTGCAGATCCCCATCCTGGCGGCGCTCGGGATCAGTGTCGTGCTGGCCCTCGGGTACGGGCCGGCGGCCCTCGCGGCCCTCGCCGACCTCTCCCTGATGATGAGCCGCGCTACGACCATGGCGATCTACTCCCTGACGATCTCCCTCGGAATGATCGTCGGACTGGTCGCCTCCACGAGCCTCTATGCACGGCTCGGGAACGACGGCATCTACCTGTTCTTCGGCCTCGTCTCCACCGGCCTCATCGTACTGACGGTCGCCCGTATCCGGGACACCGAGGCCGTCGCGGTGACTCCGCCTACGATTCCGGCTCGATGACGACGTGGTGGACGCTCGGCCGGGCGGCCCGGATCGCGGCCGTGAGCTGGTCGATCGTCTGCTCCAGCTGATCGGTCGTGAGCCCGTCGCGGAAGTTGATCCGCATTGCGAGGAGCGCGTCGTCCGGGCCGATGAGCATGGAGTGCACGTCCCGGACCTTCGATACTCGCGGGTCCCGCTCCACGATGGAGAGGATGAGCCGCGTGTCCCGCGGTTCGAGGGCTCGGCCGACCAGGTACTCCCGGCTCTCCGCGCTCAAGACCACCCCCGCCGCGAACAAGATCAACCCCTCGACCACTGCCGTCAGGCCATCCACGACGTTGTCGCCGGTCCGGTAGACGATGACGAGCCCGACGAAGGCGGCAATCGCTCCGAAGATCGCGATCAGGTCCTGGTAGAAGATCGACTTCAACCCCTGGTTGGCGGACGCGAGGAGGGAGCCGAGCGTCTCGCGCGCGTGACGGAGCTCCCGGAGTGTGACGTAGATTCCGGCGATGCTCGCCACCACCGTCCCGCCCAGTACGAGCAGGCCGTAGCCGATATGGGTGATCTTCTCGGGGCTTGCGATCTGCGCGAGCCCCACGCTGAGTGCGAGAAGGCCCGCGACTGTGAACGAGACCACGATGGAGACGAACGCCCAGAAGAACCGTTCGCGGCCATGGCCGAACGGGCGGTCGTAGTCCGCCGGTCGGCGCGACAGATAGAGTCCCCAGAGCAGGAACGCGCTCCCGACCAGGTCGGTGACGGTGTAGATCGCCTGCGAGAGAACGGCCCGACTCCCCGAGAGAAGAGCGACCGCCAGGTTGACGGCGAAGAGCGAAGCGTTGAGAAGAAGGGTGGCGATGATGATGACCTGGGGACGCATCCGGCTGCCGGGTACTCCTCCGGGAATAGACCCACTGGGGACCGGCGGTTAAGCGTTCCGAAACCGAGGGAAGGGGGAGGACATGCCGTCCGGGCCAAGCTGTTAAATCACGCCCACCGGTGTCCGCGCACGAGGGCCGAACGTGAGCGAGCCGAGCGCACGAAACCCAGCCACCATGACCAGCGTCGGCACCACTTCCTCATCGACCGGGAACCGCCGCTACCCGCGCCCCGCGCTCTCCCGGCTCGGGCTTTCCCCGGGGAAACGGACCCGGTTGAAACGCCTGCTCTACGACTATGGACCGGGCGGAGGCACCCTCCTCGTTCTCCCGATCGACCAGGGACTGGAACACGGCCCCGTCGACTTCTTCGAAAATCCGGCCGCCCTCGACCCAGAGTATCAGTATGCGCTCGCGAAGGAGGGAAAGTTCAGTGCCATCGCCCTTCACATTGGCCTCGCCGAGAAGTACTACCACGAGTTCGCGGGCGAGGTCCCCCTCATCCTCAAGTTGAACGGGAAGACGAGCATCCCGTCCGACGCGCAATCGTTCAGCGGCCTCACGGGGTCGGTGGAGGACGCCGTCCGGCTCGGCGCCGACGCGGTCGGTTACACGATCTACGTCGGCTCGCCCGCCCAGGACCGGGACTTCCTCCAATTTTCCCAGGTGCGCGAGGCGGCGGACCGGTTCGGTATGCCGGTGATCGTGTGGGCCTATCCCCGGGGCGAGGCGGTCGCCAAGAAAGGCGGGAAGGAGAGCCTCTACGCGATCGACTATGCGGCCCGGGTCGCCCTCGAGCTCGGCGCGGATATCGTGAAGATCAACTACCCCGTCCCGTCGGAGAAGGACAAGGACAGCCCGCCCCCGTACAACACCCTCCAACTGTCGGACAACGCGATGTTCCGAAAGGTGGTCGAGAGTGCGGGCCGGAGCCTGGTCCTCGTCTCCGGCGGCGAGAAGGTCGACGACGCCGCCCTCCTCGAGAAGGTCCGCTCGTCGATGGACGCCGGCGCGACCGGCATCATCTTCGGGCGAAACCTCTGGCAGCGACCCAAGGCCGAGGCGCTCAGCCTCACCCGAGAGTTGCATGCGATCTTCCGGAGCTACGCCCAGCCCCTCGGTTAGGCCGGCGATCCCCCTCCTGCTCCTTCTGGCGGGCGAGGACCACCCGAAGGCGTGCACCGGACGCCGCCTGATCCATCGCGGCCTGGCCCGGTCGGTTCGTCGGATCGGCAGCCTGAGGCCGTCGCCCATCGTGCTGGATCCCCACGCCGCCGACCCGCTCTCCGGGGCCGACCGGGCCGTCGCTCGCCGGGGAGGCGTGCTCGCCGTCGACTGTTCGTGGAATCGACTCGAGGCCCGAGGGAGTCTTCCCGGTGACCCCTCCGATGGGGGCGGCATCCACCGGCGCTTGCCGATCCTCGTGGCGGCCAACCCGCAACACTTCGGCCGAATCGCCGAGCTGAACACGGTCGAAGCGCTCAGCGCGGCCCTGTACATCCTAGGTCAGCGTTCGGAGGCGGCCCGGATCCTGGACGGATTCCGCGGGGGGGACGGGTTCCTCGCGATCAACCGCGAGCGGCTCGAGTTCTATGCCAGCCGAAAGACGGCCGACGCGGTACGAGCCGCGGAACGCACGTTGTATGGCTGACCTCTCCGGACGGCGCCTCCGATCTCTCCCCGCGGGAAGTTCGGAACCCTACGGCTGGGTCTCACTCGATGGGATCGAACGTTTTGCCTTCGGTCGGCAGGTGTTCGATCACCGCGTCCCGCAGGGACTCGAGCGGACGGCCGAGGGGGAGTCGGGCCAGGATGACCCCACCGTATTGTTCGAAGACCCGCGTCGTGTGCAAGGTGAGGCACCGGCCTTCGAACAGGGGTTGTCCGGTGAGGTCGGGGTCGTGACCCCGGAGGAACAGTCGGAGCGAGGTCGACCGGAAGAACCGTTCGAGGTCCCGGCCCCCCCAGGCGGGCGCCGCCCCTCGCCGAATGTGGGAGACGTCACACTCCGCCCACACGATCGCTGAAAGTCGATCGTCATCGACGGCATCGAACGCATGGGTCCACTCCTCCGCCGAGGAGAGGGTGGGGAACCCCGCGTGGGCAAAGTATGCGCCTTCGGGAATGACGGCGGCGAGAGGGCCACGCTCGAGCAGCGCCTCGATCCGGGTCACGCGGACCGCATCCGGCCCCCAGAGGGCGTCGACCTCCTCGGGAAGCTGGCGCGGCAACGTGGGAATCCTACGAGTGGTCTCGTGGTTCCCTTGAACCAGGTAGACCCGGTCGGGATTTCGCGCCGCGAGCGAGAGGAGATAGAGGGCGTTCGCGACGGAACCCTGCCCACAATCCTCCGGGGCCCGGTCCACGTAATCCCCGAGGCCGATGAGGAGGCGGGGGGACCCGCCGGCCTCGAACCGCCGGACCACCTCGCGTACCGACCGCCAGTCCCCATGGGTGTCCCCAAACACGAGGGCCTCCCGAACCGATGCTGTGGGAATCCGAGTGAGCGGGGGGTGCACGGGCACAGCACGCTCCAGGTCGTCGAGCAGCCGGTCGGCCCCGTCCTCGTCGAGGCGGAGGATCTCCTCGGGCGTCGGCACGCGGCCCATCATTCCCTTCGGACCTCACGGATCAGGCGGCGGGTGGGAATGCGGGGGGCCGGAGTTTCCGGCGCCCGGTCGCTCGGACCGGGTCGCCCTTTGAACCGGCGAATGCCCTAGGCAACAGGGTCCTAAGCCCTGCCTCGGTAGCCCCACCGACGAGCGCCGGCGGTTTGGCCGAGCTGGAGCACCCCCGCACAGGAAGTAACCCGCGACCCGCAGAGTAGCCCCGGCAGGAGTTCCGGACCGCGGGCTGGCGGACCCCCGCGGCATTCGAACCTGCGTCGCGAGATCCAGAGTCTCGCATGATTGGCCACTACACTACGGGGCTACGGCGCGAGCCAGCGGGGGGCCGCTGATAAACATTCCTCTGAATCGTTACGGGCTGCCCGTTCGGACCCCGCTCCCGGCCCGACCGGCCTCGGCCGGCCGAGGGCGACGGGCGTCGGGAACTTCGCGGCTCGGACAGTGCCGGTGGGGGCGCGGGTGAAACCTTTCAACGACCCCGGGCCTCCCTCGGACGATGACCGAGAGCAAACCTCCCTCCATGTTCATCGCCGACCTCCGACCCAACCGCGTGGCGACCATCGAGGCGACGGTGGTCGAGCTCGAGGCGACCCGGGAGATCGCGACCGAAAAGGGGACCTCCCGAAAGGTCCGGAACGCGAAGCTGAAAGACAAGACGAGTGAGATCGCACTCGTCCTTTGGGGGGAGGAGGTCGATCTGGTCGCGGAAGGGGATCGGGTGTTGATCACCGAGGGTTGGGTTAAGGATTACAAGGGGCGAGCTCAGATCTCTCTGGGGCGCACCGGAAAATTGACCAAGCTCCCGCCGTGAGCCACGGCGTGACCTGAAATCGCGTCGAGTGGGCGGGAGACTTCTTGTCGCGCTCCCCGAGGGGACATCGCCCAACCGCCGATCCGGCCCGATCCCGGGCGGTCGGGCTGGCCTCGGGAGTGAGGGCGGAGGCGGCGGTGAGTCGGGTCGAGCGAAAAATCCATCTCGTCACTTCCCGCACGGACCCGTACCTCCGGCTCGAGTCATGCCGATGACTCCGACTCGAGCGGACCCCTCTGAGGCCTGGGGAGCGGAAGCCCGCCGCATGGTCCGCGGACTGGGGTCCCTGCCCCCGAAGATTGCACGGGTCATGGAGTCGGTTCCTCGACATCGATTCGTTCCCGACGTCCTCCGGAAGGAGGCCTATGAGGATACCCCGCTCCCGTTGGCGAACGACCGCTCGACGATATCGGCGCCGCACATGGTCGCCTTTCAGCTGGATTGGGCCGACCTGGGCCCGGGGCTTCGGGTCCTGGAGATCGGTTCAGGGTCGGGCTATCTCCTGGCCTTGGCCGCCAACCTGACGAGCCCGGGCGGCCAGATCGTCGGGGTCGAATTGGACGAAGAGCTTGCCGAGGGCTCGAGAGATATCCTGAACCAACTGGGGTACGGAACGGCCGTGACCGTGGCCACGGCGGACGGTCGAGCGGGCTGGCCGGACCAGGCACCCTACGACCGTATCCTGGTCTCCTGCGCCACTCCCGAGGTGTTTCCCGCCTGGCTCGACCAATTGGCGACGCCCGGAATCCTGGTGGCACCGGTGGGATCGCCGTTCGACCAGATCCTACGACGGCTGCGTCGATCCCTCGGATTGGAACGATGGCAGGACGGCCCAGAATGTCGGTTCGTTAGTCTCGTCGGCCGATAGCCCACGGACCCAGCGAGCCACAGGGTTCTGGGTCCGGGACTAATCCACCGTTCGCGCTGGGAAGATCCGCCCAGCCCGCGGGCCTAGGGCCGACCGCCCATCTGGACGCGCGGGGGGCCTACTCGCGACGAGGGCGACGTCGGGGTCGTTCTTCTCCGTCCCCGTCATCCCGGTTCTCTCTCGGACGGAACCGTCCCCCCGTTCCGGGGGGGCGCCCATACGGGCGCGAGCCGCCCCGTCCACCGAACTTGCCTCGCGGCGGCCCGCGATCGAAGCGCCGACCTCCACCGCCACCCCCGCGATCGCCGCGATCGCCGCCGAACTCCCGGCGGGGCGGCAGAGTGAACCTGTTCCCACAAGAGCCACATTCACCCGAAATGGTCCCATCGGGCGCGGTGGAGAATCGAAGGGGGCCTCCGCACTCCCGGCAGGGGCGCGCGTTCGAAGAGCGGAACCCGGGGCCGGAGTCGTCGGGCCGGTCGGGCCGAGGGGCCCTCATACGGGGGGACTCCCGGTCCACCATCCCCGCGGGAACGAAGGAAGAAACCGCACCGCATCCGGTGCAGGTTGCTTCGATTCCCGGACCTCCCGAGGAACGGAACGTCAAGGGCGCCCCGCACGCTTGGCAGGGAGGGCCATCCGCGGGAGCGGAAGCCTTCCAAGTGCGACGGGCTTCACTCGACCCTCCCCCCGCGGCATCCGGGACCGGAGCGCTCGCGTCGGAAGGGGGAGCGCCCCCATCCTGAAGGATCGTGAGCTGATGGCCACACTGGCCACAGTTTCCCGTCAGTACGTAGGCAGATCGGGCTTCGTATTCCATCGCGGTTCCACAGTCGGGACAGGTGCGCGTCATGTTCGTGAGGGGCTCTACGGACGTCGCCTCCTCATTACACCGGCCCCCGCCCTGGGCCGGGGGGAATGCCACGTCGTGACCCGGTCGGGTCCATCGATTCCCCCTCCGAAGTGAGAATCCGTACGCTCGATACAGCTCCGGTTCCAGACTCGTCGGCCAGGAACCGGGGCCTGTCGACCCAGAGCGTCACCCGACCCCCAACGATCGGCCGGCCGGGGCCGGGCGACCAAATGCCACAAATAGCCTAGCTCCGTCCGAGGCCCGTCCATGTCCGGGGGGACGCATGGAGCTCGAGGGTTCGGGTCGCTCGGAGCATCACGGAAATCGCCGGACGGAGCCCCGGCCCTCGATCGGTCCTTCCGCCCCGCCGATTGAACTGCCAGGACCGCGCGACCCGCGCTCGGGCGGCCAACGCTCCGCGATCTTGTACCTGTTGACTCCGATCATCGCCGGGGGTTTGGCTGCGGCTACCCTCGGTATATCGCTCGGGGGGGTGGCGAGCTACCTCCCGACCGCGACGCTGGATCTGCTCTACTCGTTCCTTCGGATGTGCGCCGCGTACGTCGCGTCGCTCGGTTTCGCGCTCGCGTACGGGTACTACGCAGCGACCCGTCGGCAAGGGGAGCGGGTGATGATCCCCGTCCTCGACATCCTCCAGTCGGTGCCCATCTTGGGCTTCTTTCCGGTCGCGATCGTGGTGCTCGCCGGGCTGACGCCCCACAGTTGGTTAGGACCGAACCTCGCCTCCGTCTTCCTCATTTTCACCTCGATGGCCTGGAACATGGTCTTCGGGGTCTACGAGTCGGTGAAGACGCTGCCGGTGGATCTGCGGGAGGCGACCGACTCGTTCGGGGTCCGCGGGATACAGCGGTTCCGACAGGTCCTGTTCCCCGCGATGGTGAACCGTCTCGTGTACAATTCCGTCCTCTCGTGGACCGCGGGTTGGTTCTTCCTCGTCGAGGCCGAGATCTTTACAACGAACGGGGGAAGTGCCCTTCCCGGGATCGGCAGCTACCTCTCGTTTGCCGCCGGGTCGCACAACGGGACCGCCTTCCTCACCGGCCTCATCCTCCTCGTCGCGCTCATCGCGCTCCTCGATTTCGGGGTCTGGCGGCCTCTCGGCCATTATGCCGAGCGGTTCCGGTATGACCAATCCCCCTCGGGCGAGGGGGAGCTCGCGGCGCTCGGTCCGACCAACACACGATTCCGCCGGGCCGCGGCGTACATCACGCGGGGAGTCCGCTCCGGAGTCACCCGGGTCAGCACTCCGTTGGTCCAGCTGGCCGCCGTCCCCTTCCGTTCCGTTTCCGGACGGCGACGTGGGGAGGGTCACCACCCCGTGCTCTACTACGGGATCCTGGGCGGAATCCTCGTCGCCGTCTGGCTCCTCCTCATCGAGATCGTCGTCGCGATCTTCAACGTCTTCTCCTCCCCCATCGTTCCCTCGGTGCGGAACCAGATCCTCGACCTTCCGCTCGCGATGGGTTCCTCGCTCGCCCGGGTCGCGGTCGCCTTCGCCTTCTGCCTCGCCATCGCGCTCCCCCTCGCGATCTTCTTGACCCGGAGGCCCAGGGCGGCGAAGGTCGGGCTCCCGATCGTGGAAGTGATTGCCTCGTTCCCGGCGACTGCGCTCTTCCCCGTCATCATCTTCGAGCTCCTCCCCTACATCAGCGCGGAGGGCGCGGCGGTCCTCATGCTGATGACCGGGATGCTCTGGTACCTGTTCTTCAACCTCCTCTCCGGGGTCCGGTCGCTCCCCCCCGACCTCGAGGAGGCGTCCCGATCGTTCGGCGTGAAGGGCCGGGGCTTCTTCACCAAGGTCCTGCTTCCCGGGATCTTCCCGGCCCTCATCACCGGTTCGATCACCGCGTTCGGCGGAGGATGGAACACGCTCATCGTGGCCGAGTACCTCAATGTCGGCACGTCCCAGACCTTCCAACTCCTCGGGGTCGGCTCCTCCATCGACATCGGCTACGCGGAGACGAATGGCCTCCCGCTCATGGTCGCCGCCCTCCTGACGCTCGTCCTGAGCGTTATCACCATCAACGAACTCATATGGAAGCCGCTCTACCGCCGGGCGGTCGAAAAGTACCGGTACGACTGACGCGGGCCGGGACCGGGACCGAGGGCCGCGCGAGGGGCAACGGATGGCGCTGATCCGGCTAGACCAGGTGAGCAAGAGCTTCGCGTCCCGCCACGGCTCCATGTCGATCATGGAGGGGATCACCTTCGACGTGAAGAACTCTGACTTCCTCGCGATTGTCGGTCCGTCCGGCTGCGGGAAGTCGACGCTCCTGCGGTTGATTCAGGGCCTCGACCACCCGACCTCGGGGCAGATCTACTTCCGGGACAAGCCGGTCGGGCGAGTCTGCCATGAGATGGCGATGGTCTTCCAAAATTTCGCCCTCTTTCCGTGGCTCACGGTCTCCCAGAACGTCACGTTTGGGCTCGAAGCCCTCGGATGGCCTCCGGACCGGATCCGGGCCCAGTCGGAGCGGTACATCTCGGTCACCGGTCTCGAAGGGTTCGAAGAAGCCTATCCCCGGGAGCTCTCCGGCGGGATGCGCCAGCGGGTCGGTCTCGCTCGGGCGCTCGCCGTCGAGCCCGCCGTCTTGCTCATGGACGAACCGTTCAGCGCCCTCGACCCCCTGACAGCGGAGAGCCTGCGGGAGGAGATCCTCCAGCTCTGGAGGGACCCTCAACTGCCTCCGGAGGCGGTCGTCCTCGTCACACACAACATCGAAGAGGCGATCCAGCTCGCGGACCGAATTGTGGTCATGGCGCGACGACCCTCCCACGTGCTCGCTGTCGTGGACGTGGACCTACCGAGGCCCCGCGACCGTAAGTCGGCCGCCTTCTACGACCTCACCGACCGGGTCTATTCCCTCATTACGGAGAGTCGGGCGCCGAGGCCTCTTCCCGCCTCACCATCCGCTGTCGCCCCGGCGTCTTCACAACCCTTATAGGGCGAGCCCCCGCTCGGTGGACCCTCCAGGGAGTAGAGCATTGGCAACGAGCTATCCAAAGTGCAGCCCGACCGAGATGATGGGGCTGCTCGTCCTTCTGAACTCCCACAAGGGTTCGGAGGACATTGCCCGCTTGGCGGACGACCTCGATCTCGAGATCGACGAGATTCTCCCCGCCGTCGAGTACGCCGAAGTCCTCCAGCTCCTCAAGGTGGGGGACGGACGGGCGACCCTCACCGACATCGGAAAGCGATTCCTCGCGTCCACCATCCGGGACCGCAAGGTGCTCCTTCGGGAGCAGCTCTCCCGCACCACCCTCTTCCGGACCCTTCTGCGTGCGCTCGACAAGGCGCCGGACCGCCATCTCAGCGATGAAGAGCTGGGTTCGATCGTCTCCCTCGCCCAGACTCCTCTCGAGGACGCGGTCCAGAACATCGTCAACTGGGGTCGGTACGCGGAACTGTTCCGGTACGATTCGGATGAGCATCGCCTGACCGCCATTCGACACCCTCCCGCCAAGGCCGGAGGCGGAAGTCGACCTCCGCCGCCCAACTCACCCTCTCAGCCGAAGGACAGTACGACCACGGGGAAGGGTACCCACTCCAACTCAGAGACCGAAATTCGGGCTGCCCCGCTCGCCGCGCTGGCGACCTAGCCACGTGCCCGCCGGGGGGTCGGCGGAACGGTCACGAAGCTCGGCCTTGGCCCGCGCGCCAGAAGCGCTTAAACTCGGTGGCCCCTCCCCCGCGCCGTTGGGCACGTAGATCAGCGGAAGATCGCTGCTTTCGCAAAGCAGAGGTCGGGGGTTCAAATCCCCCCGTGTCCATCTTTTCTTGTTCCCGGATTCGTCTCGTGCGGTCCTCGGCCTTGGCCAGTGGGCCCAGCTGGAAATCAGAACTTCCAGAATGGCCCGCGGAGCCCGAGGGAACCCCAGTACGCCATCAGTTGACTCCTCGGGGGCATTTGGTACTCCAGGGTTGTCCGACCTTTCGATATGGGCGTGACCACGTCGATCATCTTCTCGACGGTCAAGGTCTCTCCGGTCCAGCCAGGATGCGCCTTCTTCCACTCGTTCAAGTGGTCCTGCGAGAGGAAGAAAACCATGGTATTCGAGCACGTCGCGACCAGATTGTCGTACCACTTCGAGACCGGGGTCCCAAGAAAGACGAGGGTGTTTTTCGCCGGATCCGAGACGTTCCTTCCGCCCCGAAGGTCGAGTTCTACCGGCCCACCGCAATGATGGCAGGACGATGACACATGGACGTCCTGGTCGAGCATCACATGGAAGGCGATGGCATCCCAAGCGCAGTTTCCGAAGTACTGGGTACCGCCTGCCGAGACACGAAAGGGAGTGGGAAGGTTCGAGAACGGATTCGCCATTAGGATCCGTTCCGTCCCAGGAAGCAAGAGAATGTGGTGAGCCGACTCCAGTTCTCGCAAACGAGTGACAATCTCGGCTCGGTCAGCGTGGAACCGAACCATCATCTCCTCCACGACGGGAGCTCGACTGGTTTGGAGGAAAACGTCGAAAATGTACTTCCGGAGTTCCCGTGGGGAGTTCATGCTCATGGTCGACACTCTCGATTCACCGCTCTCGTATTGAACACTTCGTCACCCTTCCGGCCTTCAAATCGCGTCCCGCTGACGAGAACGACCAGTTGGCGGAGTGCGTCGCGGAGCCGCTCGCTAGCACGAAGAGTGTCGGCGAGCGCTCGACCCCCCTTAGAGAACCCGGAGGTCGCGTGCCTCGGCCGAACGGTCGAGAGGGCGCCGGCGGCTCGTGCACCTCGGGCGATCGTCTGGAGAACGATCGGCCGATAGGTTCACTTCTTTGCTAGCTTCGCGGTCTCGATGAGATTCTCTAGGGCTTCTTTCCCAGTCAGCTCCCAGTTTTTTCCCGCCTTCTCCATGTCGTCCCAGATGATGTCGCCGGGTTTGTGGCGGTCGTTGGGCATCTTGCACCCACAGGTTAGGCACATGGTTCGCCTCTGGACACCCGAGAGACTTAACGAATATGAATCTCGCGGCACGAACCTTCCGAGGTAAGACTCCACTCGGAATTCTTTCCGATCTCGCGACCAATATCCGCCCCTTTCCTCCTCATCCGAGGTTTCTCTGGGAGGAGGGGCCTCACTTACCCAGTTGTTTCATGGTGCAATCGGCAGGCGGGTCACCCGTAGTCAGTCCGACGGATGTGACTCTGTGGCCCAGCTCGAATGGATGGGGGCTGATGCGACCTCGACTGACCCAGTCCGGGTTGTATGCTGCATTGCACCTTGCTCTCCCAATGTTGGGTACTCGAACCCGACCCTGACCATCTTGCGGTCGCAACACCCATTCCCTGGGTTTCTCGCTTGCCGTCGCGGTCCTCCCCCGTCCTAGTCAACATCGAGTGGCGTGCCCCTCTTGCGGTAAGGACGGGCCGAATCCTCTGCCTGCCTATAGATAGAGGTGG
>JAKIWQ010000031.1 GCA_022749935.1 Thermoplasmata archaeon | reverse complement strand
TCGGACGGGAGATCCGTCGGCAATCGATCCGGGCCTTCGGCCGGCTTCCGCACCTGGCCGTCGCCTGCGTTGGAGGCGGGTCGAACGCGATCGGCACGTTCCATCCCTTGCTGAACACTTCCGTCGAACTGCTCGGCGTCGAGGCCGGTGGGGCGGGAGGGCATTCGCCCGGTGCGGCCTCGCTCACCCGTGGCCGGCCGGGCATCCTCCACGGCAGCTTCTCGTATGTCCTCCAGGACCAGGACGGCCAGGTCTCCGAGACAGAGAGTGTGTCGGCCGGACTGGACTACGCCGGGGTCGGGCCGGAGCATGCCTGGCTCCGAGACACGGGCCGGGCCCGATACGTCGGAGTGCGCGACCGCGACGCCTTGACCGCGTTCCACTGGCTGGCCCAGGACGAAGGAATCTTGCCGGCGCTCGAGCCGTCGCACGCCCTCTTCGCCGCGGTCAAGGAAGCCGGTCGCCGTCCCCGGAGCGAGCGGATCGTCGTGACCCTCTCCGGGCGCGGCGACAAGGACCTGGAGGTCGTGCTCCGTGCGCCTCGGTGACTCCTGGCCCCGGTCGACGAACGGTCAGTGCCTGACGGTCCCGTACGTCCTGGTCGACCGGCGCCGCATGCGACGGCTCCGGTCCCTCGCCGGGGCCCTGCGGGACGGCGGCGCGAACGCCCTGGAGCTCGGGTTCCCGTTCTCCGACCCGATCGCCGATGGCCCCGTGCTCGAAGCCGCCGCCGGCCGGGCCCTCGCGGCCGGGACTACCTGGAGCGACCTGCTGGCCGCCGCCCGGGTGACGGCACCCATCTTGCCGACCGCCGTGATGACCTACGCCAACCCCGTCTGGCGCCACGGCCTCGACCGCGCCCTGGCCCAGCTCCACGGCGCCGGCGTCGGCGGCCTGATCGTGCCGGACCTGTCGCTCGAAGAGTCCCGGCCGTGGCGCCAGGCGGCCCGGGCGGCGGACGTCGACCTCGTGCTCTTGGCGGCGCCCGGAATCGATGCGGAGCGGGCGCGGCGCATCGCGCGTGCGGCCCGAGGGTTCCTCTACCTCGTTTCGCGCTACGGAGTCACCGGCGCGGGGGGCCGCCAGCGAGCGGACGACCTGGAGTCACTCGTCCGCGTCGCGCGGCAGGCTCACCCCCGACTCCCGGTCCTCGTGGGGTTCGGCGTACGGGACCGTGCTTCGGCCCGAGCGGCGCTCACCACCGGCGCGGACGGAGTGATCATCGGGACGGCCCTCGAAGAACGGCTCGCGGCCGAGGTCTCGCTCGGAGCGATCACCCGATGGCTCCGTTCGATCTCTTCCCTCCCGGCCGTCGGCGCTCGCCGCGAGTGACCGGGCGGGGAACCGCTCTCAGATCGCGTTGACCGCGAACCCGAGGAGGAAGCCGGCGATCAGACCGAGGTAGAGCATGTCGATCTTCCGGTAGGTGCTGGCCGGTGGGTCGGCCGGCCGAGCGGCCACTCGCAGCATGGGGAGGATCGCGTAGAGGATGGCCCCCATCGCCACCCCGTCGAAGACCAGGAGAAGGAGCGGGTCGTGGTAGTAATAGCCGAACGCGCTCCCGAAGATGGTGGGGAGCCCCCCGACGAGGAAGAACCCCGCGATCCGGCCGAAACGGGGATCCTTGATCCCGATCAGGGGGGAAGTGATCGGGAACCCCTCGGTGATATTCTGCAGGAAGAACCCCACGAATACGACGGCGAGGGTTCCGACCAGGGCGCCGGCGGCCCACTGCGACCCGAGCAGCATCCCCTCGGTGAGGTTCTGGAATCCGATGGCCGCCGCGATCAGGAAGGCGGTGCCGTACGGGGAGAGCTCCTTCCGATGGGGGGTCCGGCGCTCGAGGACGAAGAGGACGACGAACGCTCCGCCGACCGAGGCGATGAAGACCAGGTCGGGAACCAGCTGGGTCAGATAGGGGGCGGACGAAGCGCTGAGGACAGGCACCGCGTTCGAGAAGATGTCCGCGAGGAGAAAGAGGAGGATCCCGATCGCGACCGCGCTGAACGCCGCGAGCGCGGTGGAGCTCAGACTTCGGTGGAGGACCAGGGGGAACGAAAGGAAGACGGAGAGCCCCATGGCCGCCGAGAGCGCGAGAAGCTCGAGCAGCCCCTGCATCGATGACGGGGCCGGCTACGTCCCAAGGGTAATAATGCCTCTGTGAGCATGACCACGGGGCTCGACACATCGTGAACACGCCGTCCATCGACCCCTCGACAACTGCGGGCGTCCCATGACCCCCGCCGCGGCCGTCGCCATGTCCGACCGGGGGCTCTCCGCGGCGGGGTGGGTGCAACTCGCGCAGGCGCTGATCGCACGGGAGCTGGTGACCTCCTTCGGACTTCCCGAGCGCCGCGCCGCGGAGCTTCTCGGGATCGCGCCGTCCGCGGTCTCTCAGTACCTCTCGGGGAAGCGTCTCGGAAGTACCACCGACGCGAGCCGGACCCCCGAGCGCGAACGTTCCATCGCTCGGGGGGCGGCGGAGCGGTTGGCGGCCCCGTCGCTCGGGGCGACCGGGGTGCTCGACGTGGTCCTCGAGGCCGCGAGAAACCTCGCTCGCGACACATCGTCCGGTCCTCGGGCCGGACGAACGAACACCGACCCAGGGGGCCCCGACCCTCGGCGCGACCGGGACCTCCGCCGGGCGCTGCGGAAGCGGATCGCCCTCGAGCAGGCCGCCGTCGGCGAGTGCATGCGGCTCGCCCAGCGCTCCCGGGACGAGCTCACCCGGGCCGTCTTCCGCCAGATCGCGTCGGACAGCCTGCGGCACGCGGAGATCGTCGCTTCGATCCAGACCTACCTCGACCGGGGGCTCCACCGAGCGCTCGCCTCGGGAGTTCGGCGGCAGGACATCGTCCGTCTGATCGAGCGAGAACGGGAGGCCGAAGCCGGCCCCCCCGTTCCGCTCGGTCCGCACTTCGGCGGGATGCTCCAGGTCCTCTGGCGGAGCGTGGAGGCGGACGAACGCAAACATGAGGGACTGTTGGACGCGATGCTCGAGCTCGGCCTCCCGCCGGACGACCGCCCGCCGCCCAGCGCGCCCCGGGCGAAACGTCGCCGTTAGGGACGGATCCGCTCGAGGGAGAGGAACCGGACGCGGTCGCCCGCGCCGACTCCGGCCATCAGGAATTCCTTCCGAACGCCCTGCGCGACCCGCACTCCCCCGGCGACGGTGGGCCATCGGGCCCGGTGGGATTCGGGGACCGCCTGGACCAGGTAGCGGGCGTGGGCGTGCTCCGGATTCCTTGGGTAGGCCCGGAAATGGGCTCCGTACTTGAACCCGGTCTTGACGACCAACTGTCGGGATCGGAGGTCTCGGTAGGCCGCGAGCCGTTCGGAGAACCCGGGGTCGAGCTTGCGGGCCCGGAGCAGCAGTTTCTCCAGAGAAACGGTCCGGCTCGACTTCGTGTCCCGCAGGGTCAGCTGGGACGTGGAGGCGAGGTACGCAGTCTCGAGGAGGCTCAATTCGAGTCGGTCCCCCACGCGACTGCCGTAGGCGAGGACTCGACCCAACGTGTCCGCCGCGACGGGGTCATGGACGGTCACCCGGTCGACCGAGAGCCACCCCTCCGCCGGCGGGGAGATCGGGTGCGCCGGCAGGGCCCCTGTGGGCGACGGCCGCCGGACCCGGTAGTAGGTGAGGTCCGACTCCTCGTCCACGACCCCGAGCAGGAGGAGCTTCTTCGCCGATTGCGCCCGTTCGGCCAGCTCGAACAATCGGCTCAGGTCGAACGGCTCCCGCTCGCTGATCGCCTCGACCCAGAACCGGGAGGGAGTCTTGTGCAGGACCCCACCCCGCGGGAGGACGGTGAACGCCACGGGCGGTGCGCTCGCGCGTACGACGTACCCCCGTTGTCGAAGGTCCCGGTAGACGAGGTAGTGGACCGCAAATTCCGGATCGACCCGCACGGCCCGGCGGAACAGGTCGGGCCACGGGACCGGTCGACCGCGTCCTTCGACGATCTCCGCGCGCGACATCTCGGCCAGATACACCCCTTCGTACCGGTCGAGGGAAAGGCCGCCGCGGGACTCGGGAGTTCCGAAGAACCCCTTCCCGTAGATGCTGGACGCTTCGGCCGGATCCTCGAATCGTACGGTCGCGTCCTCACGGACCCGACCGGTCAAGGTTGGGCCCCGCGGAGCTCCGCTAGCGTGGCGATCGACTCAAGCCGGACGCCGACCGCTGCGAGCCGTTCGCGCGCGCCGGACTCGCGGTCCACGACCACAACGACCCGGTCGACCTTGCCTCCGGCCTCTCGAATGATCTCGACGGAGCGGAGGGAACTCCCCCCGGTCGTAGCCACGTCCTCGATCAAGAGTACGTGGCTCCCACGAGGGATCGACCCCTCGAACGGCTGCTGCGTACCATGCTCCTTCGGTGCCTTGCGCAAGACCACGTACGGATGCCCGGTGACGAGGGCCGTGGCCACGACGAGGGGGACCGCTCCCAACTCCATCCCCGCGAGTCGGTCGGTCGTCCCCACGCGGGCCGCCAGGGCCCGCGCCAGGAGCTGGAGCCGCGCCGGGTCGGTCCACGCCCGCTTCACATCGACGTACACGTCGCTCGTTTCCCCCGAGGCGAGAGTGAACGACCCGAATCGGACCGCGGACGCGTCCAGCAGCATACGTACGACCGCCGCCGGCTCCGGAGGCGCGGGTCCCTCCGCGTCGTTCACCAAGGTACCTTCTTCAGGCCGGCCTTGTACCCGACCCAGTTAAAGGCCGCGTGCAGCCCGAGCGTGAACACCAGGAGCCATAAGACCGCTTCCCAGTTTCCGAACACTCCCCAGAAGAGCGGGCGATAGAACGCAAGGCCGAGGGCGATCGGGACCAGGACGAACGGCAGCTGATCGACGAGGATGGTCCGGGACCCGCTCGCCCGGTCGAGCCGGCGCTTGAGGAAGGAGCCGAGGGCGTCCCCGCCCATGGCCCCGAACGTGAGGATCGCAGCGAGCGGGAGGGCGGCCAGAACCGAAGATGCGAGCACCGGAACCAATTGGTAGGGTGGGGGGGCGATGAGGATGAGCCACGCCTCGAGGAGACAGAACGGAATCGCCGCAAATCCCGCGAACAAGAATCCGGACCACGTCTTCGAGGGGCCGAGAATTCGTCGACCGTCACCGGGCCAAACTCGACCCCCGTCCATCGGGGGACCGCGACCCCGGGGAAGCGTCGCGAAGGCGTTCGCGATGTACGCGGGCAGCAGGAGCCACAGGACGGCGATACCCGCCGAGAGAAACGGATCCAGCACGAGGGACACCCGTCACGTCTCGCGGACGAACCGCTCGATCGCCGCGACGACCCCCATGAGCAAATGAGGGTCCACGCTCTCCTCCGCGTCGTGGATCCGAGCGGCCGGGTCCATGCTTCCGAAGACGAGGGCCGGGAGCGGCGCTCCGGAGGGGGTCCGCAGGCCCCGAATGGCGCTCGCATCGGTCCCCCCGTACTCCCCGAGGATCCCGGGGGAGTGGAGGGTCTCGGCGAGGATCTTCTGGAGCCGAAGGGCGACCGGAGCTTCCGGGGAGAGCGCGTACCCCGATCGGGCACGGGCCGCCGGCACCTCGATGCGGGCGTGCGGCGCGCGGGCCGCGGCCCCGGCCCGGACGAACCCGAGGGCGGACCGGAGACCCTCCTCGAGCTCCATCTCCGGCGTGAGACGGAGGTCGACGGTAAAGGTGGGCACGGCGCGAGCTGCGCCGTCCACCCACCCCCGGTCGACGGCGGCGCGGAGCACGTGAAGGGCCATGGGGACCGGGTTGTGGCCCCGATGGGGGTATCCTCCGTGCGCTGCCTCGCCGACCACCTGGAAGGCGCGGTGGCCGGGCGCGACCGTCAGCGCGGTCAGGCCCGCCGGCTCGAACGTGTACGGCGGCTGTACGAGCGGAGAAAGTCGCTCGACGAGCCGGCCGAGTTCCTCGGGAGCCCCGGAGAACACCAGCGTCATCGCTCGGGCGATCTGATTCGCCGCGTCGTTCTCCGCGTGCGCCGCCACGAGTCGCGTCGGGGCCGGGCCGTCCGGTGGCGCGGTCAGGTCGAACTGAGTCAGCGATGCGCGCCCGGTGATCACCGGTTCGGGCGCGTGACGATCCGGCCAGTCCGGCGAGGGGAGCGGGGACTTCCAGGTTCGGGCGAGCTCGTGGAGGCCCACCAGCACATCTCCGTAGGCGAGCGTCTCGCGGAGGGGGACCGGCTCGTTGAACGAACCGTCCATGAACGCGACGCCGCTCGACCCCACGATCGTCTCCGGGCCCGCATCCGGAATGAGCACGACTTCGCCGACCAAGATCCGATCCGGACTTCCTTCGGGGAGCAACCCGTCGTGGTGCTTGATCGCCTCGATCCCACCCTCGCCGCTCGACTCCTCGTCGCAGCACGCGACGAGCCGAACATTCCGTTCCGGCTTCGGCCCGTCGGCGAGCCGCGCCAAGGCGAGCAGGGAGCCCACGACCCCGCTGCCGAGATCGTCGTTCGACCCCCGGGCGTAGAGCCGACCGTTCGCCCGGCTCGTGAGCGTGTGCGGGGGACTCTTCCACCGTCCGAGCTGCTCGGCAGGGACCGGGACCACGTCATAATGCGCGAGGATAAGGACGGTCTCCGGAGCCCCGACGTCCAGGTCCGCGATCACGTTCGGTCGCGGGAGGCCATGCCATTCTCCGGGGACGTCACCGGCCACGACCGGGTCGTAGATCCGGGTCGCCAGTCCTCGGGAGCGTGCGGCCCGCACGATGGCGTCCGAGGTCCGAAGGTAGTGGGGCTTCTCCCATCGGCCCCGGCCGGGGTCTTCGAGGTTGGTCGGCGCGGTCGCGACGAGCTGAGTGAGGAGTCGCAACCCCTCCTCGCCCAGGACCGCCCGCGGGTCGGTCTCCGGGGATCCCTCGGACATGTCCCCGGGCTCCTAGTGGAGCGCGAACACCGCCACGAGCGAGCCGGTGAGGAGCAGAAGGAGGGTGGCGACGAACATGTACTCGAACATCGAGAGGGTGTCGCCGAGAGAGGTCAAAAGCCGTGCGGTGAAGCCGGGGCCGAGCACCCGGACGGCCGGGACGTCGCGCGTCCCAAAGCGGACTTCCGTCGGCGCGAGGTCCGCCAACGCCGCGCGGACCGCTTCGCTCGCCCCACCGATCAGTCCGTCCAAGCCGAGCCGCTCTCCCACCGGGTTGATCCCTCCATCGACCTCGTGGACGACGTGGTTGTCGGTCGTCATCACCTCGGCGCGGTCGGTCAACTTCTCCAGGGCCGCCACCATGGGTCCGCGGCGGCCCTGCACCAGATTGTTGCCGTCGATAAGGACGTAGGCCACCGTCGCCCCGGCGGCCCTCACGACGAGCGCACGGATGCCGTGAGGTCCGATCCCGTCGCGGCCGATGTCGTAGCCGGTCCGAACCCCGACCCCCACTTCGATCGGTCCCTCCCGGGCCGCGGAGACCGCCGACCGGACGGCCGCCTTCGTATCCGTGAGGAGCTTCTCGGCCGCCGGGGTCCCGTAGGTGATGTCCCCCTGGCCCTCGATGTAGGAATTGTGCGCGTCGATCAGAGCGACCCTTGGACCGCCTTCGGCCGCGATCTCCCGGACGATCCGGTCTCCGACGCTGAACGCGATATCGTCCGTCGGGTTCGGAGCCTGGGTCACGACCACGAGGGCCACGTCGCCCAAGAGTTGGGCGCGGGCGAGGCTTCCTTCGTAGGGAGACACGAAGGGGCTCGACAGCGTGGAGCGGTTGGACGGGAGGCCCTTCAACAGGGTACGCGCCGCCTCGCCGATCTGACCCACCTCGGCCTCGGAAGGGAGGTCGAGGTCGTGGTCGCACGGGGTATGCGGTACGAGGACGGTCCCCGCCTCGCCGCCGAGTTCTGCGGCGAGCTTTCGGGGGAGGTCGCTCGCCCCGAGGGCGGCGAAGGGGCCGGGGTGGACCGTCGGGAGGGCGATGGTCGCGTAGGGTCGACCTCTCCGAACGAAGGCGAGTAGGCCGACCCGCAGGTCGGCCGGCTGGGAGAATTTCAAGAAGAACGCTTCCAAGGCACCGGTCGCCGACGGGTCGCGCTTGGCGACATGGTCCAACAGCGGGCGAATGAGACTCACCCCCGAACTTTGGAACTCGCGACGGAGCGGGCGGTCCGCGGCTCGGATCAGGGCGAAGGCGCACGCGAACCCGATGAGCGCGCAGACCAAGACCGCCAAGACCCCGGCGAGGGAGGGGGGGAGGAACAGGAGGAAGAAGACTGCATACGGCACCGGTTGCACGAGCATCGCGGGCAGGACCCGAAGGTGGTTGGGACGGGAGACGCCGAAGAGACTCAACTGCCGGAACCACACCATCGGCCCGACCAGAAACGCCGCGAGGAAGATCACGGACGGCGTGGAACCGGGGACGACGAGGAGGGCCAGGCGCCAGAGGCCGGCGAGCGGGAGTTGGAAGGCGAGGACGCCGAACGCAAGGAAGAACGACCGATGGAATTCGAACCGCCCCCCCAGCGCGGCCGCGAGCGGGGTGGTCAGGGCCGCGGCGAGGAACGCGGGAAGCGCGAAGACCAGGAGCCAGCCTTCGAGGAACGGACGCAGGGAAAGACCGAAGAGCAGCCCACCGAGCGCGGCCGAGACGACCACCGTCAGTCCGAGCGTCACTGCGGGATGCGGCGCCCGGAACAGGACGTGTCCACGTCGCACCTCGGAGTGAGGTGACGGCTCCCCGCTAGTGACCGCCACGGGCCCGGCGCACCTCCTGGAGGATTCCTCGGAATCCGGACCCCAATCCTTCTTCCTCCGTGATCGTCCCGGTCACGAGGGCGCTCGCTCCGGCCTCGAGCAAGAGGCGTGCGTCGTCCGCCGTGCGGATCCCGCCGCCGGCGAGGATCGGGACCGAGGCGGCCTCCCGTACGGCCCGAACGATGGGTGCCGGGACCGGCGTCGGGGCGCCCGACCCGGCTTCGAGGTAGACGAATCGCATTCCGAGGTACTCCGCGGCGAGCGCGTATCCGACCGCGGTGTCGGGGTCGCTCCGCCATACCACGTCGACCTCCCCCACCTCCCCGACGCGCATCCCCGGTTCGATGACCAGGTAGCCGAGCGGGATCGGTTCGAGGCCCAGCCGACGCACGACGGGGGCCGCCTTCGCGTGCGCACGGACGACCAGGTCGAGGCGGCGGGAATTGAGCAGGCTCATGAAGAGGACCGCGTCGGCCTCCCGAGCGAGCGAGCCGGGCCCTTCCGGAAAGATGATCGCCGGGACCTGGACGACCGCCTTGACCGCCCGCGCCGCCTCCCCCATCTTCTCCGGGGAGATCCCCGTCGAGCCTCCGAGCAAGATCGCATGGCTGCCCTGTTCCACAGCTCCCCGCGCGATCCGTCCGGCGGCGTTCCCCGGTGACTTGTCCGGGTCGATGAGCGTGAAGTGAATGGGTCCGCCCGCGATGCAATCGAGGAGGTACCGCTCCACCCGACCGGGCGCCCGGGGGCCCGTCACCGGAACGCCACAGCGAGGAAGGCCAACAGTGCGATCGTCATTCCGACCTTGCTCATCGTCTGCTCCCAGTGGAGCCGAGCGGGGAGGTACGTCACCGAGAGGACGAACACCCCGTCCGCGGCGAGGACCAGCGCGAGGTAGATAATCCCCGCGACCGACCCTATCTTCAGGAACCAGAGGAACGGCACGGCGCTGAGGCCGATGGCGACCGCGACCGTGCCCCGGGCGACTCCTCCGGCCACTCCCATCCCCCGGGTCTTGGGTAAGGTCGCCCGGCCGACGTCCCCCGCGACGTCCTCCATGTCTTTGATCACCTCTCGGCTCAGGGTCGCGAGGAACCCCATCGCCGCGAAGGGAGCGAGGAGGACGACGTTGCCGGCCGCCGCCGCCCCGTACACGAAGACGAGACCGGTCAACGCGGCCACGACGAGGTTCCCCGCGAGACCCGCGGACTTCAGCCGAAATTCGTACACGAGGAGCGCGGCGATCGCGGCGGCCAGCAACGCCCCCACCAGCGGCTGGACGAAGACCACGGGCACGACCACCACGGCACCCCCGACGAATAGTCCTATCGCGAGTGACCTCGCCGCCCGCCGCGACACGGCCCCGGTGACGAGGGGCCGGTCGGGATGATTCGTCCGATCCCCTTCCATGTCGAGCAGGTCGTTGAGAACGTTCCCACCCGCCGTCACTAGGGACGTCGAGCCGGCGGCCAACAGGACCACGAGCCAGATGCCGACTGCGACCTGGAGCCCCATCCCCCGAGCGACCAGGGCACCCACGATGGTTCCGACGAACGAGACCCCGAGGTTCCCCACCCGGACGAGTCGAAGCACCGGATGCACAGGGCCCGATGGCGGCGGGGCTCGCATAACCGTTTGGTTGAACCGGGCCGCACCGGCGGGGTCCCCGTTCGAAGGGTCGGGAGGTTCCCGCAGGGCCCCGCGGCGCGGCGGAGCCTCCTCGACGTGCGGACCGCGGGAAGGAGCCGACCCCTCTCTCATCGGGCCGAGGGCGGGGAGGTGAAGTCGGCGCTACCTCCGAGTGGCGCGTTATATGCGGGTCCGTGCCGCCCTTCCCGAGATGGCTCGACGGGTCGTCCCTCGCCCCAAAGTGGATTCGTTCCGGTTGGCGAACGGCCTGCGGGTCCTGTTGGCGCCGAACCCAGAAAGCCCGACCGCGAGTGTCTGGGTCTGGTATCGAGTCGGCTCGAAGAACGAGCACCCCGGGATCACGGGCGCCTCGCACTGGGTGGAGCACATGCTCTTCGAGGGCTCCCCACGATACCCCAAGGGAGCCATCGACCGGGCGGTCGTTCAGGTCGGAGGCGAACTGAACGCCTTCACCGACACGGACTTCACCGCGTACTTCTCGACCGTCCCCCGCGACCACCTCTCGATCCCCCTGGACATCGAATCGGACCGGATGACCCGGGCTCTGCTCACCGACCGCGAGGTCGAGCGCGAGCGAACGGTCATTCACTCCGAGCGGGAGGGAAACGAGAACTGGCCGGAGTTCCGCGTCGAGGAGGAGGTCTACCAGCTCGCCTTCCGGATTCACCCGTACCGCTGGGACGCCCTCGGGCGTAGGGAGGACATCGAACGCCTCACTCCGGAAGAACTCCGGAGCTACTATCACAAATTCTACGGCACCCGGAACGCCCTCCTCGTCATCTCGGGGGGGTTCGACCTCCGAAACACCGCGGCGGAGGTGCGCCGACGGTTCTCCTCCCTACCGGCCACGGGGGCCGACGTGGCGGTCGACCATCCGGAGCCGGCGGCCCACGGGGAGCGTCGCGGCGAGCTCTCGGGCCCGGGGACCACTCCCTATCTCCAGATGGCGTGGCGCTCCCCCGCGCTGGACGATCCTCTGACCCCCGCGACGATGCTGGTGGACACGATCCTCGGTGGGGAAACCCGGTTGTTCTCCGCCGGGCCGGGGTGGGGGCGGGCCGGAGAGCATCCGAGCGCCCGGCTGTGCCGCGCCCTGGTCGAGACCGGGCTCGCGGTCCGAGCCACGAGCGAATGGCGACCGCGGGTGTATCCGGGCCTGTTCACAATCCAAGCGCAGGCCGCCCGGGGGGTGACGCTCGACCGGCTCGAATCGGCGATCGAGGTCGTGGTCGAACGACTCTGCCGCTCCGGCCCCACGGCGCAAGAGATGCGGGACGCGCAGACCCGCATTCGACGCGGTGCGGCCCTCGCCTACGAAGGGGCGTCACGCACCGGGTTCCGGCTCGGTTACTTTGCCGTGCTGCACTCCTCGTCGTTCGAGGATCAGCTCTTCCAGCAGCTCCTCGCGGTCCGGCCCCGGGAGGTTCGGGACCGGGCCCGTCAACTCTTCGGATCGGAGACCCGAGTCGTCGTGCGATACGAACCGACGGGAGGCGCTCCGGATGAGTAATCGGACGGACCCCCTTCGGGTGGAATATGCGGAGGGCCCCGCCGGGATGCGCATCGTCCGCCAACCTCCTCCTCCGTCCGCAGCGACCTTCTCGGCGACCTATGTCGGGCCCGCGGGTTGGGCCTACGACCCGGCGGGCGCCGGGGGTACGGCTCGCCTGACCGGGCAGCTGCTCACCAGCGGGGCCGGTCGCCGAAACCGAATCGAGCTCGCGCGGTACCTCGACCGGGCCGGGGGCACGCTCTCCACCCAGTGCGACCCGGAGTCGACCGACGTGACGGTATGGGGGCCGGCCGATCAGACCGAGCGGTTGCTGGGTGTGTTGGCGGATGCGGTCCTCCGGCCCCGATTCGAGGTCGCGGATCTCGACCGGGTGCGCCGCCAGCTGATCGAACGACAGCTGCGCGAGTTGGCCCAGCCCGGGGCCAGGGCCGACCGGGAACTGTTTCGCTCGATCTTTCCGGCCGGTCACCCGTATCACACGACGGGCGGAGGAGACCGACGGAGCGTGACGCGACTCCGACGTGGCGACCTCGTCCGGTTCCACGCCCGACATTTCGTCGGGGACGGGGGTCTCTTTGTCGCGACGACGCCCATGTCCTCGCGTTCCCTCGTAGCGGCGGTACACCGAATGTTCGCGGACCTTCCCGATCGCCGAGCGCCCTCCGTCGCGGTTCCCTCCGCGTCGCCCTCGACTAAGAGAGAGGTCTCCCTCGATCTACCGGGACGGACCCAGGTCGAAGTGCGATTCGGCGGAGCGTCGATCCCACGCGCTGACCCCGGCTACGCGGCTTCGTATCTCGCGAACGAAGTACTCGGCGGAGCGACGCTGCTCAGCCGGCTCTTCACAAGGGTCCGGTCGAAAGGGGGCCTGGCTTACCACGCGTCGAGCCACCTCGAAGCCATGCGCTTCGGAGGGTACTGGGTCGCCCAGGCGGGAGCGGGCGCCGACCGGTGGAAGAAAGTGGTCCCGATGTTGCGCCAGGAGGTACGGCGGATCTCGGAATCGCCCATCCCGTCGACCGAACTCGACCTGATCCGAGAGAGCCGGATCGGGGAGATCGCACTCGCCCTCGAATCGACCTCGGACGCCCACGAACTCGCGCTGGACGTGGCGTATCATGGACTCCCGGAAGACCACTGGGTCACGTGGCCGGCGTCGCTCCGCAGCCTCAGCCCGACCGAAGTCCGGCGCGCCGCGGAGCGGGCCTTCGACGTCCGCCATGCCACCACGGTGGTGGTGGGTCCCCTCGGTCGGGGTTGACCGAATCTCTCTCGATGCAACCCCCACCCATACACACTTATACACCCCGGTAGGTCGGGTTTCCATGACGCAACGCGGAAAGCTAGAATCCCCCATCCACGGGATGTTGCGCAAGAACATCACCATCACGCCCGAGGAGAAGGACTTCCTCGACCGGCACCCGGAGATCAACCAAAGCGCCCTGTTCCGTCAGGTCGTGGAAAGTCTCATGCTGGCCGAACGGAGCCCGGGTTCTGTCGGCAGCCAGCCCGTCCGTCTCGGTCGCGCGGTCTACCGTTCCGGCGCGATCATGTACCAGAAGCGTCAGTAGGCGGGGTCCCCGCGCGTGGGCGCGGTGGGGCATCGGAATCCCTGAGTCGAACTCCGACCCCCGTGAGCGCGGAATGCCCGGCGTCGTCCACCCGGGCCGCGAGCCACCCCTCGGCGCCGACCGTAAGTTCGTACGCCCTGCGGGCCGTCTCCCTATCGAGGCTCGCGAGGGCGTGACGCGAGAGGATGTGACCGAACGCCCATCGACGCTTCAAGACGAGGTCGGTGAAGTGGGGAGCGTAGTGGCCCCCTCCGATGGCCATGGCGATCCGGTCCTCCCCGTCGAGCTCCAACGTCGGAATCGTGTCCGCCAGGATTCGGACCGCCGATGCGGGCGGGACGGCGTCCTCGCCAAACCCGATCTCTACGAACATCGCCGGAAGTTCGACCGCCGGTCCGTGGTGCGTCGCCTCGAAGGTCGCGGTCATCCCGGCCTCCTTCGAGCGGGCCGACAGCGCACGAAGTGCGGAGGCCATCAGACGCGGATCCGTTGGGACCAGGGTCCGGGGGCGCCCGCCCACTTCGGCCGCGTCGCCGGGATTGCCGATGGGGTGCACGGTCAAGGTAGGAATGTTGCTCTCGCTTCGATGGACGGAGGGGAACACGAGAGTGACGCCCCCCCGCCGGAGCTGGGCCGGCAGCCGTTGGTCAAAAAGGTCATCGTGAATGTGAAAGCCCGGCCGGTGGACTAGTAGGGCTTGGTCGGACAGGGTCCGGATCGCCGCACCGTCGAGGTGGTCTCCGGTTGCCGGCCGAGAACCCCACTGTCGGGCGACCGCGGTGGCGACCGGGTCCTCCTCGGACACTACGACCAGGTAGCGGATCGTCGACGGTGTCCCAACCTCCGGCACGCTCATCGCCTAGTTCCTAAATCCGCGGGTACGTCACCGAAACCGAGGGGGGCCACCGATCGTCCATCGGACGTCGTCTAGAAGAGGCTGACCGGGGGCGCAACCCGTCTCGCGTTCCGGTCTTTGGACGGACGCGTCCTCCCCCGGTCGGAGGGGCACCGCGAGGATATCAGGGGCGGTCGACCTTTCGGTTCGACCCCCTCCTCACGGAGGAAGTCGACCTTTTCTACACGAGTCCAGTTGTCGGGCCCGGCCGAGACGTATCCGAGCCTTCTGGGTGCACATGGTCAACCTCGAGGATGTCGCTCTCTGGGCGACGCTGGCGACATGGCTCCTCGCCATCGGTACCCTTGCGTTCTTGTACTGGCAGACCCGCCAGGCGGGACAATTGAATTCGTCCAACGCGGTCATCACGCTGCGGGAGCGATTCGACTCCCCCCGGATGCGTCGCATCCGACGTCACACGAGTGAAAGACTCCTGAACAACGAACTCGGGGACATCACGAGCCTCGAGGTGCTCACGTTCTTCGAACTCATCGGCGCACAGACCAAGCGGCGAATCCTGGACGAAGAGATGGTCTGGGAGGCATTCGGAGGTTGGATCACGAGCTACTACCGGGCGATGCGGACCCCGGTCGACCGCATCGCTCAGCTGCGGGAGACCGCCCGGGACCCGTTGCTCTTCGCCAAGCTGGAATGGCTCAACGACCGTATCGCGACCTTGGACCGGAAGCAGCTCGGAGCGTCCTACGACCCCTCCGTCGTGGCGGTGGAAGAGAGCGGGCTCTACCTCCGACGTGAAGCCCAGCTCGAGCCGGAATGAACGTCGGTCACGGAGCTCGGGTCGTTACTTGGGAAGGGAATCCTTTCGCACTCTGGAGACAGACGCTGTTTCGATGACCCGACTACGGATGCGTCGGACCCGTTCGTCGGGGATGCCGGGACGTTTCCCTCGTTTCGACTGCAACCTCAGCCCGCGCGCGTGTCGCGGGTGGGTTCTCCTCGGGGATGCGGGATGACGATGACCCGTGGGATCGGAATCATTTCGATGGTTGCCGGCTTGACCGTGTTCGTGGGGGGAGTGTTTGTGGAAGACCGGACCGCAGGCCTCATCATCGCGTTGGGGGGCCTCGGGATCATGATCGCGGGCGTCGCGGTCACCAATTACGCCCAACGCTCCGACCTCGGTCCAGAGCCCTAGGCCCCGCAGCGGAGTGCGAGAGCCGGGGCCGGACCATCCGATCCCCACGCACGGCTCGGTTCCGCGGTCGATCTCGTCCGACCTCGGCCCTCGTGCGTCCCAGCGATTCGGATCCGGGAAACGACCTGGACTCCAAGGTCCGGGGGATGCTCCCGGCGGGAGTTTCCCCGGTCGCCCCGCGAGGCGACCGGATTTGAACCCGCGTCAAAGGCTCGAGAGGCCTCTATCCTTGACCACTAGACTACGGGAGCGTCCCGCCCCTCTATCGAGCCCACTCTTTGAGCCTTTCGCGCGCGCACCGTTCCTCCTCGAATCGACCGGTTCGGGCGCTGCCCAGGAAGGGCTCCCCGAAATGGTCCGCGACGGCCCCTGCGACCGAGCCGGGTCGGGCTGGAAGTTCGCCTCCGTGGAAGAGGTCGGCCCGCCTCAGCGAAGGACCTAAGAGCGACCCGAACGTCACTTCTCTTCTGTGACTCCCCCCGTCAAGGCCCGGAGCGGGCATATTCTACTCGAACCGAAGGGCTCGTTCGTCGACCTCGTCCGGGTCTACCCCGACATTCACCGCCGGGTGGTCGAGATGAACCGGCCGTTCGTAAAGGAGTCCGACCCGCTGCTCCCCGACGTGCTCCTCGATGAGAACCTGCGCGACCTCAAGGGCGACCGGAAGCCGGCCGGGTACAACCGCCAGGACGCGTTCGGCCTCCGGCTCATCTTCCCCCTGTCCGACGAACG